>JASHQQ010000254.1 GCA_030039035.1 Acidobacteriaceae bacterium | reverse complement strand
GTTGCTGATACCACTCGAGCGGCGTCTCATACCACCCCGGCGCCAGCAGCGCTCCGATCGCGTTCTGGCCCTCCACAAGCAGGGGCGTCACATCGTAGGTTTGGTACACCACGCGTTCGCGGTAATCCGTCCAGCCGGGCGCGAAGTAGTCCTCGCTCACGCGCTTGCCATTCAGAAACAACTCGTATTCGCCCAGTGCCGTCGAGTAGATCCGCGCCGACTTAATCGGACTGACGACATTGAACGTGTGGCGAAGCACTTTAACCGAATCGGGAATCCACGGATGCCCCAGCGGCGCGGCCATCGGTCCGCCCGGCGGCTGAAAGGCTACTGCGGTCTTCCACGCGGAATCGTCAAAGTCCGGCTGCTGCCAGCCGTCGGGCGGATGAATAGCCGTCTTCCATGCGGAGCTGGTAGAAAAAGTTTTGGTGCTTCCGTCGGTATATTCCACGTACAACGTGGCAATTGCCGGAGGCGCCGGACCGTCGCTCGGCTCCGTGTACAGCACGGATTCGAGCGCCAGCGTGTTGTCACCCTGCGTCAGCTTGGCCGTCACATCCGCGCGCATGAATTTCTTCCACGGCATTTGATGCCACGCGGGAAACGGCGCCGCCTCCAGAACCTGCGCGCCGTCGATCCAGGCAGCTGCCGTATCCTGCGCTGTGGCAAAAAGCGCAGCAGCCTTCACAGCCTTGTCGATGTGAATGACGTCCCGATACGCAAACCGCTCCGGCAACGATTTCTTTTTCGCCAGCGTGGACGCTTCGGGGCTGACGATCCACTGCGCCGGCGCGTGCCGCACTGCCGCTTCTTCGGCGGTTTCATAACCGATCCAGTCCGCCTTCCACGCATCCCGATTCATCAGACCCGTTTCAAACCACGCCGGCTCGCTCGAATCGTACGGATTGCCATCCGCACCCCAAATCGTCACCCGCCAGTAGTAGCGCGTCGAAGACCTCAGTGTCGGACCGCTGTAGCGAACATTGAGCGATTGGCCGGATGCGACACGGCCGCTTGACCAAAGGTCAGCCTTCCCGGAGCCGAGTTCGCCTGGGCTTGCGGCAACCTCCACCTGGTAAGCCGTCTGTTTCGCCCCACGCGAAGCATCGTCCAGCTGCCAGGAAAACTTCGGCGCCGGATCGTCAATGCCAAGCGGGTTCGAGAGATTGTCCACCCGCAGCTCCGCCGGACCTTGAGCGGTCACAAAGGGAACACGGGTAAGAGCAATCAAACAGAATACGGCTAAAGTGCGCCGATTACGGGCATTCATTGCGTTGAAGACCTCATTTGCGAAGCGTGTCCATTGTGCGTCCTCAAGCCGTCTTCTTGCAAAGTTCCGCTAAACTTGCTGCATGGCCCTGCGGCTATTTGTGGCAACCACGAGCCAGGGAAAGCTGCGCGATTTTCGCGTGGCTGCCGACGCGCGCGCAATCCAGCTTGTGCCCTTGCCCGGTCTTTCGCTCATGGCCGCACCAGAGGAGAACGGTGAGACCTTTGAGGCCAATGCAACGCTGAAGGCGGTCTACTACTCGCGGTTTGCGCCTGGCGAGCTGGTGCTTGCGGACGACTCCGGCCTGGAGGTGGATGCGCTCCATGGCGCGCCCGGCGTCCGCTCCGCGCGCTACGCCGCCGATGCCGGCATGTTCGACTCGCCTGACGCCAATGACAATACCGACGTGTGGAACAACATGGTGCTGCTGCAGCGTCTGGCCGGAATTCCATCCGCGCAGCGCACCGCGCGCTACCGCTGCGTTCTGGTGGTGGCGCGCGATGGCGAGCCGCTGCACACTTCCGAAGGCGCCGTGGACGGACTCATCCTGGACTCGCCGCGCGGCACCGGCGGCTTTGGTTACGACCCTCTCTTCTATTTGCCGGATCTCGGCCAGAGCATGGCCGAAATCAGTGTCGAAACCAAGCTCTCGCTCAGCCATCGCGGGCGGGCGCTGCGTTCGCTGCTGCCGATGCTCAATCCGGCGCCGTGAACCCACCTGAATTGAGACAGCGAGGATTGCCATGCCCACGCCCTTTGAAAGCGCGCAGTTGAATCTGCAATTATTCGACCTTCGCCGCGAGCCTTTGTTGCGGGCAGCCCGATCATGGTTCGTGCTCGAATTCAATCCGGAGAGCTTCAGCGAGCTGACGGCGTTGGCGAGCGGCGAGCACAACGCCGCATTTCGCATGGTGATCAGCTATTGGGATATGGCTTCTTCCCTGGTGACGACGGGAGCCATCGACGCCGATGCGTTTTGCGCGGCGCACGGCGAAATCTTCGCCACACTTGGCAAGATTCAGCCGTTTCTTGCCGAGCTGCGCACGTCGAGCGGAGAGCCGGAGTTCTGCAAGCACATCGAGAGCGTGGTGATGTCGACTTCCGGCGCGGAGGCTACCTTGAAGCGTCGTCGCGAGGCTTTGCGGGCCGCCGCCAAAGCGCGGGCGGCCGAGCAGACGCTGGAACGGCCCGCTCCGGCAGATTGAGAGGGCTCCGCAGGGAAAGCCGGCGTCACGCTTCAGCCGTCGTGCCCGAAACCGCTGTCCGTTTTCGGTCGATTGGCCCAGCGAATGGACAAACTGCAAAACGCGATGCCATTCAATCCCGCTTTGTTTTCAATTGGCTGCGACGCAATTGGTTTGGCCCGTGAGTTGCCCTTTCCTCCAGGTGGAACCTGTGCTTTTTCCGCGCAACCTTCCCCGAACACGATTGTGAATACCGGCCGGCATCACGGCCCTTGCCCGGAGGTCATCGATGAAAGTCCTGTTCCAGGATGTGCGATTTGCCCTGCGCCAGATGAGAAAGAGACCGGGATTCACCCTCGTCGTCGTGATCACGCTGGCCCTCGGCATCGGCGCCAACGCTGCTATCTTCAGCGTGCTCGATGCGGTGCTGCTGCGTCCTTTGCCCTACAGCCATCCGGAACAACTGGTCAAGGTTTGGACCCGGTTTGTCGGCATTGGCCAGCCCAACGACCAGAACTGGGTTTCCGTGCCGGAGTTCCACGACATCCTCGCTCTCAATCGCAGTTTCTCAGAGCTTGCCGCAATCGACACCGGCTCGTTCAATCTCGGCGCCAAGGGCAGTCCGCAGCGCGTCGTCGGAGCGGCCATCTCTCCGAATCTCTTTCCCATGATCGGAGCGCAACCCATGCTCGGCCGCAATTTCCTGCCTGAAGAAGCGAAGCCCGGGCGCGAGCACGAGGTGATCCTGAGCCACGGGCTTTGGCAACGGGCCTTCGCCGCAGATCGGGACGTGATCGGAACGACCGTCCGCGTCGACGGCGTGCCGTACACGATCGTCGGTGTAATGCCGAAGGGGTTTGCCTACCCGGACGAGAGCGAGATATGGGGGCCGCGGGCCTTTACTCCGGACGAACTGGGCGAGAACAACCGCGGCAACCACGGGCTTGAAGTGCTCGGCCGCATCAAGCCGGGGCTTTCGCTGGCACAGGTGCAGGACGACATGGATCGCGTGGGCAGAACCATGATCGAGGAGCACCGGTCGTACCCTTACGAGAAATACGGCTTCGGAATCATCCTGCATCCGCTTCTTGAAGAGACCGTCGGCGATGTGAAGACATCTTTGTGGGTGCTGATGGCCGCGGTCGGTCTGGTGCTGCTGATCGCCTGCGCCAACGTCGCCAATCTTCTGCTCGTGCGCTCTTCCGAGCGCCAGCAGGAGATCGGCGTGCGCATGGCGCTGGGCGCCAGCGGCTGGCGGCTGGCGCGGCAACTGCTTACCGAAAGCGTGATTCTCGCGCTCTTTGGCGGATTGGCGGGTCTGGCTCTCACGCCGTTGGCTCTACGCGGGCTGGTTGCCATCGCTGCCAAATCCTTGCCGCGCGCCGTCGGCACAGGCATCGACGGACGCGCGCTGGCCGTCATGCTGGCGGTCGCCGTCGTCACAGGAATTCTCTTTGGATTTGCGCCTGCATTGCAGGCCATGAGCTCGCGGAACTGGGCCGTTCTCAAGAGCAACCGCAGCACCGGCAGCAGCCAGTCGCGGCGCCTGCGCCGCGCCCTGGTGATGGGAGAGACCGCTCTCTCGCTGGTGCTGCTGGCCGGCGCGGGACTGCTGATGCGCAGCTTCGAGCAGATTCTCAAGGTAGACCCGGGCTTTCGCCCCGAGAACGTGCTGACCATGCGCGTCGCGCTTCCCGACGCGCAGTACAGCAAGCCGGAACAGGTGCGCGGCTTCTACAACGAGCTGCTCGGTCGGATTCAGAAACTGCCCGGAGTGCAATCCGCCGGAGCCGTCCTGCTCATTCCGTTGGGCGGCCAGAACGCTTCGGGCACGCTGACCATCGATTCCCAATCGGTTCCCAAAGAGACTACGTCGCCCGAAGCAGACCAGAGAGTCGTTACGCCGGATTACTTCAAAGCAATGGGCATTTCCCTGATCCGGGGCCGCTACTTCGATAGCCGGGATTCGGGTACGGCTCCGCTGGTCGCCATCGTGGATGAGTCCCTCGCGCAAACTTACTGGCCAAATCAGGATCCGATCGGAAGGCGCATTCATTTTGGGGGTTCCAGCGCGACGTCTCCCTGGAGGACAGTGGTCGGCGTCGTGAATCATGTCCGCAATCGCACACTGGAAGCGCGCTCCCGCGTCGAGGCGTACTTCCCCGAGGACCAGATTCCCCGGAGCGACATGACGCTGGCCATCCTCACGTCGGGCAACCCGATGAGCTTCGCTCCGACGATCCAGCGCGAGATTACGTCGATCGATCCCGATCTGCCCGTTTACCGCGTCCGCACCATGACCGAGGTGATGGGTGAGTCGGTCGCGCGCCGGCGGCTGGCGTTGATCCTGCTCGCCGTCTTCGCGTGCCTGGCGCTCGCTTTGGCTGCGGTCGGCATCTACGGCGTCACATCGTACGTTGTCGCGCAGAGTCAGCAGGAGATCGGCGTGCGCATGGCGCTGGGCGCGGGACGCAACGAGGTGTTGCAGCTCATGATGGGGCGCGGACTGGGGACAATCGTCTCCGGCCTTGGGATCGGCCTGGTGGCGGCCTTTTTCCTGACGCGCTACATCGCCGGCATGTTGTTCGCGGTGCGTCCCGCCGACCCGATGGCCCTCGGCGGCGCCGCGATCCTGCTTCTGGCAGTCGCATGTGTCGCGGTGCTCGTACCGGCGCTGCGTGCCACCCGGGTTGATCCCATGGTGGCGCTGCGCTACGAGTAAATGGGCTCGGCCGCCGGTGTCTCTCAGCCGGGCTATCGTAATTCCTGAGCGATCGTGTCCCGAAGCCGCTGGGCCCAAGCCGACGCGACCCCAAGCCAGGGTCCCCAGTGACAGGCCTTCGTCGCCGGCGTGGAAGGAGCGGCGACCCTGCAACGAATCCGAAAGGCTACGGCAACTCAGGAATTGCCGTGATCCTCTCCATCCGCGTCGCGGTGGACTTCCGAAACTGCGTCGCTGTCGACTACGCCGGAGATTTCCCGATTCTTCGCGCACTCCGTGCGCGATCGCATCCGTTCCAGTTGAGACTTCCGGATCGCCCGATCGGTCTCCTGACGAAGCAACGCCGATTGAGCCCTGACCACCTGGGAGTGCGCGCGAATCGCGAAGCTTCGATCGATCAACGCGGCCATTTCGCTCAACCACTGCTCGGGTGGCGTAAGAGCGGGAACTACCAGATCGAATTCGGGTTCGAGGATGCTGGAGGCGCGGCCCGGAAAGAGCACCATGGGCGCTGCCGAGGTCGCCCGCGTGATCGAGATGGCAAATCGCGGCGCGAGATCTTCGATCCGCGTCATCACCACCGCGCCTGCCTCTTGCGTTGACTCCAATGCGGTGCGAAGCTGCGCAATCGACTGGCAATCCGCGATGGAGTACCCCGCGCACTTCAAAACCGGAACGCGGTGACAGTCGTCCAAGCCAAAATGAATAATCCGGGCGCCCATTGGAAGAATCCCGCGCCGCTCCTGACGAAACGCTCTGTCGGGCTCTGTCGGGAGCGGAATTCAAGATCCCAGGCAATTGAATAGACGCAGCTTTTTCTCCAATGTTGCGGAAAGACACGGATGGATGGATCAGGAATTCACGGTCCGATTTGTATCGGCCGATTTGTATCAGGGAGTTACGCGGCAATCAGGCACGGCGAAAAAAGCCGCTCTGCAGGAGCGACGAAGCGTCTCTGGCGTCGATCGATTGCACCGCATTCGACCTGGAGAATTCGTACCGCTGCCCGGTCACCGGTCCGCGGAGGCGAATGGGGGAGCTCTCGGTGTACCGGATCGTGGAGGTTGTCGAGCCTGGTACCCCCGGTGCGAGATGAATGGCGACACCCGGCGAGAAACCGGAAGTCCGTCCCGGCGCGGGGATTTGCACAGGACTCTTCGCGCCGCGGGCAGATGGAGAGACGCTGAACTGCCGCGGCGAAAAACTAGTTATCCCTGAATCCGCGGCCCGATGGTTCGAGGCCGGCAAACTTTTCTTCAGCTCCGCTCGTTTCTGACCGCAGCACATCGGTTGAATCTCCTTCCTCTTGCGGCAACACCGGCGCCACCGCACCCGGCTCGCGCCCCGGTCTTTCCAGCAAACACGCTGCCCCGCTCAGGGCGAGCCAGGTCACCAACCAGTCGACCGGCTTCCGCGTCACGAACAGCGCGGCAGGCGCCGCAATCCAGAGGCTGAGGCAGTAAAAGCAATCCATCAGCTTGCCCAGCCAGTTCTGGCCCAGCAGTGCGCGAAGTTTCACGACGATGTCGCCCGGACCGTCCTCGCTGGCCAGCAGGTGAGTCACCCGCCAAACGGCGAGAACGGCCAGAACGAATCGAATCGAGAGGCTCAGAGCGTCCATCGGCTGCCTCTCCGGGAATTAACGGCTTTCCGCCTTCCCTACGACGCACCCACAGGCGGAAGATCGTTGCAGATACAGAACGGGAACTCCACATCCACTTCGTGCCGGCCATCGGGCAGGCTCGGGCAGATAGAGGTATCCCACACCGAAAGGTACACGATGAATCCGCAGCACTCGCCCCGTTGCAGCACCAGGTCGGCGTCGGCGGGATTGGTGTTGCAGACCGCATCCAGGCGCCTCATGTCGATCAGCGCCAGAATGCCGTTGGTCAGCGGCGGAATGGGCCCCGGAGGCGGCACTGCCGTGGGGCAACGCGTACCCGGGTCGCCCACGCGCGACGTGCCGACGAACGGGCCGGACCATGGAGGCGAGCCCGGACCAGGTATGGGCAGGCTGTGCCATCCGCCGCCGGCCTTCATGATCTGCAGCGAGTAGCCGCCGAAGTTGTCGCTCGGAACCGAGAATGTGCCTTCGAGGATGTACTCGTCGTAGGCGATGCCCGTCAGCGGCGCCGGCCACGGCACGGAACAGTCTGCCGACGAGCCGGCGAATGCCGACAGGTCGATCGTGGCGCATTGGGCGAACGACCCGAGTTGCGCAATGCTGCCGTAGATGTTCTTGTTGTCGAACCACACCTGGCGCAGATTGTCGGTCTTGTTCCCCAGCGTGTCTTCCACGGTTAGGCGGAGCGTGTATTTGCCGCTCTGGCAGTTGGGCAGCGCCAGCGGGGTCGAATTCCACGTGCTGCTGGGCGCTTCGCCGCAAGAGACCGGCGGGCTGGGATACTGCACCGCGTATCCGCCGACGGGGTTCTGCGTGCTCCAGTAGGCCTGCTGCAGGTAGTCGCCCACCACCGAGCAGACCCAGTGTGGCGTGGGAAACGGATCGAAGGACGAAAAGTCCATTTCTTCCCACTGGCTCGTCAGCGCCTGCATGAAGATGCTGTTCAGGTTGGTGTCGATCTGGTACGGCGTGTTGTAATCCACTTCCCAGAACTGCGTCCACGCGCCGGCAGTCGTGGTGGTGAAACCTTGCTGGTAGCTCAGCGTGTATCTCTTGATGGACTGGCCGCTGCAGCCGCCCACCACCGCCGAGCCGAAGACCCGCAGTGCGGTGCCGAAAGAGCGGACGGTTCCGCTTCCATCGACAAGCTGCGCCGTGGGATCAAAAACGCCCGGCGGCGTGGCCGCGTCGATGCCCTCGATGCCCTCGATCCAGACCAGATTGCGGTTCAACTCGAAGTCGATCGTGGTGCAGCACGGCGCCACGCCGGGATCGCTTGCATAGACGCAGAGCTGGATTTCGACCAGTCCCGCGGCGACCATGGGGAATGTGGACAGGTACCCGAGAAGCCCGCCGATCACGCCACACGAGCCCTGAGAGGCGCCGCCCGGATAGACGATGCTTCCGCTCTGCCACGGCCCGATGCCGTTCTGCCGCCACTGCAGGATGTAGTGGTCGCAGTCGAATCCGGTTGCCGTGCCGAAGATCTGCACTCCGCGAAAGATGCCCACGTTGGGAAATGCCTGTTCCTGCACGCAGCCTGTGGGCGCGCTCAGTTCGCAGGTCAACGGACGGAAACAGTTCTCGAGGCAGCGAAAATAGTAGACGAGGCACCAGACCACGTCGATGAACGATCTTGCCCGCGCCAGGCAGCAGCCAAAGCACAGCGAGCACAGGCACCAGCAGCGGCAGAGCCAGAAGTTCGGCTGCTGGCTGCTCGTCGCAAATGCCTCCTTGCCGAGCAGCGCCTGCGCGGCTTCGGTGGTAAGCAGCCGATCGAAGATCGCGCAGGTATCTTGCTGGCCCTCGAAGCAGTCGATGGTTCCGTTCAGGATTTCGTCGGGGATTCCGGCGGGAAACTCCACGCTGGCCAACTGGTCGGTGAGATATGGTTTGTACGCCGTGGCCAGAGACTCGATCAGGGTGGTGAAATCGGCGCGTTCGGCTTCAGTGGGAGGATTGGCCACAGGCGTGCCCACCGCCTGCCGCACGCACAGCCAGTACTGATACACGTAATATGCCCACGCCCTGAAGGTGCGCGGGCCGCGACAGACGAGCCAACCGAAGATGAGGCAACAGCGGATATTCCTCAGGCACCAGGCCAGGTTTTCGATGGCGCCGACCTGTTCGCGGTTTTTCTCCGGAATCAGGCGCCGGGCAATGTCGTCGTTGAGAAACTTGCCGAAGAGTGCGTCGGCCTCGGCGAACTCGTCGGCACAGTTGGGAGGGACGCTCGCCTCCTTTTGAAGCTGCTGCGGATTTTTGGCGAGGTTCAGTTGCTGTTCGAGGATGGGCTGATACGCTCCGAGCAGAGCCTTCAGCACAACCTGGAAATTTGGATTGTTGAGTTCCGGCGCAGTGGTCTGGTCAGCCGGATCCGGCTGCCGCTTGTCTCGGGGGGACATCGGAACCTCCTTGGGTTTTGCCGAATAGTGGGGAGACGAGGCGGTTTCGTTTCTTGTCGGGTAAATTAATTTTCGTGGAATGCGGCTGCCCGGCTCGGAACGGACGGCAGGAACCCTTCAAAGGAAGGCAGGAGCGGCTCTCAGGTCGATGCGTACGGCGAAGGTCAGGCTGACCCCGCAGCGAATTCCCGATACACCGGGTAAAACGCCCGACGGTCGATACCCGACGAACCGCTCACTCCTCGCGCAAGGTAAAGACAGGCTATTCGTAGCGCAAAGCCGCCATCGGGTCCACGCGCATGGCTCTTCGCGCAGGAAGATAACAGGCCAGCATCGCCGCGGCTGCCAATCCGACAAGGACGCCGGCAAGCGTCGCCGGATCGTCGGGCCGGATTCCATAAAGCAGCGCACGGAGCAGCCGCGCTGCGGCCAGTCCGCAGCCGATCCCGATCGCCAGCCCGATCGCGGTGACGATCATTCCCTGCCGGATCACCAGCTTCAGCACATCGGTCCGCCGGGCTCCCATCGCCATGCGCACGCCGATCTCGCGCGTTCGTTGCGCGACGGAGGAGGAGATGACGCCGAAAAGGCCGATCCATGTGAGAACGAGAGCGAGGACGCCGGCGGCGCCGAGCAGAAGGCCGGTAGCGCGCGCCGGAAAGAGCGGGAAGGACATGAAATCGGCGATGGTCTGAAGTTGCGTGGCGGCCATGTTGCGATCGACGGCCTGGGTCTCGCGGCGGATCCAATCGAGAGCCGCGTCCGGTCGCGCCAGGGTCCGCACAACGATGACCCGCTGAGCGGGCATGGTCAGCCGGAAGAGAACCGGGACGGGCTGCTCGCCAAGCGTGCGGTACTTGCCGGTGCGCACCACGCCGATGACTTCGCTCGCGGTCTTCGCATCGCCAACTTTGACCTTCTGGCCGATCGGGTCCTGGCCAGGCCACAACTTCACGGCCAGCGTGTCATTGATCACAATCACGTCGTCGTTGCGATCGGATTCTTCCGGAGTAAAATCGCGGCCGCGCAGCATGGGAATGCCCATGGTGGAAAAGTACTCCGGCGCGACGCGGAATACGTCGACGGGAAGCGCGGATTCCTTCGATTGCGTCGAACCGAAAGGAATCACACCCGTGTCCTCGCGTGCCGCGTCCAGCGGCAGGTGATTCACGAAGCTGACCGAGGAGACGCCGGGCAGGGCGCGCATCCGGGCCGTCAGATCGCGATAAAACAACTTCACCTTGGCGTCGGAGTAGCCGAGGCTTCCGGGATCGAGCTGCGCGGTAGCGATGTTGCGGGTTTCAAACCCGGGATTGATGGAATTGGCGTTGAGCAGGCTGCGGACGCAGAGCGTGGAACCGAAGAGAAGAAGCGCGCAGACGGTCACCTGACCGGTGATCAGGATATTGCGCATTCGGGAGCTGCGGTAGCCGCCGGCCTGCAGTTCTTCCTTGAGGACGTGCACCGGATCGACGCGAGTGCCGCGCAGAGCCGGCAGGGCGCCGAAAGCGATTCCGGTGAGCAATGCAACCGCAAAGGTGAACACGAGCACGCGAAGATCGACAGGCACGTGAATCGATAGCGGCATGTTCGAGGGGACCAGCCGCAGCAAGGCGCGTGATGTAGCCGCGGCAAAAGCGATGGCGGCACAAGCGGCGAGAAGGGAAAGCAGAAGGCTCTCCACCGTCATCTGGCGAATGAGCCGGCCGCGACCGGCGCCGAGCGCGGAACGGATGGCCATCTCCCGCGCCCGGCCGGAGCCTTTGACCATCATGAGACCGGCGGCATTGGCGCACGCAATGACGAGCACGAGGCCAAACACGATCATCAGCAAACCGGTGAAGGCGGCAACATATCCGCGCGCCGGCCCCGGCAATGGTCCCACGGCGAAAAGAGCGGCGCCGAGGTCCTTGTTGGTATCAGGGTGCGTGGCTTCGATCTCTCGCGCCAGCACGCTTGCCTCTGCCTCGGCGCTTCGGGTGCTTGCGCCGGGCGCGAGGCGGCCTTCGGCGAGGAGCCAGTAACTGTTCCTGTTGCTCATTCTGCCGGGATCGTGCAAAGTGCGCTCGACCATGGAGAGCGGCGTCCAGAAATCGGGGACTTCGGGGGCAACCAGGCCGACGAAGCCGGGCGGTGCAACGCCGATTACCGTGAATTCGATGCCGTTCAGCATCATCGTCTTGCCCACGATGGCCGGGTCGGCAGCGAGACGCTGGCGCCAGAAGCTGTTGTTGAGAATCACCAGCGGCCGCGGGTTGCCGGGCTGATCGTCCTGCGGCGTGAAGGCGCGTCCGAGCGGGATGTCAACGCCGGCGACGGAAAAGAGGTTGCCGGAAACGAACTCCGCGCGGACGACGTCCCCCTGGCCGGAGCGATTCCAAAGCACGGCTTCCGAGTCGCCGTCGAAGGCCATCAACCCCGAAAAGGAACGCACGTGGTCGCGAAAGTACGCGTAATCCGCATAGGAGAGGGGCAGATACCCGCCGAGTCCGGAGGAATGATTGGATCTCTCCCAAAGTTCGCGCAATTCTCCAGGAGATTTGACTTTCGCCGGCGGGCGCAGCAGCAGCGTATTCACGAAGGTGAAGACGCAGGTGTTCATGCCGATGCCCAGCGCCAGCGCGATGACAACTCCCGCCGTGGAGCCAGGATGCTTGCGCAGCATGCGGGCACCGAATCGCGCGTCACGCCAAAGCTCTCCAGGCGAGAGATACGTCCGAGCTTCGCGCTGGCGCTGCTGCACCAGCGCGGCGTTGCCGAACTGGCGCCGCGCGGCGTCCGCGGCGTCCTTCGGCGACATGCCTTTTTGCTCGAATCGCTCGGCGAGCAGGCGCAGATGCTCGTGCAATTCGGCGTCGAACTCGCGGTTGGCGCGGCGTTCGCTAAAAAACTCGCGAATGCGGGAAAGAAAAATCCGAATCGGTCGCATCTTGAGCTCAGCCCTGCCTTTCCAGCCGCAGCACGCGTCCGACAACCCCGGCAAATCGCTCCCAGTTCTGCGTCTCGCGCTCAAGCTGTTTCTGGCCCTGCTTGGTGATCGAGTAGAAGCGGGCTCGGCGGTTGTTTTCCGACGCGCCCCAGGCGGACTTGATCCAGCCCTGCTGCTGCAGCCGGAGCAGCGACGTATATACGGTTCCCTCGTTGAGCTGCAGCACGTCTTCGCTCAATTGCTCGATGCGCCGCGCGATGCCGAATCCGTGCAGCGGACCCATAGCGTACAGGGTCTTCAAAACCATCAGGTCCAGCGTTCCCTGCAGGACCTCGGATTTCTTCTCATCCACCGCCTTCTCCTTTGCACATTGCATAGAAGCTATCATTCTCCCTTTTCAATGTCCATAGGAAAGAACGCGAAACAGGAACGGTTGGTTAACGATCCTCGCCGCGTTTCCCGACGCGTTCCGCGAGTCTGGGCTGCTCCACCCGTTTCGCCTTCTGCTGGCGAACGGGTGGGAGATCCTACAATCGGCGCATGACCGACTTGCCCTTTACGCACACCGAACCGGAACTGCTCCCCGTCCTCGAAGAGCTGCGACGCCGCGAACCCATCTTCCATACCGCGCGATTCGGAACGACGCTGAGGGATTTCGAGAAATCGACGGCTCCGGATTTCTGGGAGGTCGGCGCATCGGGCCGGCGTTACAGCCGCGAGTTCATTCTGCAAAACCTCGGCGCCAACCCGCCCTGCGACGCCGATTCCGCCGGTTGGCTGTGTTCGGATTTCGCGCTCCGCCGTCTCGGCGCCGACTCTTTTCTGCTCACCTACACGCTTTTGCAGGTCGACCGGCTCACGCGGCGAGCTACCATCTGGCAACGGTTGAGCGACGGATGGCGCATCCTCTATCACCAGGGCACAGTGGTCGCCTCAGCCGAAGATGATGTGATGCCCACCTGAATCAGGCTGGGTGCTACATCCTTGCGGCGCCCTTGTTTTTGCCGCAAGGGTGGGAGAGACAAATTCCCGTGGCAAAAAACCTCGCCTCTCGTCGCGAAGTCCCGGCCTGCGCCTTGACGCTTCGCCCGTGCGACTCCAATAATGCTCATTGGACAAAGCACAGATTCTCCGTACCTTAATCTGATACAGCTTGCATCCGGATCGACGAGGAGCCTGGAAGAAGAATGGCCACCGCACAACAACCGGCCGCGCCCGAGATGAGCCGAGGTGTGCAACCGCTGCGCGCCGGTCAGGGTTACTCGTTCATCTGGCGCAGGCTCCATTCGCTTTCGGGCATCGTGCCCATCGGCGCGTTTCTCATCGAGCACATCGTTTCGAACTTCGAGGCCCTCAAGGGCCCGGCTGCCTACGCCGAGCAGGTCAGGTTCCTCAACTCGCTGCCGCTGGTCCGCGTTCTCGAGTGGACGTTCATCTTCATTCCCCTCATCTATCACGGTGTCTACGGCGTTTATATCTGGCTGCGCGGCCAATCCAATGTGGTCTATTACCCCTGGGCGGGTAACTGGATGTACGTGGCCCAGCGCTACACCGGGCTCATCGCCTTCGTCTACATCATTCAGCACGTGCTGCGCCAGCGGTTCATGGGTGTAAGCCTGCCCGAACATCCCGGGGCGGCGTTTCACAAAGTGCAGGTCGAGTTGCTGAATCCCTGGATGCTGGCGGTCTACATCATTGCCATGCTCGCCGTCTGCTGGCATTTTGCCTACGGTGTGTGGCTCTTCGCGGCCAAGTGGGGCATCACGCCCGGCGAGGCCGCGCGTCGCCGCTTCGCCTGGGTCTGCGCCGCCGGAGGTGTGATTCTCGCCGTCATGGGACTGGCCAGCATCTGGGCGTTTGTCGGCCCCGGATACCGGAACGCGCCGGACGACGTTGCGCCCGCTATAAGCATCGTCGCGCCGGTCACGCCGGGTTTCGCGGCTGCCGCGCCTCTGGCTTTGCTGGTGAAAGCTGAGAGCTGACGGCTGATCCCTTGAACGCTGAACTGTGAACTGTTGGCTGTAAGCTGTCGGCTGTCTTGCACGAAAGGTCACCGCGGAAAATGGCTGCACCTGGAATCATCGTGGTTGGAGGAGGGCTTGCCGGACTTTCCGCGGTCATCAAGATCGCCGAAGCCGGCGGCACGGTAGACCTGTTTTCGATCGTGCCGGTCAAGCGCTCGCATTCGGTCTGCGCGCAGGGCGGAATCAATGCCGCAAAGAACCTGAAGGGCGAAGGCGACACCACCGACCAGCACTTCGACGACACCATCTACGGCGGCGACTTTCTCGCCAACCAAACGCCCGTCAAGGCGATGTGCGAAGCCGCGCCGGCGATTATCGATCTGCTCGATCGCATGGGCGTGCCCTTCAATCGCACCCCCGAAGGGCTGCTCGACTTCCGCCGCTTCGGCGGCACGCTGTACCACCGCACCGCCTTCGCCGGCGCCACCACCGGCCAGCAACTGCTCTACGCGCTCGACGAGCAGGTACGCCGCTATGAAGCCGAGGGCAAGGTCCATAAGTACGAAGGCTGGGAGTTTCTATCCGCCGTCGTCGACTCAAGGCGCGTCGCCCGCGGCATCGTCGCCATGGACCTTCGATCCATGGCTCTGCGCGCATTTCCCGCAGATGCGGTCATTCTTGCTACCGGGGGAATCGGCGCCATCTTCGGCAAGAGCACCAATTCCGTCGTGTGCACGGGCTCGGCGCAGTCGGCGGTCTACCAGCAGGGCGTGTATTACGCCAACGGCGAGTTCATCCAGGTGCACCCGACGTCGATTCCCGGCGAGGACAAGCTGCGCCTCATGTCGGAATCGGCCCGCGGCGAGGGCGGCCGCGTGTGGGTGCCGCGAAAACCGGGCGACAAGCGGCAGGGCAAGCAGATTCCCGAGTCAGAGCGCTTCTACTTTCTCGAAGAGTGGTATCCGAAGTACGGCAATCTTGTCCCTCGCGACGTGGCTACGCGCGCCATTCACAAAGTGGTCTACGAGCTCGGCCTCGGCATCGACGGCCAGGCCATGGTCTACCTCGACCTCACGCACATCGACCGCGCCACGCTCAACCGCAAGCTCGAGGGCATTCTCGAAATCTACGAGAAATTCGTCGGCGATGACCCGCGCGAAGTGCCGATGAAGATCTTTCCCGGCATGCACTACACCATGGGCGGCGTGTGGGTGGACAACGACCAGATGACCAATATCCCGGGCCTCTTTGCGGCGGGCGAGTGCGAGTACCAGTACCACGGCGCCAATCGCCTCGGCGCCAATTCGCTGGTCAGTTGCATCCACGGCGGATTCGTCGCCGGGCTGAACTCGCTCAGGTACGCAAAGAGTGCGCCTGCCGTCGAGGGAGACAGTGGCGCCGCTGCCGAAATCGCGCGCCAGGCCGGGATCAATAAAGAGCTGATCCACAACGAAGGCAACGAGAATCCCTTCCGGTTGTGGCGCGAGTTGGGTACCACCATGACCGAGCATGCCACGGTGATCCGCTACAACAAGGGGTTGAAGCAGGCCGACGAGAAGATTCTCGAGCTGCTCGACCGCTACAACCGCGTGAACCTGAGCGACAAGAGCCAATGGGCCAACACCAGCTTCGCGTTTGCGCGCCAGCTCTACAACATGCTCGAGCTCTCGCGGACAGTCGTGCAGGGCGCCATCCTGCGCGACGAATCGCGCGGCGCCCACTATAAGCCCGATTTTCCCGAGCGCAACGACGAGAAGTATCTGAAGACCACCAAAGCCAGCTTTACCGGCGACATTTCCGGCCCGCGCTTCGAGTTTGAAGCCGTTGACACGCAGTTCATCAAGCCGCGCCCGCGCCGTTACGATGCCGTGAAATGACAGCGGCTTGAAACGGTTTTGAAGGGGCACGGCTTCAGCCGTGCCGAAAGCGGCAGGCAAAGATTATGGGGCTCTGGCCCCTGAGGGAATTCGAAGAAGATCATGCCCACCAAAACCGTCAGCTTCGAAATCCGGCGCCAGGCCAGCCCCGACGCGCCCGCCGTGTGGGAGAGCTTCGAGCTCGAATGGCGCACCGGCATGAACGTCATCTCCGCCATGATGGAGATTGCCGCCAACCCCCGCACCAGGGACGGCCGCGAGACCACCCCCATCACTTACGACTCGAACTGCCTCGAAGAGATCTGCGGCTCCTGCGCCATGCGCATCAACGGTCGCGCGCGCATGGCCTGCTCGGCGCTGGTCGACAATCTCGAACAGCCCATCAGGCTCGAGCCACTATCGAAGTTCCCGCTCATCCGCGATCTGCAGGTCGATCGCTCCGTCCTTTTCCAGAATCTCAAAGCCGTGAAAGCGTGGGTTCCGATTGATGGGACCTACGATCTCGGCTCCGGCCCGCGTATGTTTCCGCAGGAGCAGGAAGAGCGCTATCCGCTATCGAATTGCATCTCCTGCTGCTGTTGCATGGAGGTCTGCCCGCAGTTCAATGAAAACACCAACTTCGTCGGCGCGGCAACCATTGCGCAGGTAAAGCTGTTCAACTCTCACCCCAGCGGCGAGGTGCTCAAGGAAGAGCGGCTGCGCGCGCTGGCCGGCGACGGCGGCATTCAGGAGTGCGGTTACGCGCAGAACTGCGTCGAGATCTGCCCCAAATGCATTCCACTCACCAACGCGATCTCCGACGTGGGCCGCGATGTAGTGATTCAAAAAGCCAAGGACTGGCTGCGGGGGTAACGGAGTCAGCGGAGCTTGCGGAGTAGCGGCCTCAGCGGAGTCCGCGGCGCTATAGCAAAACCAGAGATGCTGTATACCGAGGCCAAGGCAATCAAGTCGCCGCGACCCCTGGGAGCGGCGACCCTGCAAGACAGAAAACAGGCCATACCTTCCCTGGTTTTGCCGTAGCAAAGTCAGCGGAGTTCGCGGAATCGGCACGTCGGCAAGCCAGCAAGATCGCAACCAGAAAATGGCGCAACGACTCTGATCTCCGGTCACTGATCTCTGATCTCCCTTCTGTTCTCTGTTCTCTGTTCTCTGTTCTCTGTTCTCTGTTCTCTGTTCTCTGTTCTCTGTTCTCTGTTCTCTGTTCCCTGTTCTCTGTTCCCTGTTCCCTCCCCTGAACGCTGGACCCTGGACCCTCGACCCTTATACTCATCCTTCCGCATGCTTCGCGTCCTGGGAACGGTTCTCGCCGCGCTTGCCGGCCTCGCCTTCGGCAGCTTTCTGAATGTGTGCGCGAACCGGTGGCCGCGCCGGATGAGCGTGGTCAAGCCGCGCTCGTACTGCGCAAGTTGCGGCCGAACGCTGCACTGGTGGGAGAATATTCCGCTGGCAAGCTGGATCGCGCTGCGCGGCCGCTGCCGCACCTGCCGCGCCCCGATCGGCTGGCGGCATCCGATCGTCGAGTTGGCAATCGGCGCCTTGTGGGCTCATGAGGCGTGGAGGTTCTTCGGGGAGATCTCCGGCTCGGGACTGCTTCCCTACGACTTCAACTATTCGCTGACAATCGCCATTGGCGATTGCATCCTGTGCTGGATTCTGGTTGCGCTGGCCGTCCTGGATGCCGAGAACCTCTGGCTGCCGGACTGGATTACGCTGCCGGGCATTGCTCTGGGCATTGTCTACAACCTGATCATCTCGGCTCTGCAAAGCCTCTACTGGTTCTGGCAGCAGAATCTGATCACAACGCTGGAAAGAGCGCTCGTGGCAATCCTGGCGGCCGCATGCCTCATCCTGCTCATCCGCCTGATCTACTGGCTCATTCGCCGCCGCGAGGGCGTCGGGATGGGCGACGTCAAGTTGATGGCCCTGCTCGCGGCGTGGCTGGGACTGATCAGCGCGCTGCTCGCCTTCGCGCTGGGCGTGGTGCTGGGCGCTCTTTTCGCGGTCATTCTGCTCTCTGCTCCGTCCACCCGCAAACAAGCCGGCGGCTGGGCGCTCAAGAAGATTCCTCTCGGCTCTTTCCTCTGCATCGGCGGAATCATGAATGTTCTTTGGGGCGAGCGCATTCTCGACGCCTATCGCCAGTGGGCGCAGTTCTGACCGCTGCCCGGCGCAGGCGCGAAACCCGCGGGCTTCGCCCGGCCCGTTCCCGCATCATTGCGGCGAGCCCTCCGCCGCCTTTCCGGGAGCAGAAGGCTTCGCGTTCGCGATCCCGGGTTCCTTCAGCGCCTTTTCTGCTTCCTTGAAGTGCCGGCTGCCGGGATCGTACTCCATGACCTTGAGGTAGTTCACTCGCGCGCCGGCAAAGTCGCCCAGGTGGCGATCGCTTTCGGCCAGGCCCCAGTAGACCTCGGCATTCTCCGGCGCGAGCACGAGCGCGGACTGGAACCGCGAGAGCGCCGCCTTCCAGTCTTTTCTGCCCAGATAGTATTCGCCCACGGTGATGTCATCGGATGCGGTCTCGTGGAAGTCGGGCGTTGGCGTTTTTGACTTTGTATCTTCGTCCGGCCTGGGCAGAAGGCTGTCGAGACCCGGAACATCGGAACTCGATTCATTGCCCGATTCACCCGCTGCGCCCGCCGGCGGTTCGTCCGGGCTGCGCGCCGGATCGTTATCCTGCCCCGGAAGCGGGACGCGACCTGCCGCGGGCTCCGCGGTTTCGGGCTCGTTCCCGCTTTTGGCATTCGGCAGCACGGGAACGTTGTTCGTATCTTCGGGAAACGGATTGGCGTTCGACGGCGGCTTCTGCGAATTGCCGGCCGGGTGGCCCTGATTCGGCTGGTTCGGGCTATTCGGCGGCTGCTGCTGGCCGCTGCAAACAACAGGCGCCGCAACCAGGCATCCCGCCAGCAGGCACGATTTTGCGATCCACAACCTCATCTCTCCCATTATCGCGCCAACGATGCTACGATGCGAAGCATCGGCAGCGGGTCAGGTGGTGGGTAGGGGCTTCAGCCCGTACGAAATTGGCACTCCAGGGCTCGGGGATTCAGCCCCTGAGGAAAGCCGCTCCATCGCAGGCTCATCCAATGGCAACTGCCCCCGACATCGCATGGCACTCATCATCCGTTCTTCCGCCATTCACGCCGCCGGCTGTTACACCACCACGATCATCCGCAAAGGCACGCGCGTCACCGAATACGACGGCCCGCGCATCACCAAGGACGAGGCCGACGAACTGTACAAGGACGCGCCCCTCACCTACCTCTTTGGACTCGGGGACGGCTCGATCGTCATCGACGGTCACTCCATGGCCATGTTCATCAACCACAGTTGCCAGCCCAACTGCGAAACCGAAGAAGTGGACGGCCGCGTGTGGATCACCGCGATCCGCAATATCCCTGCGGGCGCGGAGATCACCTACGACTATTGCCTCTACGACGGCGGCGAAGAAGAGTGCCTGTGCAACTGCGGCGCTCCCAGGTGCCGCGGAACGATGTATTCGAAGGAGGAGACCCGCCGCCGCATCGCCGCTTCGGGGCGAATTCAAAAAGACAGGGCCTCCGGAAAGAAGCTTCGCCGTCTGGAAAACCGGACCGGACGTTCACCCGGTTGTCCACGTGAGTCGCTGGACTTGCCAAAAACCCCTTGACTTTCCCGTCGACCGTGGCAGACTGAATCCCATCCCAATCGGGGAACCCTTGGCACACCGTGGGATTCCCTTGTCCCGAATCCCTCCCGGAAATCAGTCCTTCCCCGACGATCTTCGTTCCGGAAAGCGAGCGAGGCAGTATGTTCCTACCCGACGGAAATGTCTACCAGACCGCGGCTCGGGATGTTCCTACCCATCTGACCAGTTTCTGGAACGATACCTGGCCGAAGCTGATTGCCGCCAGCGCCAGTTCCGTAGCCGGCTTCAGTATCACCCGGCTCTTTTCCCGCTTCCAGGATTTCGATCGCCGCAGCGAGCGGCTCAGGCTGGTCAGCGAGGCGTCCTTCACGCTGCAACTGCGCGAGCATTTGAAGTCGTTTTGCTGCGATGGAGAACCGTGGGAGATCGTCGCGCGTCTGAAACCCCAGATCGACCAGTTCGCCGAGCTTCATCTGCGCCGCGTGGAGCTTGCGCTGCAGATCGAGGCCGGAGAGTTGGCGCCCGTGCGCCCACGAAGCCTGCTCCTGCGCATCTTTCCCTTTTATCCTCCTGCCGCACCCTGGCTCTGGATTCATCACATCTTGTATTTCATGGCGCTGGGAACCTTGTTCTTCCCCGTCATGCGCGCTTCCAGTGCGGCAAGTCACGAGGCCCATGGATTCTCGGCCGGCGGCTTCGTGCACTTTCTCCTGCTGCGTTGGCCCAACTTCCTTGGCGCCCTGCTCGCGGCCGCGCTCTTTGCCTGGCTGGCGTTTATCAATGAGAAGGCCCTGGAATCGGCCGCGCCTGGTGAATCCGGCCTGAGCCAGCTCAAGCGCACGTTTCGCGAACGCTTCCTGCTCTGCTTCCAGCCGAAGGGCAAGGGGATGTGGGCGGCTCACATTGCCTGTTTCAGCTATCTTGGCACCGTGATCTGGTTCATCCCCCAGATCTTCGCGCATCAGGATTACTCCGACCCCGCCACCTGTGTCTTCCTTCTCCTGCTGTGCGCGATTCTCGCCGCGCCTGCCGTGGTCCCCAATCTCGCATCGAACTACTACGATATGAAGCTCGCGTGGCTTGCGCGATCCGGCCCGACCGCCACCGAAACCACGCGACGCGGCACCTGGCGTCGCCTGCGTCATCTCCTCTTGTGGGAAAGGCCTCAACGCGGCTGGCTTTGGCTTTTCAGCATTGGCTCGTATTTCCTGCTGCTTGTCACCGTATCCACCGCGCTCATCGAGATCGCCGTTTGCATCCTGGCAGGCGTCTGGTGGTTGACGCTGATCCTCACTCCCGTGTGGTTCCTGCCGCTCGCGCTCCTGAACGCATTCGTCAATCTGGTCAACGGAATCCTCGAGATCCGGAGCAGGGCGGTTGCCTGCGTCGCCCAGGCCGCGTAGCGCAACCCCTGGAATCCATCCCCATCCTCGCGCCGCGACAGAAGCCGGTTCGCACCGCCAAGGTACAATCTCTCCTTGGAGAAACCGCGGCCGGGTCACGGGAAGGATCGGTACCGGCCGGGGATGAGGTGCGCTTCCCGGATGCCCTATCAGGTTCTGGCCCGCAAATACCGGCCGCAACGCTTCGCCGACGTCGCCGGCCAGGACCACGTCACGCGCACGCTGCTCAACGCGCTGAGCCAGAATCGCATCGCGCACGGCTACATCTTCTCCGGGCACCGGGGCATCGGCAAGACCACCATTGCGCGCATTCTGGCCATGGCCCTCAACTGCCGCACCGGGGTTGGCACCGCGGCCCGTCCCAGCCCCGAGCCCTGCGGCGCATGCGATAGCTGTCGTGAGATTTCGGCGGCATCTCGAATGAACGTGAGTGCCTTCGAGGAGTCACATAGCTTCGATGTGGAAGAGATCGATGCCGCTACGAACCGTGGCATCGACGACGCCAGGCTACTAACCTCGAAGATCCTAAGCCGCCCGATGAAGAGCCGGTATCGAATAGTGATCCTCGACGAAGCTCATCAAATTACGGAGGCGGCCTGGAATTCGCTCCTAAAGACGCTTGAGGAGCCTCCAGAGTGGGCTGTGTTTATGTTTGCGACCACGCAGCCCGA
>JASHQQ010000040.1 GCA_030039035.1 Acidobacteriaceae bacterium | reverse complement strand
GCCAGCGGCAGCCGGTGTTCGAGCACGCGGCACATCACGTCCAGGATGCGCTCGGCGCTCCTGCCGTCCCATGCCTCGGGAACCGTGCCCTTCGTCTTCGACTCGAGTTGTTGTCGCGTCGCTTGCCGAATCCCTTCCGCGCTCGTTCCCGCGAGGACATTCGTGCCCAACTCGGCCGTCACCGGCCGCTCGGTATTCTCGCGAACCGTAACGCAGGGAACGCCAAGGCAGGTCGTCTCTTCCTGGATGCCGCCCGAGTCCGTCACCACCACGGCCGCGTGTTCCATGAGGCAAAGGAAGTCAATGTATCCGAGCGGACCCACCAGGCGGATGTTTCCAGGGCTTCCCGCGTGATCATCCGTCCGGCTTCCATTTTGAAAGTGGAAGAAACGCTCCAGTCCGAATTCGGCAATTCTCTTCTGCGTCCTGGGATGTGCAGGAAAGATGATCGTGCAGGCGTGGCTCAGGTCCTGGAGACCTTCCAGAATACTCAGAAAGCCCTCGCGCTGGTCGACATTCGATGGCCGATGAAGCGTCAGCAGAGCATATCGCCCCGCATCCTGGTTCGATCCATGCCCGGCATGGCCGTTGCGAAGGCCGAGCTTGTCCAGGATCGTCGATTCGCTTGTCTTGTGCCGGAAGGCGAGCAGCGAATCGATCATCGTATTGCCGACGAAATGAACCTTCTCCTCCGCAATGCCTTCCTCGCGCAGGTTCTTCAGGCCGCTCTCCTCGGTAACAAACAGGAGGTCGGCGACATGGTCCGTAAGGATGCGATTGATCTCTTCCGGCATGGTCCGATCGAAGGAGCGCAGGCCGGCTTCGACGTGCGCGATGAGCGGCCTCGAACCCTGCGCATCGAACGAGATCTTGGAAGCAACCAGCGAGCAGGCCAGCGTGGAGTTCACATCGCCCACCACGATGAGCAGGTCCGGCCGCTCGCGCAGCAGCACCTCTTCGAAGCGCTTCATGATCTCGGCCGTCTGGGTTGCATGGGAGCCCGATCCGGCTCCGAGGTGAACATCCGGCCTGGGAATATTGAGATCGGCGAAGAACTGGTCCGACATCGCTTCGTCGTAATGCTGGCCTGTGTGGACAAGTACACTGTCGATCATAAACGGAGAATGATCCGATGCCGCCAGAAGGGAAGACCTGCGCAGGCGATCGTTGCGATTGCGAATCGCCGCGAGGATGGGCGCAGCCTTCATGAAGTTGGGCCTTGCGCCCACCACGGTCATGATCTTCGCTTTACCTGGTGTTTCCATTCGAGTTCCAGTCTGTTCAGGTCCGCCGCGGCTCGGCAGTCTTCAGGGAAATTCTACTGCCTTCCGGCAAAGGCATACAGCAGCCAGCCCAGCTCGTAGGGCCGGCATTCGTAGCGTACCTTCAGTTTTCCTGCCGCGCCGTGGCGCAGGCGTGAAAAGCGCAGGGCGGCATCGGCATAGGCGCTGATGGGCTCGAGGTAGATCGAGCGCCACACCAGGCCCAGTGAGGGCTCGACAAAATCGCGGCCCAGCTCATTGTCGCCACCGATCCAGGCCAGACCCTTGAGGATGGCCGGAGCAAAATTGTAACCGGTTGCCGCGCTCGTTTCGAACAGCATCATCGGCCCCATGGCATGCTGGTGTACCGAATAAACCGGGTAACGGCTTACCACTCTTCCGCTCGCGCGGTCGTACTGCCAGCACCATTCGCCCAGCGGCCCTTGCAATCCGCAGAGGGTTTGCGCGGTGCGCAACGCCACCTGCCGCGCTTCTTCGTCGTTCGAAGCCTGGGACCACCGCGCCAGGGCAATGGTGGGATACACCTGATCGGCAAAGCTGCCGATCCTGCCACGAACGAATCCGCTCATCGTGGGGTCCTGGCTGCGGTGACCGTAGACTCCGCAATGTCCCCGATTGCCATCGAGAATCTGGTGCGCTGCCGTCGCCTCTTCTGTCAACCCCGGCAGGTCGCCATAGCCGGCCAGCCGGCAGGTGGCCAGGCCCGTGAGGTACCAGGCCACCTCCATGGTGCTCCCCTGCCTTCCATCAGGGAAGCACCGCAGCGCATCGCCGGCCCGGGTCTGCCGGTAGATCTCCGGCAACAGTTCAGGAGCCAGCTCCGCGCACGTCCAGAGAAGCAATCCGAGGTCGCCCGCGCTCGCGATCCAGCTTGTGTCCTTGAGCAGCGCGTCGAGCACGCGCGCAATCCCGATCGGCGAGCGCCGGCCTGCAACCTCATAACGCCGCAGCCCCAAAAGCGTCATCATCGAATAACGGGGCGACAAGCCTTCACGAACCATTCCCTCTGCTGTCCGGACATAGGTGTGACAGAAGACCTGCTTCTCCGGATCGAGCATGTGCACCAGGCCGCGAGCGGCAAGCTCGCAGAGCTCCGGGACGCCCGGCACGTCCGCTTTTCCCTGTTCCGCTTCCATCAGTGTTGCAGGTCGCATTTGTCAGGCTCGCTTCTCGCAGATCGCATCGATGTGGTCGGCGATCGCTGCCAGGGACGCCGTGTTGCCCGGTCTTGCGCCGCGCGACCTTTCGCGTCGCACCAGCCTGAGCTTCTCGCGTACGTCCTGTTCGCTCTTCAGGAGGGTCAGCTTGCCCGCCTCCGCAAGGTGCTTGTCCACCGCTCCCAGCGCTCCGCGAAAGAAGCTGTACACCGGAATCCCCAGCGCGGCGGCCTCGCGGTTCATCGTGCCGCCTCCGCTGATCACGACGTCCGAATGCCAGATCAGGTCAAGGCCATTCAACGCGTGCTCGGGCACAATGACGCGTCCCTCGGCGAACAGCCGCGGATGAGCTTCGCGGATCTCGCCTTCCTGCTTGCGCGTGCGCGGCAGCAGGACCGTCCTGGCTTCCGGGCGATCGGCCAGCGCCTTGAACACCGCATGCAGCAGCTTGTCGCTTTCCGGCGAGTGATAGTGCGCCTCGGAGGCCGGCGGCCGCATCGTGACCACAATGTCTTCCGGCGCGAAGCCCAGCGCGTCCTTGAACGAAGAATCGGGCTGAAAGAAGGGAACGTACACGTCTTCCTTGATTCCGGGGTAGCGCAAAATGTGGCCGGGCAGTGTTCCGCTTTTCTCGAAGTTGTCGGCGGGAACCACTTCGGGCGTAAGAACCCACTTCTTGCGATTCGATCCAATCAGGCCCGTGAATCTTTGGTCGGCGTATTCGTAGTCGATGATGTTCAGGCTGGGTATGCCCAGCAGCGCCGAAAGGATGATCGATGTGCGGGAGCAATGCGAAACCGCGATGGCCGGCCTTTCCCGCAGAATGTACGGCGCCAGCCGCATTACGCGTGAACCCAGTCCCGCCAGCTTGGCCATCCGGTTCTTCCCGTGATGCCGGCCCACCTTGCGGTAATTGAGACCGGCCTGATCGGCAAGCTCGCATGTCTGGAAACAATCTCTCGCCGTCAGCACCACTTCATAGTTCCGCCGCTTCAGCTCATCCATGATGGGACGAAAGAAAGGCACATGCGGAGAGTTCTCCAGATCGATCCAGACCTTGAGTCCGGTCCTTCTCGCCGCTGTTTTGTGCCTTGCTACGGAGAATTTCCGCGCCGGCGCCTGTTCTTGCGTCAGCTCTGCCAATGGGTTCGGTGACATGTTCAGTGACGGCCGCGAGGCCGAATCCTTGAATCCTTTGAAGAGGTCGGAGAAGGTTTAGACCGTGACTTCGTCGAGCGTAGCTGCGGTCTCTGCAGCTTTTGCAGGTTTGTGAGGGTTGATCGGGGCGAATCGCTTGATTTCGTCCGCCACCCTCGCCCGCTGTTCCGCTGCAAGTTGCGGGAACATCGGCAGCGAGACGATCTCCTTCGCAATTCGTGATGCCACCGGCAGATCTTCCGGACAATAGTCCCGGCAGGAATAGGCCTTTTGCTCGTGCAGTGGAACCGGGTAGTGAATTCCCGTGCCGATCCCCGCGTTTTTCAGGTGCTCGATCAGCCCGTCGCGGTCCGCGGTACGAATTACGTAAAGGTGATAGATCGCCCGCGACCACGAAGGCTCAAAGGGGCAGACCACCGAGTCGTTGTCCTTCAGCAGCCGGTTGTATTCCGCCGCGTGCCCGCGTCGCTGCTCGTTCCATTTCGCAAGGTGCGCGAGCTTCACGCTGAGCAGCCCCGCCTGGATCGCGTCCAGCCGTCCGTTGTAACCCTCGATGTCGTGATAATACTTTTGTGCCTGGCCGTGATCGCGCAGCATCCTGATCCTTGCTGCAACCGCGGCATCGTCCGTAGTCGCCGCACCGGCTTCCCCGCAAGCTCCCAGATTCTTTCCCGGATAGAAGCTGAAGGCCGCCGCGCGGCCCATGGTTCCAGCTTTCACCCATCGACCCTGTTTCTTCGAGAAATATTCGGCGCCGTGCGCCTGGCATGCGTCCTCGATCACTGTCAGGCCATATTCCCCGGCCAGGTCGAGGATCGGATCCATGTCGGCCATCTGGCCATAGAGGTGAACAGGGACGATTGCCGTGACCGGCCGGTTGCTCCGTAGGCTGATGAGCTTACCCGAACTGTTGCGCATGCACTTCTCTTTGAGATATTCCCTAAGCCGGACCACCGAGATGTTGTAAGTCCGCTCGTCAATATCGACAAACTCCGGCAACGCGCCGGCCTGCGAAATCGCTTCCGTCGTGGCGATAAAGGTGTGCGGCACCGTAACCACCACGTCGCCCGTCTCCACGCCGCACGCCATCAGGGCAAAACGCAGCGCGTCGGTGCCGTTGCTGATGCCGATGGCGTGCTTCGCCGTGCAGAACTCCGCAAACTCCTTCTCGAATTGCTCCACCATCGGCCCGCCGATGAACCCGGCCGTATGCAATGCCCGGCGGAAGACCGCGACGAGCTCTTCTTCCAGCTCCACATGCGGAGTCACAAGATCCAGGAAAGGAATAGCATTATGAACCGGCATTGCTGCCCTCCGTGCCTTGCTCTATATAGCGCAGGATTCTGGCGGGGTTTCCCGCCACGATCGCGTTGGGTGGAACATCCCTTGTTACCACGCTGCCGGCGCCCACAATCGCATTTTCTCCGATCGCCGTCCGGGAGAGAATCGTTGCGCCCGACCCCACCGACGCGCCTTTCTTCACCACCGTGCGCTCCACCTTCCAGTCGGCCTCGGTCTGCGGCGTCCCGTCGGCATTCGCCGCGCGCGGATAGGTGTCATTTGTAAATGTTACGCCATGCCCGATAAAGACCTCATCCTCAATAGCCACGCCTTCGCAGATGAATGTGTGACTGGAGATCTTGCAGCGTTTTCCCACGCTCGCATTTTTCTGGATCTCCACGAACGCGCCGATCCTGGTCTCATCGCCAATATCGCATCCGTAAAGATTGATGAATTTCGAGAGCTTTACGTCTTTGCCCAGCTTGACGTCGCTCGCGATGGAGTTATAGGAGTTCATAAATAGACGAGCGATCCTCGTTTGCCCAGCGATTCGCTGGCGGCTTCCAGCATCTTCACCACGCGCAGGCCGGCGCATCCGTCGTTGAACGGCTTTTTCCCGCTCGCAATGCACTCGACAAAATAATTCATCTCCTTGCGCAGCGCCTCGACCTGCTCGAGCTGCGGGGACCACATGTCGCCGGACCGGTAATTGACCAGCAGTTCGTAGACGCCCTCCCGGCTCTTGATATCGACGCCCCGGTCGTAGATCTTCACCTTTTCGTCGGCTTCCAGATCGTTCCACACCAGCATGCGCTTTTCGCCGCCGATCAGGGTCGTCCTCACCTTCACCGGGGACAGCCAGTTCACGTTGATATGGGCGATCACCTGGCCGGGAAAATAAAGGGTCATATAGGCCACGTCCTCATATCCGTTCAGATGCCTTTGGCCGGTGGCAACCACGGCTTCCGGCGTGGTCTTGAGGAGGTAGTCCATGATGGAAAGATCGTGCGGAGCCAAGTCCCAAAGCACGTTGATGTCGTGCTGGAAGAGGCCCAGATTCACACGCGTCGAGTCGTAATAGTAGAGCTGGCCCAGGGTCCCCTCGTCGAGCAGTTGCCGTATCTTGGTGACCGCTCCGGTGAACAGGAACGTATGATCCACCATGATCGTCAGGTTTTTGCGTTGTGCGAGCTCGATCAGTTCCTCGCCCTGCGCCGTATTGCTCGTGAACGGTTTTTCGACGAAGACATGCTTTCCGTTCTGCAGGGCGGCCTTGGTGAGTTCGTAGTGCGTCCACACCGGAGAAACCACGGCCACGGCGTCGATTTCCGGCGACGAAATCACTTCCGAAGCGTTGGAGGTCACTCTGGCCGTCGGATATGCCTTTTGCGCGCGCTTTCGCGCCGCAGGACTGATCTCCGCGATGGCCACCACCTGGGAATCGTCGAGATTCGCCAGGTTCCTTACAATATTGGGTCCCCAATATCCGTAACCAATCACACCGAAATTCATTCTAGTTCACCCTGCTTTATGCGCTTGCGTAACTGCATGGAAGGTTCCGGGAACGATCTGCAACCTTGACCGGGCCGGTTCGGACGGCTCCGATTGCTTTTTCCAGGCTGTGGATTTATCGGGAGGCTACTCTGGAAAGGAAAACCATGAGTGCGGAATTCTGGAGGGCCGCAGGGAGGAGGGATCGGCCTGCGAAATCTCAATATGCGCCCGAGCCCTTGATAACTGCCATGGGAGTGCGCATAAGAATCTTGAAGTCCAGCCACGGAGACCACGATGTGGCATATCTCAGGTCGAGCCTCACCATGTCGTCGAACTTGACCCGGCTCCGGCCGGTCACTTGCCACAACCCGGTGATTCCGGGCTTCACTTCCAGCACGCGGCGGCGGTGCCAGGTTTTGTAGACAGCCAGCTCGTAGGGAATCGCCGGGCGCGGACCCACCAGCGACATCTCTCCCCGGAGCACGTTGATGAACTGCGGCAGCTCGTCCAGGCTGGTCCGGCGCAGGAACTTGCCGATGGGCGTGATTCGCCGGTCGTTGGTGATCTTGTAGACCACGCTTCCGTTTTCGCCGCCCGGCTGATGCCCGCTCTCGCTCGAGATCAGCCGCTTCACGAACTCCTTGTGCACGCTGGCGTCGTTGTTCACATGCATCGAGCGGAACTTAAGGAACGTGAAGATCTGTCCATACTGGCCCACGCGTTGCTGCCGGAAGAAGACAGGTCCTTTCGACGTGGCCTTGATGGCCAGCGCAATGGCGGCGAGGATGGGGGCCAGAACAGCCAGCGCCAGGGCGCTTCCGGCAACGTCCATCATCCTCTTTACGCCGAGTTGCGACCGGCGGCCATTCCTCGGGGTGATCAGATCCGGATAAAGCGTCGGATTGCTCGGTCGTCCTCCGTCCTCCTGGTCCCACTCATCGGGGAAGAAATGGAATGAGATGCTGACCTGGTTGAACTGGTCGAATGTGAGTTCGTCCCGCAAAGTGGTGCTGATCCGGCTCAGGATCATGCTGAGGATGGAATTCTTGTCGTTGACGACCAGACCGGTAAAGATGGCGCCGATCGCCATCCGCTCCTTGTACCAGCCGATCACGTCGGTCTCCCGGGTCGCCGTCAGCAGCACGGAAACCATGCTGTCGAGCGCCCTCGCACTCTTTTCCGAACCCTGCTGCTTTCCCGCCTCGAGCAGCATGAGCAGAAACGGCTCCTTCGAGCGCTCGGTTCTCTTGCGCTCGATGGCGATCATCCGCTTGAAGGTCTCCTCGTTGAGAACCTCGCGCTCGGCCGGCGACATGGAATCGAATAGAGGGTCGGCAAGGTCAGAAGTGTTATCCAGGCGCAACAAGGTCACGACTTACTCCTCTCTCTCGGCACTCATTCCGTTGTTTGAAGTATTCGCTTCCCGCGGAAGACTTCCCGTCCGGTCCCAACCTTCAATCTCCACTGCCGCCTGCGGCGGGCTGCAACGCTTCTGTGATCGGGGAGTCAGGGATGGAGGAAGCGCCGGAGCCGCTCGACATCCCGTCGATCGGGACGGCGGCCCGACAGGACCATCTTCGTTTGCGGAATCAGCCGCGGTCTGGCTAAGCCGCGTGAGCATCCGCGGCGGCCACTAACTTGCCAATGCTCCTTGCATGGCGCCGAGATACTCGGCGAGTCCTGCTTCCCATGGCTGAAACACATTCAGGCCCGCCGCCTTGAGCCGCCTGTTCTCCAGAACCGAATAGCGTGGGCGCGGCACCTTGGCGGGAAACTCCGACGGGTCGGCAACTTCCACCTGCACGGAAAGCCCGGCCATCGCGAAAATCTCCGTCGCAAACCGGTGCCACGAGCAGGAGCCCTCCGCCGTGGCGTGATGGAGGCCGAAGGCATCGCTGTCGCCGAGCACAACGATCTGGCGCGCAATATCGGCCGTCGGCGTGGGGCTGACGAATTCGCTGTCCACGACGCGCACGCGTCCCCGCTCACGGCCGAGTTTCAGCATCAGCTCCACAAAATTCAGGCCGCCCTTCGCGCGGCACGGATGCTTGCCGTAGATGGCCGAAGTCCGCAGCACATGGTGCCTCGGATTGAGCGTACGGACAAAGTGTTCGCCTGCCAGCTTCGAGTTGCCATACACGTTGAGCGGCAAGGGCGCATCTTCTTCGACGTACGGCTCGTCCTTGCTGCCATCGAAAACGTAATCCGTGCTGACATGCACGAGCACAGCTCCCGTTTCCCGCGTCACCAGGGCCAGGTTCCGCGCTCCCAGCGCGTTCACGGCGAATGCCCTCGCCGGATCCTGCTCGCACTTTTCCACGTGATGCATCGCGGCCGTGTTGACGACCGCGTCGATGTTTCCCGAGCCGAGGCAGGCCCTGACGGATTCCGGATTCGACAGCTCGATCTCTTCATGCGTCAGCGCAGTGACTTCATCGCCGCGACGTGCGAAGGCTTCAGCCACGTCGACGCCAAGCTGGCCGTTGGCCCCGATGACGACAATCCTCATGCCGCGCCTGCCATGTTATGGACTTCGATCTCCCGCTCGATGGCCTTGAAGCACTGGATGTTGGCGTAGGCCGGGTTGTCCCAGTCCTGAAACCTGCTCATGTTGTCGATCAGGTTGTCCACGATCGATTTCACCGAGCCGGTAGGATGGAAGCTGAGCACGTTGGCGGCCTTCTCCGTGCTCACCTTGTAATTCCGGAAGTCCTGGATGTGCTTGATGCAGAGGTTCACGCGGATATTGAGCCGCTCTTCCACCGCGCTCTTGATCAGATCGCCCACTTCGCCGACGGTATAGTTCCCCGAAGCCAGATTGAAGATGCCCGAAATCCTGTGATTGGCCTCGACCGCACGGATATAAGCAGTGGCTGCGTCCTCAATACTCAGGATCGGCCGCCAGATCGACGGATTGTTCACCGTGATGGTGCGATCGCGCATCGCGGTCTTGAACATCGTGTTGATGATCAGATCGAGCCGCATGCGCGGGCTGTATCCCGAGATCGTCCCCTTGCGCAGCGAGATCACAGAGAACTCGTCGCTCACCATCTGCATCACTGCCTGCTCGCCCTGCAGCTTGGAGATTCCGTAGGGATAATTCGAGCTGACCGGCCGGGTCTCGTCGTACAGTTCGTTCTCCGTGTAGCCATAGACCGAGCAGGAGCTTGCGTAGATGTAGCGCTTTACCTTCGCAATCTTTGCGATGTAGGCGAGGTAGGCCGGCGCCGCCGCATTGAAGATGAAATTCTTGCTCGGCGAATATTCGGCCATGGGGTCGTTGGAAAGCCCGGCCAGAAACACCACCTGGTCATAGGACGCAAGATCGTCGACGCTCAGCTCAAAAATATCCTTGTTGAGGATGCCGGTCTGTTTGGGCAGATGGTTCCCGAACCAGAAAAGGTCGACTACGTCCACCTTGTAACCGCGTTCCTGAAGTTTCGGGATCAGTACGGAGCCAAGATAGCCCGCCCCGCCGGCGATCAGCAGTCTCATGGAGTTAACTCCTCAAAAACTCTCTTTTCAGGATTTGCTGGAGTATTGAAAGTTGTCGGATTCGGGCGACGCGAGCCACTCGGCCAGAGTGCGCGCTTTGCGGTCTTTCTCCGAAACCGTCACATCGGCAAGCGGCCACTGGATGCCGATGGCCGGATCGTTCCAGAGAACTCCCGACTCGCCTTTGTTGCTGTAAATACCCGTGCACTTGTACTGAATCTCGGTGCCGTCTTCGAGGGAGCAGAAACCGCGCGCGAAGCCTGCCGGAGCCCAGACCGCACGCCGGTTTTTCATTGTGGCTTCAACTCCAACCCACCTGCCCAATGTAGGCGATCCCTTGCGGATGTCTACCGCGACCAGAAACGCGCTTCCCACGGTGACGCGCATCAGCTTGCCCATGGGCGGATCCCATTGGAAGTGCAATCCGCGCACCACGCCTTTTGCGGACTGCGAGTGGTTGTCCTGCACAAAGCCTGTGGGTAAACCCAGCTCTTCGAACTGGTCGGCACGAAACGTCTCGGAAAAGAAGCCGCGGCTGTCCTGAAAGATATCGGGAACAATAACAACCACGTCTCCCAGATACTTCGCTTCGATCTTTATTTGCATTCGGTCCTCATCGCATTCGCGGGCTTGCAAATCTTCATTGCTGACCGTCCGCTTCGGATGGGCTCGCTGGCGACTTGCGGTAATAGTAATAGTCTGTCTCGGTGCCCGCGCAGGAGTTGAGGAGCGCGCCAATAATCTTCTTTGGCTCGATCGCCTCCAAACCTTTCTGAAGTTGCCGCTTTTCCGTGACTCCGAGGCGCGTAACAAGGAGAATTCCATCGGTTTGACGCGCCCAGACGCTGGTATCGGCCAATGGCAACACCGGAGGCGAATCAATGACAATCCAGTCGAACCACGCGCTCAACTGATCCATCAGCGCCGGCAGCCTTCTGGATTGCAGCAACTCCAG
>JASHQQ010000039.1 GCA_030039035.1 Acidobacteriaceae bacterium | reverse complement strand
GGCTCGTTCGCCGGGCTGGGCATGCTGCTGGCGGCGCTGGGCATCTACGGCGTGATCTCCTACTCGGTGACGCGGCAGACGCAGGAGATCGGCATCCGGATGGCGCTGGGCGCAAGCGCCGCGCTGGTGCAGCGGCAGGTGCTGGCGCGCACGCTGCGGCTGGCGATTGCCGGCATCGTGCTGGGCACGGCGGCTTCGCTGGCGGTGGCAAAGCTGATCGCATCGCTGCTCTACGACACCTCGCCGTGGGATGCAACGACCTATGCTGCCATGGCGATCATCCTTCTGGCGATTGCGGCGCTATCAGGCTATTTTCCGGCACGACGGGCTTCGCGCGTCAGCCCGCTGGTGGCGCTGCGAGCGGAATAGGAAGGCGGCTTCCTTTCATCCCACGTCCCAGAATCGGGGCGTGGGGCACCCGCCCAAGGATGCTTTCGTCCATGTCCCGGAATCGGGACGTGGGGCACCCCTTTCTGCACAGATCGCAGCGAGCCCTTATTGTGTCACCGTCAGCTCGGTGTGCAGGCTCGCCGTAGAATCCTCGCCGGCCCATACGTCGAAAACTCCGGGATCGACGATCCATGTTTTGGTCTGCGGATTCCAGTACTCGAGCTCGTCGTGGCCGAGTTTGAAGCTGACGGCCTTTGTCTCGCCGGGACTGAGGGCGATACGCTCGAAGCCCTTGAGCTGGCGCACCGGGCGCGAGGCGAGTCCCGCCCGCTGATGAATGTATAGCTGCGCCACGGCGTCGCCGGCGACCTGGCCGGTGTTGGTCACCTCGACGGTGACTTCGGTTGAGCCGGCCGAAGAGATCGAGGAAGCGCTCAGGTGCAGATTGTCGAATTTGAAGGTTGAGTAGCCGAGTCCGTAGCCGAAGGGAAAGAGCGGCTTCGACGAGAGATCCCAGTAGCGCGAGGTGAAGCCCGGGCGGTCCTCGGGTTCGTGGGTGAGGTTGTGGTTGTAATAGAGCGGCTCCTGGCCTGCGGCGCGCGGCCAGCTTACGGGCAGCTTGCCGCCGGGGTTCACGCCGCCGAAGAGTACGTCCGCCACGGCGTTGCCGCCTTCGGTGCCGGGATACCAGACTTCGAGGATGGCGGGAACGTGCGCCGCGGCCCAGCGAATGTCGAGCGGACGGCCATTCTCGAGCACCAGCACGACGGGCTTGCCGGCTTCGGCCACGGCTTCGAGCATCTGTTCCTGGATTCCGGGCAGATCAAGCGTGGCGCGCGAAGCTGCTTCGCCGCTCATGTTGGCCGTCTCGCCGAGGACGGCGACGACGACATCCGCGCCGGCTGCCGCGGTCCTGGCCTTGGCGATCCAGTCCGCGATTTCGGCCTGGGTGGGAGGCTGCGGCGGCTTGTTGCCAAGGATCGCGTCGAGCATGGAGGGATACTCGCGCGTGGGAACCGGTCCAGGGACATATTCGACCTGCGCGTCGGCGCCCAGCTTGTTTCTCAGGCCAGCGAGCACTGTTACCGGATGGCTCTTCACGCCGCTGCTGAAGAGGCCTTCGACGGTCCAGCCGCCTTCGACGTCGCGCGTCGAATCGGCGAGCGAGCCGATGACGAGAATCTTGCCCGGAGATTTTGAGAGCGGCAGCGTGCGACTCTCATTCCTGAGCAAGACCATCGAGCGCGCGGCCAGCTTGCGTTCCAGCGTGCGGCCTTCGGGCCGGTCGAGCGTGGCATCGACCTTCGACTCGTCGACGTACGGATGCTCGAATAATCCCAGTTCGTATTTGACGGTGAGAATCGGCAGCACCGCGGCGTCGATCCGGGCCTCGGTCACCTTTCCCTGCTGCACCAATTTGGGCAGGTTGCGAATGAAGGTCCGGCTGGCCATGTCCATGTCCTCGCCGGCGGCAATGGCCTTGTAGGCAGCGTCTTCGGGGTCGCGCGCAAAGCCGTGCACCTCGAGGCTCGCCACGGCAAACGCATCGGAGACGACAAAGCCCTTGAAACCCCAGTCGCGGCGCAGCACGTTGGTCAACAACCAGTGGTTGCCGCTGGCTGGAACGTCGTTCAGGTCCATGTAGGCGCTCATGAAGCTGCCCACGCCGGCCTGTTCCGCGGCGTGAAACGGCGGCAGATAGACGTTGCGCATCAGCACTTCCGGAAGATACGAGGAGTCGTAGTCGCGTCCGCCGTCGGCCGCGCCGTAGCCGGCAAAGTGCTTGGCGCAGGCGAGAATGCCGTCCGGCTCCAGGGACGCGCCGCCCTGGAAGCCGCGCACCTGCGCGGCAGCCATCGCCGAGCCAAGATACGGGTCTTCGCCCGCGCCCTCGACGATGCGCCCCCAGCGCCCGTCGCGGGCGATGTCGACCATGGGCGCGAATGTCCAATCGATGCCGGCGGCCCGGGCATCCTGAGCGGCGAAGCGTTGCGCGCTCTCCTCGACGGACGGATCCCAGGACGATGCCATGGCCAGCGGCACGGGAAATACCGTGCGGTAGCCGTGAATCACATCGAAGCCGAAGAGGATGGGAATATGGAGGCGGGACTTCTCGACCGCCAGATGCTGCAGGCGATTGATCTCCTTCACATCGATCAGCCAAAGCACGGATCCGACTTCGCCTTTGACGATGGCGTCGTCGGGCTTTTCGCTGCCCAGCATGGGCATCTGGACGCCGGAGACCTGGTTGAGCTGGCCGATCTTCTCGTCGAGCGTCATCTGTTTGAGCAACGCCGCAGCGCGGTTCCGGGCCGTTTCGGCAGGCTGCGCGGGAAGCAGGCAGGATGGGGCCGCCAAAAGAACGACGATCAAAAGGAGCACGCTGCGACGGTTCGGCATGGGCTGTCTCTCGATGTGGCGATGGTCAACCGGGTAAGCATAGAGCATCGGAGCCGGTTCGTCCCACCGGTGACAACAAGGAATGAAATCCGGAAAAAGGCGGAAGGTCGACCGGCAAGGTATGCCAGCATCAGGGAGTCGCGAAACGGCAAAAAAGCGCCCCCCGGTTATTCCCGTCTGGATTCTCTCCAGATCTGGCCAACCGGAGGGGCGAGGAGCCGCAATCACAAGAAAATGCCCCTCGGCCTTGTCATGCGCTGGCGACGAAAATCGCCGCGCACAACCCGACCATCAGCACATTTTCTGGACCGCCACAAATATAGGCAGGATGCGACGCCCACGGCAGGTTCCATCGGGTAACAAAACGGCGGATCGAGCCTAAGGCCATTTCCACGTTCGGGTTATATGCCTCCAATTGTGCATGGACAAGCACAGGGCCGGGACGTATGATACGCAATGCACGCGTTTGTACTGAACTGATCGCGCCCGGATTCCCCACGGCGAAAAGGCGATTTCGACCCGCACCTCGCCGAAGGGACGCGTTCAGGATTTTGTGTCTCCGGGAACCGCCCGGCGTCGAGCGACCCAGGACCCACCTCATGCGCCCGCGGATATGGTGGCTGCATCACGCTGGTTCCCCGGAGTGAAAGTTTTTCCAGGAGCCCGGAATGCCGTTGGCGCCGAAATCCGCGCCCGAACCTGTATCGTCCACAGTCGCCGCGGAGCCGGCGGTTGTCCGGGAGCAATTGGCGCGCCTTCTCGCCCATCCCCTTTTTGCCAACAGCAAGCGGTACCCGGCGCTTCTTGCCTATACGGTCGACCAGGCGCTGCGCGGCAACTCCTCCGACCTGAAGGAGCGCACCATCGGCATAGAGGTTTTCGGCCGTTCGCCCGCATATGACGCCAACGCGGATCCGATCGTTCGCATCACCGCCGGCGAAGTGCGCAAGCGCCTCGTTCAGTACTACTACGACGCCGCACACGATGGCGAACTCGTCATCGAGCTTCCCATCGGTTCCTATGTGCCCGTATTTCATGCGCCGGAAACCGCGGGTGAGGCGCAGGGGCCGGTTCCGGTCGAGCCGCCGGGAATGGCTGTTCCCGGAGAGCCGGCGGTTCCGGAACCGTCGACGGCGCCGCTTCCGGCGCGCTCGTTTCTTTTCTGGATCCCATGGATGCTGCTGCCGCTGGGAATCGTCGCCGCCGGCGACCTCGGCATCCGCTACGGAAAGCGGAACCCCGATGTTCCTCCGCCGAATCTGATCGATCGATTCTGGGCGCCGATCACCTCCGGCGCGAGCCTTGTGACGTATTGCCTCGGCGAGCCATCCAAGAACCTCGATCTCGACGCCATCAACTCCTATGACGCGCCGGTCCCGCCCTCGAAGCCGGAGCCGCTCTACTTCCGTCTCCATCTCTCCGGACACCTTGCCCTGGCCGATGTCATCACGCTGACCCGCGCGGTAGCGCCGATGGAAGCCCAGCACAAGGCATTCCGCGTTCTGCCGGCCTCGGAAGCCACCTTTGCGCAGTTGCGCGAGGGACCTATTGTTCTGATCGGGGCCTTCGATAACATCTGGACGCTGCGCGTGACGCAGAAGCTGCGCTTCGGATTCGATTCGAAGGATGGCGTCGCCCTGATTGTCGATCGCAGGAGCCGGCAGCAGACCACGTGGGCCACGGCATGGGATCTGCCCTACGAGAAGCTTTCGCGCGACTATGCCATTGTGGCGCGTATTCACGACCAGACCACCGGGCAGCCAGTGATCGTCGCGGCGGGGATTTCAGAGGAAGGCACCGAAGCCGCCGGGGAAAGCGTCTATAACTCCGAGTATCTCGAGGCGCTGCTCAAAAACGCTCCGCCCAACTGGGAACAGATGAACATGGAGGCTGTCATCGAGACCCAGGTAATCGAAGGTCATCCCGGACCGCCGCAGGTGCAGGCGGTCGAATTCTGGTAATTCGAAGCGCCAGGAAAGCTATTCGCGATAATAGCGGGAATGGGGTCTGTCGCCTGGATTGTGGGATCGATGCGATACGAATGGGTTTCAATCCTTCGCCCCATGCCGCGATGCAGAGCGGCGGGAATCGCACGCAATCCCGATCGATTCGTTTTGCGATCTGCCGCGGCAATCGCCCCTCGGGCACACCCCGGCACAGAATGTTGTCCGTCAGGCCCGGCGCGGGACTATTTCGCCTTGGCCCTTTGCGCGGCCCAGCGCCGATGCTGCGCATCCGCGATCCGCTTGCGTGCCTCGGCGCTCAGCACCCGCTTCTTTCTTTTCTTTCCCGCAGAACCAGTCTTGGCCGCGCCTAACCTGGCGGAGATCTTGCCGGAAGCGGCAAGCAAAGAACGAACCTGTTTCAGCCTCGCGATTTCCGCATCGATTTGAGCAACGATAGAATCCATAGCCATACGGGAAGCATAACTCACGCGGGCGGGTTTTGCCTACTTTCGCGCCGATTTCTTTTACTTATCCGGGCGCGGCGGGAAAAAAGACAAGCTGGTTTTTCCCGAACACCTTCTTCGACTCATCAAAGGCAGTACGCTCTCTTGCGAGTCTTCATCCATCCGCAACGCCCGAGCGAAAGTAAGTTGTGTGTTTCAGTTCGACAAACGAGTTATACGCCCACCGCTACCGGCGCGCGCCGCCATGCGTAGAGCGGAAAGCGATTGGCCAGCTCGCCCACTTCGCCGCGAATGCGCGCGAGCGATGCGTCGTCGCCGCGCTGCTCAAGAGCCTTTGCAATCCATAAGGCGATCTGGCGCATCTCGCCTTCCTTCATGCCGCGCGTGGTGAGCGCCGGTGTGCCGATGCGAATGCCCGATGGCTTGAGCGGTGGATTGGTATCGAATGGAATGGAGTTCTTGTTCACTGTGATTCCGGCCTTGCCCAGCGCCAGTTCGGCCTCGGAGCCGAGAATGCCTTTCTGGAAGGTGTCGACGAGCATGAGGTGATTGTCGGTGCCGCCGGAGACAATGCGGAAACCGGCTTCGTGCAGTCCGCCGGCCAGGACCTTGGCGTTGGCCACGATCTGCGCCGCATAGGTCCTGAACTCCGGACGCAACGCTTCGCCCAGGGCCACGGCCTTGGCCGCGACGATGTGCACCAGCGGTCCGCCCTGCTGGCCGGGAAAGACGGCCTTGTCGAGCGCGGGCGCAAGATCGTTGCCGCACAGAACCAGCCCGGCGCGCGGCCCGCGCAGCGTTTTATGCGTCGTGGTCGTGGTGATATGCGCGTGAGGCACCGGCGATGGATGCACGCCGCCGGCGACGAGTCCGGCGATGTGGGCCATGTCGAAGATATAAGTCGCGCCGACCTTGTCGGCAATTTCGCGCATGCGCGCGAAATCCCACAGGCGCGGATAGGCGCTGCCGCCGCCGATGATCGCCTTGGGCTTTTCGCGCTGGGCGATCGATTCGAGCTCGTCGTAATCGATCACTTCGGTGTCGCGCCGCACCTGGTAAAAGGTGGGCCGGTAGAGCTTGCCGCTGAAACTGAGCTTGTGGCCGTGCGTCAGGTGGCCGCCGTGCGCGAGGTCGAGTCCGAGGATGGTGTCGCCGGGCTGCAGCACGGTCGCATAGGCCGCGGCATTGGCCTGCGAGCCGGAATGCGGCTGCACGTTGGCGTGCTCGGCGCCGAAGAGTTGTTTGGCGCGGTCGCGGGCGAGATTCTCGACGATGTCGGCGTATTCGCATCCGCCGTAGTAGCGTCGCCCCGGTACGCCTTCGGCATATTTATTGGTGAAGATCGAGCCGGCCGCTTCGAGAATCGCCTCGGAGACAAAGTTCTCGCTGGCGATCATCTCCAGCCCCTCGTGCTGGCGAAAGGTTTCGTGGTCAATGGCAGCCACCACTTCGGGGTCGGCCTGGGCGAGAGTGAGAGCCATGCGATCGGTCATAAACAGAATTCTAAGGCAAAAACAGCGACGGAAACCCTGGATCGACCGGTCCGGCAACCGGCCGGCCAGAAGACCGGCTCCTGATTCAGAAAGAGCCGACGACGACGAGCGTGACGGGGCTCGTCACATTCCTGTTGACAATCTACAGAGCTGCGGGTCAGCTTACCTGTAGAACAGCAACAGGAGGCGCGATGGGCGAAGACCGGCCGGATGTATTGCAGGGGACGCTTGACCTGATGGTGCTGAAAACGCTGGAGACCATGGGTCCGCAGCACGGGTACGGCATTGCGCGGCGTATCGAGCAGGTGAGCGGCGACTCGCTCAGGCTGAATCAGGGGACGATCTACCCCGCGCTCCTGCGCCTGCAGCAGCGGGGATGGATCAAATCCGAGTGGGGCGTGTCGGAGTCGAACCGACGCGCCAAGTATTACTCGTTGAGCCGCATCGGCCGCAAGCGCATCGAGCAGGAAGCCAGGAACTGGGAGCGCATCGCCGCGACCATGGCGCGCTTTCTCACGGCCTCGAGTTAGGAGTTCTGGCGATGGATCCAATCCGCATTCTCTTCAGCCGCATCGCCGCCCTGTTCCGCCGAAGCAACCTCGACGCCGAGCTCGATGACGAGCTGCGCGCGCACATCGAGCTCGCCGCGGAAGAAAACCGGAAGCGCGGACTATCTGTGGAGGAAGCGCGGACTGCGGCGCTGCGCGAGTTTGGCGGCGTCACGCAGGCCAAGGAAAGCTATCGCGTGCAGAGCGGCGTTCCGATCCTGGAGCAGGGCTTGCGCGATATCCGCTTCGCTTTTCGACAACTGCGCAAATCGCCGGGCTTTGCGCTGACAGCCATTCTCACCCTGGCGCTTGGCCTCGGCGCCAACACCGCGATCTTTTCCCTGATCAATGGGCTGTTGTTGCGGCCGTTGCCGGTGCCGCATGCCGACGAACTGACGATGATCCGGTTTACACGCACAGACTATGCCAATCCCGTCTATGGCTTTTCCGCGCCGATGTTCCGTTTGCTCGAAAAACGGAACGACCTCTTCACGTCCGTCGCCGGCTTCAGCCGCAGCATGATGCAGGTACGCAGTTCCTCGGGCAACGTGCGGGTCTCCGGCGCGATGGTCAGCGGCGAGTTTTTCGAGACGCTCGGCGTGCAGCCGCTGATGGGCCGCCTTTTGACCCCGCAAGACGACCGGAAGGGCGGGACTTCGACGGGGTTCGCCGTCGTGATCAGCGAGGGATTCTGGCAGTCGTGGTTCAATCGCGCGCCGGACGTGCTGGGACGGCGCCTGACCATTGCCAACGCACCATTCACGGTCGTGGGAGTGATGCCGAGGAGCTTTATCGGCGCCGACCCGACCCAGCGCCCGGAGATCTATGTGCCTTTGTGGGCCGAGCCCGTGATCCACGCGCCTTATAACAACATGGCCGCGGGTTTCCACGCCTGGTGGATGTTAGTGATTGCGCGTCGCAAACCCGGCATCACGCTGGAGCAGGCCAACGTGGCGCTGCGCGCGGCCTCGAACCCGATTCTGGAGGAAACCATCCCGGGCGATGCAACGACAATCAAGAAGTTTCGCGACCGGCATTTTCAACTCGGGGCCACGCCTGGGTCGCAAGGTTACTCCGATCTTCAGTTCAGGTTCCTCGAACCGCTGGTCATCGTGTTCAGCCTTTGCGCGGCCATGCTGCTGCTCGCCTGCCTGAACCTGGCAAGCCTATTGATGGCGCGCTCCGCGGCGCGCGAGCGGGAGCTGGCCACGCGGCTGGCCATGGGAGCGACACGCAGGCGATTGATTCAGCAACTCATGATGGAAAGCCTGCTGATCGCCGTGCTGGGCACCGCGGCAGGAATGATGGCCGCGCCGGCGGTGAGCCGGACGCTGGCGGCGCTGCTGATGGGCCGTGAGCACAATGCGTCACTCGATACGTCACTCGATCTGCGCGTCTTCGCTTTCGTTTCCGTTTCGGCAATCGTTGCCTGCGTGCTGATCGGACTGATCCCCGCACTGCGAGCGACTGCGAAGAACCTCAACGAGCAGATCAAGTCGCGTTCGCATGCCACCTCGGCGGGCGAGCGAAAGCGCGTGCTCCCGCGCGTGGTCATGGGGCTTGAAGTGGCGCTGGCGCTACTGCTCGTGGTGGGCGCCGGACTGCTGGCGACGAGCCTTGTGCGACTGTATCGCACCGGGCTCGGCTTCGATCCGAAGGGAGTTGTCAACTTCGGCCTCGATATGAACAAGCAGGGCGTGGAGGGCGATGCCTTGATGCGCTGGTACGAGAGTTACGGCGACTCGCTCGGCCGTGTGCCGGGCGTCCTGAGCGTCGCCTTTGCGTCGATCACGCCGATGGACGGCAGCGATTGGACTTCGACCTTCAAGACGCCGCTGAGTAATGGCGAGCACGATCTCCACATGTCCCAGGTATCGCCCCGGTTTTTCGCGACGATGCGCGTCCCGCAGATGGCGGGCCGCGACTTCAGGTGGGAGGACTCGGAGGCGTCAGGAAGCAAGATCATCCTGAACCAGTCGGCGGCAGAGCTGCTCTTTCCCGGACTGAATCCTGTCGGACAGCACATCGTGAAGGATAGGAACTCGATCGAGGTGATTGGCGTGGTGGGCGATATCCGCTACGCGACCATCCGCGACACGGCGCCGCCCGGCGCCTACCTGCCCATCACGCAGGACCCGGAGAAGAAATCGTCGTACTGGTGCGTGGCACGCATCGCCGGTTCACCCGGTCCCGTTGTTTCGGCCGCGCGTTTGCTGGCCGCGAAAATGGCGCCGGAGATTCCGGCTCCGGTGATGACGACGATGAGCGCGCAACTCGACGACTCGATCAGTTCCGAGCGCATGATGGCGATGCTGGCGGTCTTCTTTGCCGCGTGCGCGCTGCTGGTTACGGCGATCGGACTGTACGGAACGCTGGCCTACGCGACGGCGCGGCGAACCGGCGAAATCGGCATCCGCATGGCGCTGGGCGCGCGGCGCGCGCAGGTGGTGGCGCTGGTGTTCCGCGAGAATGCGTGGATTGCCGCGTGCGGCTCGCTGCTGGGATTGGCAATTGCGCTTTTTTCCGCGCGGGCATTGGCTTCGTTTCTCTACGGGATTTCGGCGAATGATCCGTGGGTGATGGTGGAGTCGGTGGCGATTCTCGCGCTGATTGCGAGCGCCGCATCGATCATCCCCGCCATTCGCGCGGCGCGCGTGGAGCCGATGACGGCGCTGCGCACAGAGTAGGAGTATGCGATGGATTGGTTACGAACTGCGATCAGCCGCTGCGCCGCACTTTTCGGCGGGCGTGGAATGGACGCGGACCTCGACGAAGAGCTGGGCGCGCACATCGATCTCGCAATCGAAGAGGGTGTCCGCCGCGGAGTTCCCGAGCAGGAAGCGCGGATGAAAGCTCTGCGCGAATTTGGCGGCATAACGCAGGCGCGGGAGCGCTATCGCACCCAGCGCGGGCTGCCATGGCTCGAAGTGCTGGCGCAAGACTTGCGTTTCGCCATCCGCATGCTGTGGACAAATCCGGGATTCACCCTTGTCGCGGTGCTCACGCTGGCCATCGGCATCGGCGGCAACACGGCGATCTTTTCGATTGTGAACGGCGTGCTGCTGAACCCGCTGCCGTTCCCACATCCTGACCAGCTGGTGGCGCTGGATGAGAGCAAACCGAATTTTCCCACCGGATCGATCTCTTATCCCAACTTCCTCGACTGGCGAAAAGACAACCACACCTTCGCGTCGATGGCGCTGGCACGGGGCTATTCCTTCAGCTTGACAGGCAAAGGCGACGCGGAGCAGGTCAAGGCGAGCTTTCTCTCCTCCGGCTTCTTCGCGGTGCTGGGAATTCGCCCGCTGATGGGCCGCGAGTTTACCCCGGCGGAAGACAAGCAGGGCGCCGCGCCGGTTGCCGTCATCAGCGAGGGATTGTGGCGGCGGAAATTTGACTCTGCGCCGAACGTCCTCGGACAACTGATCACGCTCGATGGAAAGAACTATTCGATCGTTGGCGTAATTCCTGCGAAACTGCATCTGCCGAGGATCAGCGACGACGATGTCTTCGCGCCCATTCCGCAGTGGACCAACTCGATACTGATGCTGCGCGGCGCGGGACTGGGTTTCCACGGCATCGGCCGCCTCAAGCGGGGCGTGACGGTGGAGCAGGCGCGCGCCGACATGGGGCGCGTGACGCGCAATCTCGCCGCGGCCTACCCCAACGAAGACCGCGGCATCGGCGCAAGCTTGACTCCTCTCAAAGAGCAGATCGTGGGAGACACCGGCAGTTTTCTCGAAGTGCTGCTGGCCGCGGTGGGTTTTGTCTTGCTGCTGGCCTGCGTGAACGTCGCCAGCCTGCTGCTGGCGCGGGCGGCGAGCCGCAGCCGCGAGTTCGCCGTGCGCACCGCGCTGGGCGCCACGCGCGCGCGGGTCATTCGCCAGTTGCTGACGGAAAGCCTGTTGCTGGGCACTGCGGCAGGCGCAATGGCGCTGATTCCCGCCATCTGGGGGACGCATGCCGCGATCAAGGTGCTGCCCGCAGCTCTGCCGCGCGCCGATGAAGTCGGCCTCGATTTTCGCGTGCTGGCCTTTGCGTTGGTTGTATCGCTGCTGACTGGAATCCTATTCGGCCTGGCGCCGGCATTCAGGATATCGCGGGCCAACCCGCAAGATGCGCTGAAAAGTGGCGGGCGCGGAGCGGTCAGCTCGGACCATCGCGTGTTAGGAACCTTTGTCGTGGTAGAGCTCGCGATCGCTTTGGTGTTGCTTTCCGGGGCGGGCCTGCTGATTCGCAGCCTGATGCGGTTGTGGAACGTCGATCCGGGATTCAATCCGCGCAACGTGGTGAGCATCGGAGTCTCGCTGCCGCCGTCGATGGCCAGCGCTTCGATGGACGAGACGCGCGCCAGGCTTCGCGAGCTGACCGAGCGTTTCGCCGCCGCGCCGGGCATCACGGCGGTTTCGCAGAGCTGGGGCGCGATTCCCATGAACGGTGAAGACGATCAGTGGTTCTGGATTGACGGCCGGCCCAAGCCCAAAAACCAGAACGAGATGGGCTGGGTGATCGACTACATCGTCGATCCCGATTTTCTGCGCGTGATGCAGATTCCTCTGCTGCGCGGCCGGTTTCTCGCGCGCGGCGACGACGAGCGCTCCCCGCTGGTCGTTGTGGTCGACGACGTCTTCGCGCGGAAGTTCTTCCCCGGCCAGGACGCGATCGGCAAGCGCATCCGCATTGTCAGCAGCGACGACAAGGCGGCCGAAATCGTAGGCATCGTGAGCCATGTCAAGCAGTGGGGACTCGATAGCGACGAGACGCAGTCGCTGCGCGCCGAATATTACCTCTCGTGCATGCAGATGAACGACGGCTATATCGCCGGCGCGCGCTCGGGAACAGGAATGGTGATTCGCTACGCGGGCAGCCTGGGCGCGGCGCTCGACTCACTGCGCCAGGTGAACAAGCAGATGAGCAACGAGCAGGTGATCTTCGGCGAGCAGAGCATGGAGAGCATCCTCTCCGACTCGCTGGTGCAGCGACGCTTTGCCATGATCCTTCTGGGCGCATTTGCCGCGCTGGCAGTGCTGCTGGCCTGCGTCGGCATCTACGGCGTGATGGCGTATCTGGTTTCACAGCGCACACAGGAAGTAGGAATTCGCATGGCGCTGGGCGCAAAGCGCAGCGACGTATTGGCGATGGTCCTCCGCACCGGCGCCCGGCTCGCGGCGATCGGCGTTGTCGCGGGAGTGTTGGGCGCCATCGCGCTGACGCGGCTGATGGGCAATCTACTTTTCCAGGTGAGCCCGGCCGATCCGCTGGTTCTCGCCTGCGTATGCGCGCTGCTTGCGATTGTCGCCATTGCGGCATGTCTGATTCCCGCGCGGCGCGCGGCATCGATCGAACCGATGCAGGCACTGCGGACGGAATAGGAGAACGCAATGGACTGGCTTCGGGCTCTGATCAGCCGTTTCGCCGCGCTCCTTGGCCGGCGGCAGTTGGATGCCGAGCTCGATGAGGAACTGCGCACGCATATCGAGATGGCGCGCGAAGAAGGCCTGAGCCGCGGGCTGGACCAGGAAGAAGCGAGCACATCGGCCCTGCGCAACTTTGGCGGTGTGACGCAGGTGAAGGAGGCGTATCGCATGCAGCGCAGCGTTCGCCTGATCGGACACCCCGGCCGCGATCTTCGCTTCGCAGCGCGTCAACTGGCCAGGAGCCCGTCGTTCACGCTGACGGCGGTGCTCACGCTGGCGTTGGCCATCGGCGCGAACACCGCGGTCTTCAGTGTGCTCGATTCGGTGCTGCTGCGGCCGCTGCCGTTTGCCAACTCCGCGCGGCTGGTGCGGATCTACTCGGTGGTGAAGGGCGTGTCCATCGGCCCGTCGCCGCTGGACACGCGGGATTTCGCGCGGCAGAACCACACTTTCGCGAAGATGGCGGTCTTCGACGAGTGGCGCAAGAACGTAATCACATCCAGGGCGGGCGACAACGCCGAGAGCGTGAACGTGGGCCTGGGCAACCTCGATCTCCTCGAGACGCTCGGCATTCGTCCGGTGTCGGGACGGTTGTTTACCGAGGATGAAGGAGGTACCGGGCGCAATCATGTCGCGCTGATCTCGGAACAGTTCTGGCAGAGCCATTATGGGCGCGATCCGGCGATCCTGGGCCGGACGATCACCATCAACGGCGCGCCCTACACCATCATCGGCGTGCTTCCGCACGGATTGCCGGGGTGGCTGCGCGGCGTAAATGCATCGCTCGAGGTGTGGGAGCCGTTCTTGCCCACTCCCGATGTGTGGGATGAACCACAGCGCGCCGGCCGCAATTACACGGCGGTTGGACTGCTGAAGCCGGGCGTGACGATGGCGAAGGCCGAGGCCGACCTGAAGAGGATCGCCGCAAATCTCGCTGCTACATATGCCGTCGATCGCGATGTGGATGTGAAGCTCGAACCGCTGGTGGTTTCGCGCGGCGGCGATCTGCGCTCCCAGCTTTATCTGTTGATGGGCGCGGTCACGTTGATCCTTCTGATTGCCTGCTCGAACCTGGCGGCGCTGCTGCTCGCGCGGAATACCGCGCGGCAGCGGGAGTTCGCGCTGCGCGCCGCGCTGGGCGCGGGCAAGCCGACGCTGGTACGCCAGGTTCTCGTCGAAACAACGCTGCTATCTCTTCCGGGCGGCGCATGCGGCATTGCGCTGGCCGTGGCGATCGATGCATTGGTCCGGCGGAAGCATCCGGCGGCGATTCCGCAGCTCGGCGAAGTTTCGCTCGATTGGCGCGTGCTGGTGTTTACGTTGGCTGTCGCCGTGGCCACCAACCTGATCTTCGGACTGGCGCCGGCAGCGATGAACACGAGGATCAATTTTGCCGAAGCGCTAAAGAAGGGCGCACCGGGAAGCCGCGCATCGCAGCGTCATTCCATCCGGAAGGCGCTGGTGATCGGGCAGATCGCGCTTTCGCTGGTGCTGACCGTGTGCGCGGCGCTGTTGCTGCAGACGATCCTTCGGCTGGTGGATCAGGAGATGGGGTTTCGCGCCGATCACCTGCTCAAGGGCCACTTCTTTCTGCCCGGCCCACAATATCCCACGCCGGACGCCATCACGCGCTTCTGCGACGAGCTCGGCGACCGCGTCCGCGCGCTCCCGGGCGTAAAGCGTGCGTCGGTCACAACGATTTTTCCGCCGTATGAGGATTGGAACATGATGTTCACCATCGCGGGCCATCCGGTGTCGCGAATTGAAGACGTGCCCACGACATTCTTCGGAGTGACCGACGCTTACTACCTTCGCACGGCGGGCATTGCGTTGATCGAGGGCCGCGACTTTGCAGCGACGGATCGCGAGAACACGCTGCCAGTGGCGATCGTCAATCAGGCCTTTGTGCGGCGCTTCCTCCGCAATCAGGACCCGATCGGCAAAAGAATCGACCTCGGTTCGCAGCCCAACCTCGCGGTCCGCGACCCCTGGATGCGGCAGGGAGTATCGGTGACGGTGATCGGCGTAATGGCCGATTCGAAGAACAACGGCCTGGCGCAGCCGGTTGAACCGCAGCTCATCACGCTTTTCCGCCAGATGCCGCAGGTGAACTTCGGATTCAAGGACGTGATCGTCCGCTACGAGACGGCCCCCGACGCGATGAAACGCGCGGTCACCGACGAGTTGCACGCGCTCGATCCGCGGCTGCCTCTCTCCGAAATGGCATCGATGGACGAATACATCGAACTGCTCACTACGGACCGGCGCTTCACGGCGATGATTCTTTCGGCATTCGCCGCGCTTGGGCTGCTGCTGGCGGTGGTCGGCATCTACGGCGTCGTCTCGTATCTCGTCGCGCAGCGCAACCAGGAGCTCGGCATCCGGCTGGCGCTGGGCGCCGATCGCACCAGGGTGCTGATGCTGATCGTCCGCCAGGGCTTTGTGCTCGCCGTATCCGGCGTCGGCCTCGGACTGGCGGGCGCCGCTTTGGCCGGGCGCGCCCTGACAACTCTTCTCTACAAGACTTCGCCCCTCGATGCGCCGACCCTCGCCGCCGCGTCGGCATTTTTGCTTCTCGTCGCCCTTGCCGCAAGCGCGATACCGGCGCGCCGCGCCACGAGGGTCGATCCCGTGCAGGTGCTCCGAACAGAGTAAGATTGCAGGATGGATGGGACGCGCACTCCGCTCCGCCGCTCCGCGGCGCATTCCGCCAGTTCCTGGATCGATATCGCTCTGAACGATCTGCGTTTTGCCCTCCGGCAGCTCCGCAAGTCGCCGGGATTCGCCCTCTCCACAATTCTGACGCTGGCGCTCGGCATCGGCACGGCGACGGCGATGTTCGCGATCGTGTATGCCGTGCTGCTGCGGCCGCTGCCCTTTGCACACGCCGGCGAGCTTTACCAGCCGATTGAGACCAACGACAAGGGAAGCGAAGACTCTGGCCTTTCCTACCAGGATCTGCAGCAATGGCAAGCGGCAATCGGCGGAGCCGCGGAGATTGCGTACGCGCAAGGCGGCGTGGGCATTTTCGATGCTCCCACTGGCGCTGAGCTTGTATCGCGGATCGCAGTCAGCGCACGCCTGCTTTCGCTGCTCGGCGCGCAGCCGGCGATGGGCCGTGCGTTTCTACCCGATGAGTTCGACGGCGGCTCGTCGCATGTGGTGCTGTTGAGCGATTCGCTGTGGCGGCAGAGCTTTGCTGCATCGCGCGACGTTCTGGGCAAGACCGTGCACATCGCCGGCGTGCCCTACACCGTAATCGGCGTGATGCCGCCGGGGTTCGATTATCCTCTCGACGGCCGCCGAGCGGAGGTGTGGCGGCCAATCGAGCGCAGCCAATTGCTCGCGCCCAGCGGGCCTGCGTTCTACGCCCGGTCGCTGGGACCGATTCTGCGCATCAAAGACAAATCGACCGCTGCCACGGTGCAAGCCCAGCTCGCCGCAGTGCAGGAGAGAATTGCGCGAGCGGCCAAGCCGGAGGAAGAACTTCCGGCGCGAGTCAGGATCGCGGGACTGCGCGGTTTCATCGTGTCGGACGCGCGACCGGCGCTACTCGCGCTGGAAATTGCGGTCGCGATGGTCTGGCTGATCGCCTGCTGCAACGTCGCCGGGCTTCTGCTGGCTCGGATCGCCGCGCGCAGAACCGAGATCGCCGTGCGTGGCGCGCTGGGCGCGGGACGCGCTCGCATCGTC
>JASHQQ010000253.1 GCA_030039035.1 Acidobacteriaceae bacterium | reverse complement strand
TGGATCGAATACTTCGACGACGGCATGGTTCGCCTGACGCGCGAAGGCCGGCCCAATCTCTTCATCTACAAGCACCAGATCCGCTCCATCGCCGAGGTGGGCCGGGGACCGCGGCGTAATGCGCGCCATGAGTCCGGCGATGGGGCGGTCAACAACGGAGCGGCTTCTTGAAATCCGGAGACGCCGCAATTCCGGACTTCACCTGGATTCCAACCGTCGCAGCCATCGCGCGTGAAGCTGGCGCGCGCTTGCGCGAGTTCCTGGCCCAGGGCGTCGAAACCGAATACAAGGGCGACGTGGACGTGGTCACGGCAGCCGACCGGGCCGTGGAGAAGCTGATCCGCGGACGCTTGCACGAGGCGCTGCCCGAACACGGCGTCTTCGGCGAAGAGGGCACGCGCGAGCGCATGGAGGGCGAGTTCCGCTGGTACGTGGATCCGCTCGACGGCACCACCAACTTCGCCCACGGCTTCCCGCAGTTCTGCGTCTCGCTCGGCCTCGAGCATCGGCCGTCGGCGCTTGCGCCGGGCGACGATGGAACGCTGCTGGCCGGGGTGATCTACGACCCCATGCGCGACGAGCTCTTCGCCGCCGAGCGCGGACGTGGCGCGTGGCTCAACGACCGGCGCATTCAGGTTTCGCGCACACCCGATCTGGCCGAGTCGCTCGTGGCCACCGGTTTTCCCAGCCGCAAACGGCACCTGAACCCGAACGTCCATTTCTATCAGGAGTTCACGCTGCGTTCGCACGGGGTGCGGCGCGCCGGCTCCGCCGCGCTCGACCTGGCCTGGACGGCCTGCGGCCGCCTTGAGGCGTTCTGGGAGTTCAACCTCAACCCGTGGGACACCGCGGCCGGCATCCTTCTCGTGACCGAAGCCGGAGGCCGGGTGACCGACTTTGCGGGCAATTCGTACCGGCTCGACAGCCGCGAAGTGCTCGCGTCCAACGGCCTCATCCACAACGAGATGGTGTCGCTTTTTCAGGACATGTTCGCGGGACGGAATCTGGCGCCGATTCCCACGCCGCAGGAGTTCGCCGCTCGCCGCGCCGCGCGAAACGCGGGGTGAAGGGACTGGGGAACTTGGGGACTAAGGGACTAAGGGACTGTGGGACCAGAACTGGTTGCATAAAATCCGGCTTTGAAAGGGCGCCACTTGCCCGGGTCCCCGACAAGCCGGTTTTGCTTGTTGGGGTGGCTTGAGTCGTGCCAGAGGTTGCTGCAGAATCCGCGGGGCTTCAGAGTGTGCGTGAAAACTCGTTTGGGCAAATCTTCCGTGTCCGAATGGGAGGGAGCAGCAGCCTTCAGGCTGCTGAATCAGCGCAAAACAGCGAAGTGGCTTCAGCCACGGGCCCCTTGAAACCGACTTTATGGCCTTGGGCCCGGGTTCTCACGCAGACACTTAAGGCCCATTGCCCGCGTCGCCCAGCTTGTACATGTATTTGATCGCCGATTTGTAGACGAGCGTCCTGGCGCGGCCGCGCACCTTGAGCGATTGCCGGTCGTACCATTCGATCGTACCCTCGACATGCTCCCCGTCCTCGAGGACGATCACCATGGGCGTTTGCGACTGGATCTGCTTTTGCAGGTAGAAGAGCTCGGCCTGGCGATGGTTGTTCGTTGCCTCGGATTCGTCCTGCGCGAGGTAATTCGGGGAGAGCAGCGCCTGATAACCCTGGCGAATACGATGCCCCGCGCGGTCCGGACTGAGGCCGCTCGGATTGCGGAAGGCGGGAACGATGCCACGCATGCCCATGATGCACTTTCTCCTGGGAAGTTGAGGTCGAAAACACCTCGGCGCCCGCGCCGGTCACTGGGGAAGCAGGCAGATCATTGCGCATGCGCCATAGGAATAGATGTCCGAAGAAGCCAATCCGTTTTACGCCCCACCGCGGCGCGACCAGCAGGTGCAATTCCAATGGGATGCGGATCGGCCCCTGTCGGGCGCGGCGTTCGACACGACTGGCTGGCTCCCGCTACAGCGCAAGGATGAACGATTCCTGCTTTGGATTATATGCGCCCGCGCGGCGCCGGGTTGCTTGAGCCGCATTCCTCCGCGGCCAGGGTAACGTTACGGGAACCTGCCGGAGCTGGCGCGACGACCGGGACGCAACTCATCCTGGGCGGAGACTCAGCTTCGTTCCAGGCTCACCGCCATCGCGTCCAGCGAAAGCGAGCGCAGCAGATTGCGCCGCATTCCCTGTTCCACTTCGACGAGCGCATGGGCCGCGCCGTCGATCCAGTCCACGCTCAGCTCCTGCGCCAGGCGCTCGAGCTCGGCGCCCAGGTCGAGGTTGCGAATGAGGTTTGGCGTCCCGGCGACGACCAGCAGCAGGTCCTCGATGAGGCTGCCCAGGGCGCGCAGCAGATTCAGCGTTTTCTCCTGCCCCTCGGCGCCGGCGCGGTAGCTCTCCGTGGCGCGAAAGAGCGCGGAGTAATCGGGCTCGCGCAGCGCGGTGTGAAGAAGAATCAGCGCGTCCTTGCGGCTGGCCAAATACGATTCGAGATCGATCGTCAGCGCGCGGCCCACGGCGCCCTGCGCCAGCCGCGCAGCCAGCGCGCGTTCCCCGGCCTTGAGTTCCGGACGGCGCCGGGCCAGCAGCGCCTCCAGCCCCGCGGACGGCAATGCGCCCAGCCGGTGCAGCAGGGCCCGCGAGCGTATGGTGGGCAACAGTTCCTGCGGATTCTCGGCGAGCAGGATCAGCGAAGTGTTCTCCGGCGGTTCCTCCAGCACCTTCAGCAGGCTGTTGGCCGCCTCTTTCATGAACGCCGACGAAGTGAAGATGGAAAACGATCGCCTGGCCTCGACGGGCGGCCGGTAATACGCCGCGTGAATCACCTGCCGCACCTGGCCGATCTTGATGAGCAACTGCGGAGGGTCGGGCGGAACAATGAGCACATCGGGGTGCGTCTGGACGAATATGCGCGTCTCGCGCTTGTCCACGTCGCGCAGCTCTTCGCGAACCGCCACGGCCTCGGCGACGCGCTCATCCAGGTTGGCCGCTGCCCCGATACGGATGCAATTGGAGCAGACGCCGCAGAAATCGGGAAGTGCATCGGTCCCGGCAGGATGGAGGCAATTCACCGCCTGGGCCAGCATCAGCGCCAGCGTGTACTTGCCGGCGCCGCGCGGTCCGGCGAGGATGAGCGCCTGCGGGAACCGCTGCGCGCGGATGCACTCGCGCAGCCGTGTGACGGTCGCCTCGTTGCCGAGAAAATCCTGGAAGCCCACGTTCCAAGGCTAACGCACCCCGGCCGACGGCGAGGCATTGCCATCGGCGCTGCCCGCGCCCATCAGCGCCAGCGAGCGCTGCGCAAACGGCGAGTAGACCAGCAGCGCCATGCAGGCCAGCGCCAGTCCGAAGTTGATGTGGTGCAGCAGCAGGAAGGGCGACAGCGACCACAGGACGTCGAAGAGCAAAACAAGCGGCCACAGCCGGAGCAGCCTGGCGCGAAACCCGGGCGCATGAAACAGCGCGGCGCAGAGCAGGAACGCGCGCACGGGAATCAGAATGGCGGCCGTCACGATCAGAAGACGGTACACGAATGCAGCGATCGGCAACGGCATGAGGAGATCGCGGATCTCGGCCAGATTGGCCAGCGCGCCCACATAAAAAGCCAGGTACATCGCCTGAAACAGGATAAAGAGGGTTTGCACCACGCCATGCGACGCCTTGGGCAGGTCGTCTTCCGTGGCCAGGATGCGGCCGCGGCGCCTGGGCGCCGGCGGCTGCGAGGTTTCTGCCGATTCTTCCGCCGCGCCGGCCGGTGTTGCCGCGCCGGGTCGCGGCTGGGCTGGCGGTGCTGCTCCGTTCGCGCCAATGCGCTCGACCGGAGCAACAAAGCGATAGCCGCGACGGGCCAGGGTCTCGACAAAGCGCGGATTGCCGGCCATATCGCCCAGAGCTTCCCGGATGCGATTCACCGCCGAGTTCACGCCGTGCTCGGTGTCGACGAAAACGCCATCGGGCCAGAGCGTGCGCGCGATCTCTTCGCGCGTGAGCAGTTCGCCGGGCCGCTCCAGCAGCATCAGCAGCACCTGGAAGGGTTGCGCGTTCAGCTTGATGCGCATTCCCTGGCGGCGAAGCTCGCCCGTGGCCGCGTCGGCCTCGAAGACTCCGAAGCGATAGCGGCGCGGCGGATCGGGCTCAGTCATGGCGGATTGCCCCAGTGTATTCGATCGGAGAATCGTTTCGGGCCAATCGGGCCGGGGATATCTTTTCCCAAGCCTGATCACTGCTTGCACTTCCACGGTGAGAATCATTCCCGGACAAATGAGGTCCGATGTATTGATTTGCGCGGCTGCGGCAGCGCAAAGTCCGGTCCATGCCGCTTCGCCGGATAACGCATTTCGCAGGATTCCTGCCCATTTGGGCTCTTGCGGCCTTTGCCGCTTCCGCACCCGCCCAGCCCGCGCCGGAGGCGGCCGCAGCCTTCAACTCCTATGTTGCGCTGGTTGATTCGCGCCTGGACGAACAGCGCCGGACTCCGGGCACGTTTCTTGCAACGGCTGATCCGGCGCGCCTGCGCCCGGGCCAGCCTATCGTTGAATCGCTCGCGCCTGTGGCCGGAGCCGGCCCGCCCGGATCGCTCATCCATGATTGGCGCGCCACGGCCTTTGCTCCCGGGGCGACCGCCGCGCAGTTCGAGCACCTGCTGAGAGACTTCGACCGCTATCCCGAGCGTTTTGCGCCGCAGGTTGTCGGCGCCAGAGTGCTCGGGCAGGAGGGCGACCATGCCCAGGTCTGGATGCGGGTCCGCCAACACCATGGCCTCACGGCGATCCTCGACGCCACCTATGACGTAACTTTCGGGCGGCTCGACGCCACCCACGGATTCAGCACATCGCGCAGCGTTCAGATCGCGCGAATCGAACCCGGCGAGCGCGCGTTCGATGGCCTGCTGTGGCGCCAGAACACATATTGGAGCTGGGAGGAGCGCGACGGCGGCCTCTGTCTGCAGCTCGAATCGGTTTCGCTCACGCGATCGGTTCCGCGCGGGCTGGGCTGGGTAATCGGGCCGTTTGTCGAGAGCGTTCCGCGCGAGGAACTGGAGTTCACGTTGCACTCGGTAGTTACCGCTCTGAGGAGGTTGAAGCAATGAGCACGAAGCTCGCAGTTTCACCGAAAGGGATGAAGTTTGCGCCGGCGCGCCGCGTCAACCAGGCGCTGACGGCTCGCGTGGAAAGGCGGGCTTTGGTGTGGATGGCCGAACACGCGCCGCGCTGGGTCACGTCGGACCGGCTTACCTTGCTCGGGCTGGGCGCTCAGGTTGGAGCGGGAGCGTGCTACGCGCTGGCGCGCCTGCCGCGTTTCGACCGGCGCGCGCTGCTGCTCGTGGTTCTGTGCATCGGGCTCAACTGGCTGGGCGACAGCCTGGATGGCACGCTGGCGCGGGTGCGCCGCCAGGAGCGGCCGCGCTATGGCTTCTACGTCGACCACATGGTCGACGTCTTCGGCGCGGTTGCGTTGATCTGCGGGCTCGCCTGCTCGGGGCTGCTGCACTGGCAAACGGCGATGGCGATGCTGGTCGCGTTTCTGGTCCTCGCGGCCGAAAGCTATCTCGCCACGCACACGCTGTCGCGCTTTGAGCTTTCCCAGGGCCTCTTCGGACCCACCGAAATCCGCCTTCTGCTCATCGCGGGCAATCTCGAATTGCTGCGCAGCCCGTTCGCAACGGTCTTCGGTCACCGCTTTCTGCTCTTCGATCTGGGCGGCGTGATTGCAGCCGCGGGAATGTTGGCCATGGCGATCGCTGTCACGGTGCGCCACACCGCGCAGCTCTATCGCGAAGAGTCGCAGGATCGATGAGCGTTCGTATTGGTGCCACATGGGTGGGAGGAAACACATGGGTGCCCCATCCTTGCGGCGCGCCGCAGCGAACTGCAAGGGCGGGACGAACGGAATCTCGCTGCCATGGAGCCGGTACCGTGACTATGGGAATTCGTAATTGGCCAAACCAATCACGGGTGCCCCAGGTCCCGGTTCTGGGACCTGGGATCGAGCGAAACTACGCGGACCTGGTACTCGCATGAATCCCTTCATTCGATGGTGCAAATTCAATGCGGTCGGCGTGCTGGGCATGGGTGTGCAGCTTGTCTCGCTCGCCCTCATCCGTCGCCGGACGAACGGGCACTATCTCGTCGCCACCGCCGCCGCCGTCGGGATCACGCTGCTGCACAACTTCGCCTGGCATCAGGTTTACACCTGGCGCGACCGCCGTCATGGCTCCGCGCTGCTGGGCCAACTGCTGCGGTTCCATCTTTCGAACGGGCTCGTCTCCATGGCCGGCAATCTCGCTCTCATGCGGATTCTCGCCGGCGCGGCGCACATGCCGGTCGTCGCAGCCAACGGCATCGCGATTTTGTGCTGTTCGGTCGTGAACTTCTTCCTCGGGGATAAATGGGTCTTCGCTCGGCGAATCGCCGCAGGCTCGTGCATCAAGGCACTCTGAACGCCTTGTCCGCAATCGCATTCGGCTCGCGGCCGGTGGGAAGCAGCGTGAAGAGGGGTGTGAATAGCGATCGCGACGAAGTGCGCACGACGGCAACATCGCCCGAACCCGAATCGACGACGAAGAGAAGGTGGCCGGCGGCGGAAAAAGCCATTGCCGTGGGGCCATTGCCAACGTGGATGGAGCCGACGCGGCGGCCGTCGTCAATGGCGTAGATGGTGACCTCCTGCGAGCGGTAGTCGCTGACATAGATGAGCGAGTTGTCGCGCGAGACCAGCCCGTAGACCGGGTCGTCGCCCATCAGCATGGCGCCGCTGACATCGTTGGTCGGCGTCGAGGCCTCGGAGATCGAGTTCGACTGCGAGTTGCAGGAGAAGAACTCGCCGCCATCGGGCTTGAGCGCCAGATAGACCGGCCCGCGCCCCACATCCATCAGCGTTTCCAGCCGGTCGGGCCGGGGTGGATCGTCTTCGGGACGCGCCAGCGCGATGGCCATGACCTGGTGGCCCGCGGAGCAGGCGATGAAGGCCTTCGAGGAGTCGGGCAGAATAACGACGCTGGACGCGCCGGGGCAGCCTTCGAAGACGGCGCGCACGCGGCGAGCTTTCGGGTCGACGACCGTGACCGAGTTGCCCCGCCGGTTGGCGACCACGAGCGATTGGCCGTCGGGCGAGAGATGCGCGGCGACCGGGTCGTCGCCGACCCCGATCGCGGCGATCTCGCGGCGGGCCTTCAGGTCGACGACGGAGATATTGTTCGAGCCCGAATTGGCGATGTAGGCCAGTTTGCCGGAAGGATCGAGGTCGATCGCGACCGGCTGACGGCGGACGGGAATCGTCGCCGCAATGTTGTTCCTTTCGGCGTTGATGACTGTGACCGTACCCTGACCGCCCTGTGGGCCGGAGTTGACGACGTAGACTTCGTTGCGACTGGTGCTGGCGACGACAGCCACGGGATTCTGGCCGGTCTGGATTTCGCGGTCTACGCGCACGTCGACGACGTCGAGGACGGTGACGGTTCCGCTCGTACCGTTGGTCACGTAGGCGTATTCGCGGTAGTTGGGCGGATACTGCGGAAAGTCGTGCGGGCGGCAGGCGGTGAGACCGGATGCGAAGATTGCGAGCAGCGTGATCGGAGCCATCGGCCGGCCGATCGGCAGAAATGGGTGCCCCGGCTCCGGGGCCCCCGGCGACAGGTTTTTGTCGCTGGGGTGGCGGTCCGGGGCCCCCGGCGACAGGTATTTGTCGCTGGGGTGGAGGTCCGCGGTCCCCGCGAGCGGGTCCATGTTCGCGTGGTGGCGATTCAATTTGTTCCGACTGCTGTGGCGCTGATGTGAATGCCGCGAGGCAGCGATCGCTCGACAATGGGCGCGATCTGCTCGAGCTCGTCCATCATGCGCGCGAACTGTGCCGGATAGACCGACTGCGGCCCATCGGAGAGCGCCTTGTCGGGCTGGTGATGCACCTCGACCAGAATGCCGTCGGCGCCCACGGCAATCGCCGCGCGCGCCATGGGCAGCACGTTGTCGCGCTTCCCGGTGCCGTGGCTGGGGTCGACGAGGATGGGCAGGTGGCTCACCTTCTGAATGGCGGGAATGATGCTCAGGTCCAGCGTGTTGCGCGCGTGGTCGGCAAAGGTGCGCACGCCGCGCTCGCAAAGAATCACCTCGTAGTTGCCCTCGCTCAGGATGTACTCGGCGGCCATCAGGAACTCTTCCAGCGTCGCGCTCAAACCCCGCTTGAGCAATACCGGCTTGCGCAGCTTGCCGGCGCGCTTGAGCAGCGAGAAGTTCTGCATGTTGCGCGCGCCGATCTGGATCACGTCGGCGTATTCTGCGACCAGGTCGAGCGATTCGTTGTCCAGCGCCTCGGTGACGATGCGCAGGCCGAGCCGCTCGCGAATTTCGCTCAGGATGCGCAGGGCCTCGATGCCGAGACCCTGAAATGCGTAGGGAGACGTGCGCGGCTTGTAGGCGCCGCCGCGGAAGAACTGCGCCCCGGACGCGGCTACCTGCTCGGCGATGGCGAAAGCCTGTTCGCG
>JASHQQ010000252.1 GCA_030039035.1 Acidobacteriaceae bacterium | reverse complement strand
AAGGGCTACGGATTCATTGGACGCGATGACGGGCCTGACGTGTTTGTCCACTACTCGGCAATCCAGGTGGACGGGTACAAGACACTCAAGGAAGGCGACGAGGTGGAGTTCGACATCGTCGAAGGACAAAAAGGCCCGCAGGCGGACGCCGTAGTGCGCAACAAGGCGGCCGTCCACAACGCGGCCTAGGGCGCGTTCGACCCGGTAGTCGCAAGACCACCTGCCGGTGGCGCACCGGGCTTGCGCTCTCAAATTCATTCCTTATCATTCATAAAGAAGTCTTTGTCCCGGCACGGATTTGAGCCGCTCAGGAAGGCTGGAAATCTCCTTTTGGCTCCGGTCCCTTCGACGCCGGATCTTGGAGCGCCCAGGAAAATCCTGTATAAGCCTCGTAGTCGATTCATTGGCGCTTTCCGCCACGGCGAAAGGCATCGAGTCGACGAGCGCGCGGATGATTGCGGTTCCCGAAATCGTGTAGAGTGAGGCGAATGCCTCTGGGCATTTCGAGAATTGCTTGAAGGCCCCCGAGGCGCTTCGTTCCGGAGAACCCGATGGACAACCGAGCCATGGCCCACCTGCTGGCCGAGACCGCCGACTTGCTGGAGATCGACGGCGGAGACAGCTTTCGTGTCCTGAGTTACCGGCGCGCGGCCGAAGCCGCCGAGCAGACCACGGTCGACATTTCCGCGATTGCCGACGAGCCGAAGAGACTGCAGGAGATTCCCGGAATTGGCAAGAGCATGGCCGCCAATCTGAAGGCCATTGCCGAAAGCGGCACGCTTCCGCTGCGCGAAGAACTGCTGACCCGCTACGGATCGAGCATTCTCGAGTTGCTCAAGCTGCCCGGCATGGGTCCAAAGACCGTCGCCCTGCTTTGGGCAGCGGCCAAAATCGCCAGCATCGATCAGCTTTCCGAGGCGATCGGCGCCGGACGCCTGGCCGGGCTGCCCCGGATGGGCGCCAAACAGATCGAGAAGATTCGCAAAGGCATCGAAGACTATCGCCGCAGCGCAGGCCGCTACCGGATCGACGAGGCCGAAGAGGCAGCGAAGCGCATTTCGACCTGGTTGCTGGATTTCCCGGGAATCGGGCAGGTCACGCCGGCCGGCTCGCTGCGCCGGGGACGCGAAACCGCCGGCGATCTCGATCTGCTGGTGACCGGCCCGGCCTGCGCGCCGCAGCAGACGGGACCTGCGGTGGATCATGTAGCCGCCTATCCCGGCATCAACGACATGATCGCCAAAGGCGAAAACAAGGTGAGCTTTCACCTCGCCAGCGGCATGCAGGTCGACGTCCGCCTGCTCCCTTCCGCGTCCTACGGTGCGGCCTTGCAGTACTTTACCGGCTCCAAGGCGCATAACGTGGCGCTGCGGCAGCGGGCCCTCAAGATGGGCTACACGCTGAGCGAATGGTCGCTGGCCCGCCTGGAAGGCGGCGCGGTGGTAGCCGCAGCCACCGAAGAGGAGATCTACGCCGCGCTGAAAATGGACTGGATGGCGCCGGAGTTGCGCGAGAACCTCGGCGAAATCGAGGCAGCGGCGAATCATGCGCTGCCGCGGCTGATCGAGGAATCGGACCTGCGCGGCGACGTGCACATGCACACCACGGCCACCGACGGACACAATTCCATCCGCGAAATGGCCGAAGCGGGGCTGGCTCGCGGGCTTGCATACGTCGCGATTACCGACCACTCGAAGAACCTCGCCATGACCAACGGCCTCGACGAAAAGCGGGCTCTCGAACATCTGGAGCGCATCCGCGAAATCGACCGGCAAATGGAGGGGAGGATTCGCGTCTTCACCGGCATTGAAGTGGACATTCTTGCCGACGGCGCGCTCGATCTCGACAACGAAGTGCTTGCTCAAATGGATGTGGTCATCGCGAGCATCCATACCCGCTTTGAGCAGAGCCGGGAAGAGATGACGTCGCGCGTGCTGCGCGCTGTCGAGAACCCCTATGTGCGGATTCTCGGCCACCCCACCGGCCGGCTTTTGCTGCGCCGCGAACCCTTCGCGATCGACCTGGGATCGGTACTGCGCCGGGCGGCGGAACTGGGAGTGGCAGTGGAGCACAATGCCGCCCCGGAGCGGCTGGACCTGTGCGACCGCGACCTGCGGCTGGCCAGGGAGCTGGGCTGCCGGATCGCGATCAACACGGATGCGCACGACTCCCGCATCGTGGGCAGGACGACTTATGGTATCCGCCAGCTTCGCCGCGCCTGGCTGGAGCCGCGAGACGTGCTGAATACGCTCGCGCCAGACGCGTTTCTCGGGGCATTGAGACCGCGTCCCTAACCGCTTTTCCCGCCGCCCGGTCGAACGCTGCGGGGGGAGGCGGATCATGATGCGGTTCGCGGTTTCGGCGCTTTCCGTCGTTTTTCTGGCCGGAGGCGCCCAATTTCCGGTGGCGCAGACCGGGCCTGGTGCCATTCCGGGCGCGGCCCGCAATGCATCGCCGATCGTCCTTCCTGCCGGAACCAGAATCGAGATGGCCGTAACCATGCCGGTCTGGGCGGGACGTGCCGCGCCGGGTGACCCGCTCTACGCCCAAACCGACTTTCCCGTCGTGACACAAAGCCGCGTCGCCATCCCCGCCGGCACGTACATTCAGGGCCGGATCGAAGCCGTAAAACGGCCGGCGCGGCGGTCCAGCAGCGGCGGGATCGACGTGCTCTTCACGAAGATTGTTTTCGCCAACGGCTACGTGGTCGAACTGCCGCGCCCCGGCTCCGGATCGGGCGCGCAGGAGACACCGGCAACCGCCGCGCGGCTCACCGTCGAAACCACTCAGGCGAACGACCTTCTGCTGGATAACGGCGCCCAGGTCGAAATAGCTCTCGCCGCGCCGCTTGCGCTCGACGCCGGGCAGGTCGGGGCTTCGATCGCGCTGAGCCATGCGCCTGAGCCAGGCAAGTTCAGATCGGCAACACTCTGCCGGCCTACGCCGGGCTCCCCCGGGTCCCCCGGCACTCCGGACACTGTCATTCCGGGATCGCCCGGCACACCCAGCACCACCGTTCCCGGAGGGCCCGGCATGCCGGACATCACCATTCCCGGTACGCCGCCGACACCGCCGACTGTGATCCCGGGGATGCCCGGAACGCCATCGACGCCGGGAACAGCCTGCCCGGCTGCACCGATCGTTGTCCGCAGCGAGCCGATTACGCTCACGCCGCAGGAGATCCAGGCCGCAGGCTCAACCGGAAATCACCGGTAGTTTCGCCGTAAACGAGAAAAGAGGAATGAGACCTTATGCGATTCCAATGGGTTGTCCCGCTTCTGATCGCTTCGTTTCTGCGCGCCCAATCACCGTTCCCGGCGCCGCAGGACTCCGTGCCGGCGCGCGCGGCAACAGTTACGGTCGCGCCCGGCGCAACCGTCGCGCTCACGCTGGTCAGCACGATTCGCAGCAAATCGACCCGGCCGGGCGACGCAGTCCGCGCGGTTGTGGCTTTTCCCCTCACGCAAGGCAGCCAGTTGGCGATTCCCGCGGGAACCTACGTCCAGGGTGTCGTGAACGCTGTCCATGCGCACCCTTCGCGCGGGCAAGCGCCGAGCGTGGATCTCCACTTTACGACGCTGCTGTTTGCGAATGGATACTCTGTGACGATTGACGCGGTCAATACCGCCGTCAACCTCGGGCCCCCTGGGCCGGGACCGTCAACATTGGGCGAAATCGCCGATGCCCGCGATGGCGCGCCCCTCGCGGGCGAGGGATTCGAGGGAGCGGGGCAGAACCCGCAGCCGCCGCCCCTGCCCCCGCTGCCGCAAACCGGGCCGAATCCGGCTGTAATTACCGGAGCGGTCCTGGGCGGTGGACTCGGGATCACGGCCTTTGCTCTCATCCTGTCGCACCGCCATGCCGGCAACATCGACGCAGTCCTTTTCGATAACGGCTGGCAGTTCCAGATGGCCTTTACGCAGCCGCTGACTCTCGACGCGAGCCGAATCGCCGACGCTGCGGCCACTCCGGCGCCGCGGTAATCCCGCCGGGGCAGAGCCGCAGGGCGCCGGGCAGGGGGTGACCTTGTTGCTTCAGGATTTCAGGACAGTTCTGGCCCATTCTCCGGCAATGGAGATAAGATAGAGGCGCCATGAGTTTGCTCGAGCAGAATTCGTCGCCGCTCGATGAGGCCGCCCCGGGCGAAGAGTACACAAAAGGCACCAGTCACATCGTTTGGGCGGCTGTGATCGCCACCGTCGTTGTCAGCATTGCCATCGGGCTCTACGTTTGGGTGGGCGTCAAGCCGCCCGCAGCCGTTGGATCGGTCGAACACGTGTGGGTGCGCCCCATGCACACGGAGACCTCCGGTTTCGACGCCGCGGGCGCGGCAATGCCCAAGCAGAGCTTCGATCAGGTGCTGGTCTTCACCCGCGTCACGATTCACAACCAGAGCAAGAATCCACTTTTTCTGCACCAGGTGATGACCAATGTGACGTTGGCTGACGGCATCCACACCAGCTATGCCGCCATCCCCTCCGATTACGACCGCGTCTTCGTCGCCTATCCGCAACTGGCTTCACTGCACGGCAGCAGCCTGCCCTCCGAGGCCACGCTCGGGCCCGGACAGACCCTGGAGGGAACGTTCGTCTCGGCCTTTCGCATGGACAAGGCCGCCTGGGACGCACGCAAGGGCCTGAACTTCACTTTCGCCTTCCAGTACCAGCCCAGCCTGGTCCTCACGCCGGATTCCCCGGTCATTGAACCGTAGGCGGAACCGGCGCGCTCTTGGGCGTGGACAGATAGCCGACAATCTGGTTCTTGTTGGAAATATTGTTGACCACGATCTCGTAGAGCATGGGGTCTTTCCCGGAGTAGAACTGGAGCGGCTCGTTCAGGTTGCGGTCCTTCTTCTCATAGGCCTTGTCGTCGGAGTAGACGACCAGCGTGAACCGGCTCTTCTTGGAGTCAGTTTTCTTCAGCTCCAGACTCACCGTGCTCACCGGCTGCCTCTTGCCTTTTTCCAGGGTGAACTCGAAGTAGTTACGGTCGCCCTTGTGCTTCAGCAGTTCCAGCTCGTCGTGGTTGCGGGCAATGAGGGTCGACTGGCCATTCACGTCGCCGCGCATGGAGGTGAGCTGGGCGATGGCTCCGGCCAAGTCGGTCTGCGTCTTGCCCAGGTCGGTTTTCACGCCGCCCACGTCCGTTTTCACTGAAGAGACGTCGGTCGAAATGCTGCTGACCTGTTGCGCGGTCGCTTTTTGTGCCGTTTCCAGGCGCGCGTTGTCGGCGGCTTCACGCCGCATCAGTTCCTGCGCGCGGGCGTCCATCTGTTTCTGCGTGAGACCGAGCGAGTTGCCCAGCTCGTCGGTGGCCACTTTCAGGCGGGCGTTGGTCTCGCGAAGGTCCGCCTCGAGGCTGGCGTTGCGCTGATTGGCCTCGGCCATCGCGGTTTCCTGGCGCGACAGTCGGCCGGCCAGAGTAAAGCTCCAGATGAGGCCGGCGATCGCCGCCACCAGCGCAACGGCGATCGCCGCCAGCAATGCGCCGGAATAGGTTCGGGGAACATTGTCGACTTCTTCGCTCATGGTCCGCTCTTCGTCTCCACTCATGGTCTGCCCTTCGTCTCCTTGGCGGCCGCGGTGCGCGGCGCCGTCGCCGGGGCGCTCCGGAAGATTGGCTGACGCCACGACGAATCTTTCCCCTGAATCTCCGATGGTGCGGCTGCGATGCGGGCCCTGAGCTCCGAGCCCGCAGCGACGGCTCCGGGCGTTCCTCGGGGAAATACCAGAATAGCGGAAGAGGGTGCGATGTCGCGAAAAAGTGAGGGCCTCGCCGCGAGGTTTTGGGAATCGGGACCGTCCGCCATGGACGACCGGATCTGCCCCCCGGCCGCCGGCGCGGTGACAACCATCGAATCGCTGGTCTATAAAGAGATTTGCCACAGTTTTCGCGCCGGGCGTCAAACCCGTGTCCGGCCGCATGCCGCATTGAGGAAGAAATCGCCGCCAGGGAGCGGGAAAGGGTCTATGTCGACTGCCGTTGCGGGAAAAGGTCTGGAAGGGATTGTCGCCGCCAATTCGGGCATTTGCTGGATCGATGGCGAGGCCGGCGTGCTCGCCTATCGCGGAATCGATATCCACGAGCTGGCCGTAAACTCGACCTTCGAAGAGACCACGTACCTGCTGTGGAACGGCATCCTGCCCAACCAGTTCGAACTGCGCCAGTTCCAGTCGCAACTGGCGCTGTCGCGCGAACTCGACCAGCGCATCGTCGACATGCTGCGTGGTTTCCCCAAATCGGCCACGCCCATGGAGGTGCTGCGCACCGCGGTTTCGGCGCTGAGCTTTTACGACGCCGACGAGGCGGACAACTCCCACGACGCCAACGTTCGCAAGAGCTACCGGCTGACTTCGCAGATCTCCATGATCGTGGCGATCTACGACCGGATCCGCAAGGGGCTGGAGATAGTGGCGCCCGACCGGTCGCTGACGCACGCGGCCAACTTCCTGTGGATGCTGAACGGCGCGATGCCTTCCGACACCGCGATCCGGACGATGGACATCGCGCTGATCCTGCACGCCGATCATGAACTGAACGCATCGACATTTGCCGCGCGGGTGATCGCCGCCACGCTCTCCGACGTCCACTCCGCCATTACCGGGGCCATCGGCGCGCTCAAGGGTCCGCTGCATGGCGGCGCCAACGAAGCCGTGATGCGCCTGCTCTATGCCATCGAGAAGGCCGGAGCCGACCCTGTGGAATACGTCAAGATCATGCTCGCCGCCAGGCAGAAGGTTCCCGGCTGCGGACACCGTGTGTATAAGACCGAAGATCCGCGTGCCACGCACCTGCGCCGTATGAGTGAGCAACTGGGCAAAGACGCCGGCCAAAGCAAATGGTTCGAGATGTCGCGCGCCATCGAGCTCTACGTGAAAACCGCGAAGGGCCTGAACGCTAATGTCGATTTCTATTCGGCCTCGACGTACAAGATCCTGGGCATCGACATCGATCTCTACACACCGATCTTCGCCATGAGCCGCATCGCGGGCTGGACCGCTCACGTGATCGAGCAACTGGACGACAACCGGCTCATCCGCCCGCGCGCCGAATACATCGGGCCGCCCTATCCCTCGCGCTGGATTCCGGTGAAGGAAAGGCCGTAGACTCGAAAATGCTGCAAATGGCTGACGCGAAGAATTGCTGATCGTTGTATCCTGAAAACAAATGGCGCACTCCGTAGTCATCAGAACACCGATGCCGACTCTTGAAGAGATCGCAAGGGAATACGGCTTATCCAATGCCAAACAGGAATCTTTGATCCGGCTGGTCGATGCCTATGGTGCGAAGCATCGAACCACGCCCTCCTCCCAGGTCCGCTCCGGATCTTCCCGATCCATGAAGACCAGCTCAATCAGCGACCGGAGGAAGTCTTCCCGCGGTAGAAAAGGCACTCCATAGACAACCTGGAAGAACCGTCTTCCTGAATATTCCCTATGACGACCCTTTCCGTCGTCTCTACTTGGCCTATATTACCGGCCTCGTTCACCTCGGTCTCACGCCTCGGGCAACGATTGAGATCCCGGGCGGCCGAAACCGTCTCGATAAAATCGTGGAGCTCATTCGGAGCTGCCGTTATTCGATTCACGATCTTTCGAGGGTTCAACTGGATCGCCATCCGCCAGTGACTCCACGATTCAATATGCCGTTCGAGCTTGGCCGCGCCGTCGCGTCAGCAAAGATCGACGCAAAGCCACACGACTGGTTCGTCTTCGAATCTGTTCCCCGGCGCCTTTCAAAGTCTCTCAGCGACCTCGCCGGAGACGATCCCAATATCCATCATGGAACAGTGGAAGGCGTCATGCGTGAACTCTGCAACGCGTTCGTCCGCGAATCGCCCTCCGAGCGGGTCATCGTACCGGAGATGTTGAGGGTGTATCGGGCAGTCTCTGCCCTCGCAGAAGACGTCCGTAAACGGACCCGGGCGCGGAGTCTTTTCGAGGCGAATGTTTTTCAGCAGCTTTACTTTGTCTCCGGAAGGACAGTTGGCTTGCCGCGAACCCGATAGAGCCGTTCCACCGTTCTGTGTTCGCCAGAGTCCTGCTCCTCCCTTAGAATGAGTCCTTGCGAAAACCCCGCGGGCATGAAAAAATTCTTTCAATCCCCGAAGTGGCCGATTGCCTGTCGGTCATGTCATTCATGAATCCGAGAGATCGCGGCCGGATCGGTGCGCCGCATGCGGATCTCGTTCGAATTGTGTTGCACGATGCAAAAGGCAATATCCGGCGCCGGGCCGCAAGAGCTCAAGGGTTGCCGGAGCCATTTGTCAAAGAGGACTTCTGAGCTGCACGGATTGAGCGGAACGCTTCGGCTCAGGCTCAGGACAGCCCACCTGAAAATCTGAAGATCGTAGCGGCGTTCTCCACGAGCGCTGAAGGGAACGGTGTGTCCGGGGCCCGGGCCGCCGATGCCGCTTCATGCCTCGTTCGCGAGACGGATGCCCGATCCCTGCCTGGCCGCATGCTGCGCAATCGGCGCGGTGGCGGCAGGCGCAAAAACACGCAGGCTCGACCCGTCGCCTGTTGTTTCGATTCGACAGGAGACTCTGTTCGACCGCCCGTAGGGCGCCATTCCGGTACAAAAAGGAACCTGGATGAAATTCGTGCAAAATCTCACTTTCGTTTCGATGCTCGCAGTCTTTGCGGCGGTTCCGTCGCTGGCGCAGACCGTCGTGACCCGGCCTTCCAACGGGGAGCAGGTCGCATCTCCCTTCAACCTCACAACGGATTCGGGCACGTGCTCGGCGCGCCCGGTGACTTACGTCGGCTTCTCGCTCGATAACAGCACCTACACGGCGATCTTTGCCGGACAGACCATGGATGGCCCGGTGAGCGCCCCGAGCGGGTGGCATACCGTTCACGTGAAAGCCTGGAACAACGCCCGAGGCGTCTGCGTGACCGATGTTTCGGTGGAAGTAACCGCCGGCGCGACCTCCGTGATCCCCCCCGATGCGGTGAAGGTCAGCAGCATCCAGACGCTGGACAACTGGATCGCCGCTCACGACGGCGGAACCGCCGGCTGGTCGAGCGGCACCATGAGCCTGACCGGCAATCCATCGCTGACCGGCGCCGCGCGCCTGTTCGCGAACGAGTTCCGCGACTTCGGCGGCGAACGATACTCGGTCCAGTTCGGCGACGACACGACATCGCAGAACTTTTTCTACGATGCATGGGTGTACATCGCCGGCTCGGCGGCGGGGATTTCGAACCTCGAGTTCGACCTGAACCAGACGATCTCCAATGGCGAGACCGTCATCATGGGATTCCAGTGCGATAGCTGGGTCGATCGCTGGGATTACTCGGTCAACGGAGGGTCGCCCACGAAATCGTGGGACACCTGGCTGCATTCCTACGCGCCCTGCAACGTGCACACGTGGGGCGCCGACCAGTGGCATCACGTGCAGATCCGGTTTTCGCGCAACGATTCCGGTTGGGTGACCTATCACTCGGTGTGGCTCGATGGAGCGGAGCAGGGCCTGAATTTTACCGTCTTTTCGGGATACGAACTGGGGTGGGGTCCCTCGGACATCACGAACTTTCAGATCGACGGAGACAGCGGCGGCAAGACGTGGGGCAATGTGTATCTGGATGAGTTGACCGTGTACCGCTGGTAAAACGGGGCGCGCCTAGCGGAATCGAGGGAGTTCCGTACAGCACAGACCCGGCATCAGCGGGCCGTGCGCTCGCGTGCCTTCCATAACAGGTACAAACCCCACGCGGCCAGGGTGCAGCCATCGCGAACCCTGCCGTCGAGCATCCTCTGCTCGAAGTCGTCCACGGCGATGCAATGGATGGCGAGATCGTGCTCCTCCGGGTCGGGCTGCCTTTCGCTGTGCGTAAGGCCGGTCGCGAGATAGACGTGCTGCTTCTGCCGGTTGAAGCCGTAGGCAATCCACAGGGATCCCAGCCAGGTCATGGTGGCCGCTTCGAGGCCCAGTTCTTCGCGCAGTTCGCCGCGGGCGAGTTCCTCGGGTGAATCGATGGTCATCTCCCAACTGCCCTGCGGCAGTTCCAGTGCCCGTTCCTGGATGGTGTAGCGGAACTGCTCCACCAGCCAGATGCGGCCTTCATCGATCGGCAGAATGATGGCCGCGTCGTCTTTTTCGACCACGCCGTAGATGCCCCTTTGCCCGTTGGAGCGCAGGATCTCGTCCTCGCGCACACGCATCCACGGGTTGCGATAGACTTCGCGGCTTCTCAGCGTGGTAATGGTGCGGCCCTGTCCGGCGGGTTCGGGGTTGGGATCGGCAGGCATCGTTTCCAGTTTGCCATGCCGGCGCCGCCTCCATCCCGTGGCGATCCGGACCGGAGAAGCGATCCTGCATTCCTGCTGTACCATGCCGCAAAAAGGTCTACTTCACACCGCCCGACCGCGGAACGCGAAGCGCATTCTGCATCAGCGCGGGAAGCGTTCCGCGCGGGAAGGCCGTGGACTGGCGCACCACCAGCCGGGTGGGAATGCGCCACTGTTTTGTGGCGGCGCGGGAATGGTCCGGCTCGATGCCGGCGCGCAGTCCCTCCACAGCGGCCGCCGCCAGGTCCTTGCACGACATCTGCACAGTGGTGAGCGGAGGGAGCGCGAACTGGGCGAGGTGAATATCGTCGAAGCCCACGACGGATATCTCTTCGGGAACCTTGTGCGTGGTGCGAAACAGCGCGTGCAGGACGCCGATGGCGGTCATGTCGTTCGAGCACATCACGGCGGTGGGCAGCTCGGTGAGGGCCAGCAAACGTTCCATGCCAGCGATGCCGCCCTCCATGGTGTGGGTGCCCTCGACGATGTGTTCCGCCGGCGCGGTGAGCCCGATTTCGGCCATGGATTTGACGAAGGCATCGCGCCGCGCAACGGCTGAGCGCATGTAGAGCGGCCCGGTGATGAAGGCGATGCTGCGATGGCCGAGCGCGGCCAGATGCTGCACTCCCTGGCGGATGCCTTCGCCGTAGTCGACCTTGAGCACGCGAATGTTGGGCAGGTCCGGTCCGGCGTCGACAAAGACCAGCGGGAACTCGCGCTCGACCAGCTTCTGCACCAGATCCTCCTCGATGCCGAAGGTCATCACGGCAACGCCATCCACGCTGCGCTGCAACATGCGGCGGATGAGCGATTCGGTGCGTACGGGATCGTAGTTGGTCGAGCCGATAAACACCTCGTAGCCCTGCGCCACAGCCAGATTTTCGAACTCCTGCACCAGCTCGGGAAAGAAGGGATTGGTGATTTCGGAAACAATCAGTCCGAGCATGCGGCTGCGCCCGGAGACCAGCGCCCGCGCCTGCGTGTTGGGCAGATAGCCGACCTCGTCGATGGCTTGCCAGACGCGCCTTGCCAGTTCGGGATTGACCGACGGGATGCGGTTGACCGTGCGCGAAACCGTGGCAATGGAAACGCCGGCGCGCTGGGCCACTTCGCGGATGCTGACCGCCCCCGGCCGGCGACGATCGGCTGCGTGGTTTCGCGTTGGGCTCACAGGTGAAGCCATTTTACGCTTTCCCGCTGTTTCTGACGGTCACCGTGGGGGAAAAACTCACCGGAATCATTGGAAACGCGAGATTTGCTTCGGATTCCGAATCCCGGCCGCGATACCGGGGCGAATCTTCTCCGCGTATTTCTGGTAATCGTTTCCCCGAACTCTCAGATCTCCGCGCAACCGCGATTCCCGATCGGCCATCCGGCGCAGACTCTATGGATGGTTCTGGCCGCCTGCCGCGACCTCAAGGCCATGGGCGATCAGCTTGAGAATTGAGCCGAGGCTTTCCTCTGCGCCGCGGCGGCTGCCCGGCAGGTTCACGATCAGCGTGTGGCCCTTCAACCCGGCGACGCCGCGGGAAAGCCACGCGAACGGATTGCGCGCCGCGCCCAGGGAGCGCATGGCTTCCACCAGACCTGGAACTTCGCGATCGATCAAGCGCCGCGTGGCTTCCGGCGTGCGGTCGCGCGGGCCCAGTCCGGTTCCACCCGCGGTGAGAACCAGCGACGCGCCTCGCGC
>JASHQQ010000251.1 GCA_030039035.1 Acidobacteriaceae bacterium | reverse complement strand
GCGATGGGCAGCAGCGTCGGATAGAACTGAACGAACGTTGTGTCCACCGCGCCGTGAGCGGCGTGGCAGGAATAGCAAGGCGCTTTCCGCGGAATCAGCGTTCCATGCACTGTGGGCGAGTCGAAGTCGAAAAACGCCCAGGCGCCGGGGAAACGCGCCTCGTCCTTCACATGCACTTCGATGCCCATGAGTCCCGTGCCCTGATAATGGCCGTGCAGGTTGATCGAGCCTTTGTTTTTTGCTTCTCTCGATTCGAGGACCAGCATGGTCTTGTCAGGCCAGGCGCCGGTCGCAACGAACCTGGCGTAGGCCCGCGGATCGACGAAGACGTTGTCGAACATCTCCATGTCTCCGGAGCTCTTCGGGCTATAGCTCATGTCGAGACCCGAGGAGAGATACACCCACTCGCGATAATCGGACGGCGGCAAGAGATTCCCGCTCTGGTCATACGCAGGCTCGTCTGCCGGCGCAGCCTGCACAGCGGTTGTCCCGCGGGCCCCGAAGAAAACAGCGGCGCTTGCGGGCAGAAGGACGGCGGCGGCGAGAGTAAAGAAATTCCGGTTCAAACCGTGACCCCCTATTGGAATGGCGTGATACCCATCCGAATGCGGCTGGCGACCGGACTGCCGTCCCGGAACGCCGGAATGAACTTCCAGCCGGCTGTGGCCCGGATCAGATCGTCGTCGGGGTTCGCAATCGCTTTTGCCGACCGGACTTTCCCGGCGGAATCGATGACCAGTTCTACCGGCACTTCGGCTCGCAGCGAAACGCTGGAGCCATCCGGCGGAACGGGGCGATCCATGAGGATTTTGACCGGGAACGTATCTGCGCTGAACGTGCGGTCAGGTTTGCCGGGACCGCTCATGCCGGGAGCGTAAGCCCATGCAAGGTCGTATGAGCCTGTGGCAGCCTGCGTCGGCGGATAAAAAACCGTAACTCTCTTCATCTTGGGGTGCGTCAGCAATCCTGGGGGACCTGAGGAAACTCCCTCTACCTCGCGCCGGATGCCCTGAGCCCGGGCACTGAGAATTCCGGCGCGAATCCGGTCAACGTCCGAAGCGGGCCACATTTGCCCGAGCGCTTCCCATGCTTGCCGGTCGCGGCCGCTATACAGATAGCACCAGACGATCTCCAGTACCTTGACCTTCGTCGCCCGCAATCGAGCCCACTCTTCCGGCGTCGGCGGGTAAAGGGATTTCAACTTTCCATCGCTGGCCTTGAAGTCGGCAAGCTGACGGATATCGAGCTGCGCCCGAAGTGCGTCAATGCGGCGATCGTATTCGGGCTGGAACTCCGCGCTGACATCGATCAGCTTCTTGTCTTCGAATCGCAATACGACCGGCGGAGCAAAATCAAGCGCGCCGGGGGGAATGTCATCGAACCCATTGATCGCTTTGGCGTCGTCCGTCCAGATTTCCACCCGGCCGTCGAGATGGGTGTCTGCTGCGCCATACCAATCGCCTCCAGCAAGGACGCTGAGCCGCCGGGGCGGTTTCCGGAGCGACCAGATCTCGTATCTCATGAAGCCATCGATATCGGTTTTCCTGATTTGGAACGCCACAACGGGCGAACCCAATCCCAGATCGGCACCCAGCGCATCGATATCCACCTGCCACGCCCCGGATTCGGCAACCAGGTTCTGTTTCTCCCATTCGAGCCTGGCTTCGCATGCGTGCGCGGCGAATCCGGCGTGCCTTTGGGCGCCTACTGAAACCGTCACGCCGGTCCCGAACCTGAAATGGAAACTGCCGAATCCTCCGCTGCACACCACGTCCTGTGCTCCATCGGCAAATGCAACCGGCGCTGCGCAGAAAAGGATGGCGACGGAAAGATATTTGAGAGAGGGATTGCCAGGAAACGTCATCGCAAGCTTTGCAGCGAAGGATAGGCTTGCAAAAGCCCGATCGTCAAGGGCAGCCGGTCACCAGGCCTTGGGCCACGGGAATCTGTTCCTCCCACCCTTGCGGCGAGCAATAAAAGACGCCGCAAGGATGTGGCGCCGGGAAGGTACAGATGCAGAGGTTCAATCACCTAGAAAATCTTCATATTGATCGTCAGGTACTTCTTCGGGTTCTCGCGGAATCCTTTCAGGAAATCGCGCGCCTGCTCCATCGTCTGATCGGAGTGCTCGTAGAGAGAGCGGTTCACCGCCAGTTGTCCCAGCGTGCCTTTGCCTTCGTCGATGTCCCTGAGAAGCTCGTCGAGATGGGAGACGGTATCGTCGAGTTTCTTCGCGAAGGCAGGATCCCTGGCCAGCTTGCCGATGGCGCCGTGACCTTCATTGATGCCGGCGACGAGATCGTGGGTGCTGCGCACGGTGGCGTTCAGATTGTTGTAAAAGGCGTCATCGTGGAGGAATTTGCCCATGCTCCCATTGCCCTGGTCCAGCCCCGCCGTAATGTGATCCATGTGTTCCACGGCGGAGTCGAGATGGTTATAGAGCGTCTCGTCCTTCACCAATCTGCCCACGGTGCCTTTGCCTTCGGCAATGGTGCTTGCAATGGTATGAAAATCGGTGGCGACCTGCGAAATCTTCCTGTACAGCTCGGGATCGTTGATGAACTCGCCAAAAGTGCCGCGGCGCGAGTTGAGCGTGTCGATCAGCGTGTCGAGCTTGATGATCAGCACGTCGATATCCTGAATGGACGACTGGCTGGTGCGGATCACGTCCTGAAGGCTCGGCGCTCCGCCGGCCTTGAGCTCGGCATTGTTCCCCGGGCGCGGCCCCGTCGCCCTTAACGAATCGATATCGACGAAGCTGTCGCCCAGCACGCCGGCCTGCGTGATCGAGGTGGTCGAATCGGTATGGATTCCGTTAAGAAACTCTGCGCCGACGCGCATGATGACTTCGACAGGCGTCGGTTCTCGCGAAGGAACCACGTGAATATGGGTCACGTTGCCGATGGTCACGCCCTCCAGCGTGACCGGCGCGCCCTGTTTCAGGTTCGCTGCATTCGGAAAGTAGGAGCGCAGGATGATCCTTTGCGCAAACAGACCACCGGTGCTGCCGGACATCAGAAAGATCAGCGCGATCAGCACGGCCATGGCCACAAGGACCAGCAATCCAACCTTCAGTTGTGACCACTGGATTTCTTTGCGGCTTGGCACCTTGCTCCCCTATCGCAATTCCTGAGTCACTGTATCCCGAAGCCTATGCACCCGGGTCGACGCGACCTCCGGGGTCCCCAAGACAGGTCTTCGTCGTCGGGGTGGAACCATCGGAGAGCGGCAACGCGATACAGAATCCGAAGGGCCACAGCAACCCGGGAATTGCCGTTGCCGAGTCGGACCGGTCTCCCGTCGCCCCCAGAATATCAAAACCGGGGCGAATCAGCGGCCGTCCTCGAGCACCACGCTGGCCATGGCATGTTCGCTGGTGTGAGTGAGCGAGAGCGCGGCGTTGGTCACTCCCAGGCGCGTGGCGAGATCGCCGGCGCGGCCATGGAAGCGCAGGCCGGGCTTTCCCCGAGGGTCGCGAACCACCTCGATCTCCGACCAGGTCACGCCGTGGCTGATTCCCGTGCCGAGGGCTTTCGCAGCGGCCTCTTTGGCGGCGAACCGTGCGGCCAGGCTTTCGGCGCCGTTGCGCCTGCCAAGACAGTAAGCCTGCTCCGCCGCGGTATATACGCGATCGAGGAAGCGTGGGCCGTATCGCTCCACAACCTTCTGGATGCGGCGCACCTCGGTGATATCGATGCCGGAGCCGACAATCATGCTGGATTTCACCCTACACCGTTTTGGGGAATTCTGTATCCGACGCCGCAATCCTTGAGTCGACGCGACCTTATTTCCCGGGGCCCTGGCGGCCGGGGTCCCCAAGAAGCTGTTCTTGCTTCCTGGGTTGGAGCGACAGGTTTTCGTCGCCGGGTTGGAAGGAGCCGGGAACCCGAGCGCCGCAAGAGAGAACAAACCATTTCGTGAAACGGTCCAAACCGTTTCTTGGGATCGTGCAGGGCGAAGCGAATTCGCCGGGTGGCTTTTCCGCGAGAAAAAAGACACCCTGAAACGCCCCTGAAGCGCCTCATGGAATTTCGGGAACCGGTCGGCAGCATTCCCCATCCGGACCACTTCCGCCGTCTGCGCAGGAGGGTCCAATTACCGGCGTTGTAGCAGCAACCGGATCGTGAAGCGGGATGTACCATTCCCGGTCAAACGGCGTTCCACTGCCGCACAAACGTGAATCGATTCCGTCGGCGTCCGATATGCCAAGGTATGAGGCGGACAGCGCGCATCCCCGATGCCCAGGCAGTGAAGGCCGCGCCCTGGTCGCTCGAAATGAAGGGGATCTCCGCGGAAGAGCCGATGCACCTCGTCGAAACGCTGACCGGAGCGATCCTTGGCTGCGGCGGCTGGGTCCTGAGCCGCGGTGCCAACGACGCCGGCACGGTGAGCGTGCTCTTCGAGTTTGAACGGCGGGCCTGCGTCGAAATCTACAGCATCCTCATCGCCGCGGGAGTGGAACTGAGCCCGGCCGCGCACATCCGGCTCACCGAGCTGTGCCAATGCACATGCAATCATCCCGACGACTGCGCCAACGAGATCGCCAGCGTGGACCTGGAAGTGCAGACGTTTCCTGTGGAGACGATCCAGGAGTTCGGGGCCTTCGAGGCAGCGTGAGCGCCAGCGGGTTTATCCCGCTTCAACCAGGCCGTACCTTCGCTGCCAGGCTTCCTTGAGTCGCGCCCACACGCGCGCGCGCTCGGCATCGGTTCCCTCGCGTCCGGCATCGGCATCGGAACCGTTCGCATTCGCGAATCGAGCGGCTTCCACTTTGGCCAGCTCCAGCAACTTCCGGTCGCGCACCAGATTGGCCACACGGAAATCGGGCAAGCCGGCTTGCCGCGTGCCGAAGAACTCGCCGGGACCGCGCTGCACCAGATCCAGTTCCGCGAGCTCGAATCCGTCCTGCGTGCGCACCATGGCGTTCAGCCGCTCTTCGCCCTGCGGCGAGATCCGCTCGCCCGTCATCAACACGCAGTAGCCGCGCGCCGCGCCGCGGCCCACGCGTCCGCGCAACTGGTGCAACTGCGCCAGGCCGAAGCGCTCGGCGTGCCCGATCACCATGACGGTTGCATTGGGCACATCCACTCCGACTTCGATCACGGTCGTCGCCACCAGCACGTCGATCTCGCCGCGCTGGAAGCGGCGCATGACAGTCTCCTTCTCATCGGCGTCGAGGCGGCCATGCAGCAGTGCGACGCGCAGCCCGGCGAGCGGACCGGCGCCGAGCTTCTCGTACATCTCCGTAGCCGACTTCAACCCCGATCTGGCGCCGGGACTCGCCTCCTGCGCCGAGCCCGGAAACAGCTCCGCCGTTCCACTCTTCGCAGTGCGCCTGGAACCAGATTGAACCGGCGGTCCAGTGCCTGCGTCAGGATCGTCGCGCGAGAAATCCAGCTCCGGATGGTCTTCCTTCGTTCCTTCGATGACAGGATAGACAATGTATGCCTGGCGCTTCTTTTCGACTTCCCGCCGCACGAAATCCCACACCTCGCCGGCTCGTTCGTCGGGCACGCGGCGCGTCACGATCGGCGTGCGGCCCGGCGGCAGCTCGTCGAGGATGCTGACGTCGAGATCGCCATAAAGCGAGAGCGCCAGCGTGCGCGGAATGGGAGTGGCCGTCATCACCAGCACGTCGGGCTCCGGCTGGTTGGGTTTTTTCATCAGCCTGAAGCGCTGCAGCACGCCGAATCGGTGCTGTTCGTCGACCACCACCAGGCCCAGCCGGTCGAACTCGACTTTCTCCTCGATCAGCGCATGCGTGCCGATGACGAGCTGCGCCTCGCCGCGATTGATCTGCCCGCGCGCGCGGCGCTTGCGGTCGTCTTCGAGCGAGCCGGTGAGCAGCACCATGCGCGGCTTGCGCGACGAGCGCTCCAGCAGCTTGCGCGCGGCAAGATAGTGCTGCGTGGCCAAGATCTCCGTGGGCGCCATCAATGCCGCCTGGTAGCCGTTCTCCATGGCCACGATCATCGCCTGCAGGGCGACGATGGTCTTGCCCGAACCCACATCGCCCTGCAGCAGCCGGCGCATGGGGCTCGGCTGGCGCATGTCGCCGACGATTTCGCCCAGCGCGCGCTTTTGCGCCGCGGTAGGATGAAACGGGAGCACCTCGCGAACGGCTTCGCGCACCTTGTCGCTGGTCCCGAAAGCGATGCCCGCGCGCTTGCGCATGCGCCGGCGCTTGAGCTCGAGTCCCAGCTCGAGAAAAAACAGCTCTTCGAAGATCAGCCGCCGGTGCGCGGGCGTTGCGGCGCTCTGCAACTGCTCGAGTGGCGTTCCTTCAGCCGGGAAATGCACTTCGCGCAGTGCCTGCTCGCGGCCGGGCAGCTCGAGCCGCGCCAGCATCTCGCGCGGAAGGCACTCGGGCACGGAGCCGCGCATGCCCTCGAGCAGATGAAAGATCACCTTGCGCTGCCAGCGCGAGGCCAGTCGCGAGCCGCCAAGCGATTCGTAGACCGGCGTGATGCGCCCCACCTCGAGCAGTCGCGTTTCCGCGTCGTCGCTCGAGTCGGGCAAAATCTCGAACTGCGGCTGGATCATCTTCAGGTTGCTCGACGATCGCGAGGGCTCGACCTTGCCGTATACGGCCACTGTCTGGCCGGCGTGAAACTTGCCGTTGAGGTACGTCGCGTTGAACCAGATGCACTTGAGCGCCAGCCGCCCCTGGCCCACCGTGATCTCGAAGAGCGGCATTCGCCGCGTGCGCAAGAGCGCCGCGCCGCGCACTTCGGCGATCACGCTGGCCGTCTCGCCCGGCTTCAGCTCGTCCAGGCTGCGCGGATTCTGCCGGTCCTCATAGCGGAAGGGAAGGTGGTAGAGCAGGTCCTCGGCGGTCTGAATGCCCCTGGCGGCCAGCAGTTCCGCCACCCGCGGACCGACGCCGCGCACGTACATCACCGGAGTCTCGAGCGAGGGCACAACCGGATGCTACATTCCCGCACAATTGCGCCGCAAACGCCGGATCGAATGCGATTTGACTCCGCACCCCCGTTTTGCGAGACTCAATATTGCTGCCGGCCGGGCGCCCGCCCGGCCCTTTATCCCGTGCCGAAGTGGCGGAATTGGCAGACGCGCATGGTTCAGGTCCATGTACTCGCAAGGGTGTGGGGGTTCGAGTCCCTTCTTCGGCACCAGGTTCGTTCAGATCGACCTGTCGTTCAGGAGCGAAGGTGAAGTTCTGCCGGCCGGCTCTTCCGAGTCGCGGCCTTCGCCGTCGCGCCGGATGCTGCCGGGCCCGAGTGGGAAACTGAGCGGCTACCCCGAAGAGCGGCAAGCGGCGCGAGATCATTTCACGGCATAATGGAGGCCACGATCTCCGCCGTTTGGACACGGCGACTTGCGGCGATGCTCGTGTAGGCCGCTTCGACAACGGCGAATGTCTTTTCAAGGTATTCGCGGTCCCCGGTCTCAAAGCTCTCGTCCGTCTCGAGGCAGTGGATGAAGTGGGCAAGTGCGGCATGGACGCTGTCCCCGCGGTAGCCGATGGAGAAGTCGTCCGTCCAGATCTTGCGGTGCCCGGACCAGATCTCTCCGAGCGAAGTCACGCGGATCGAACCGGACTCCCCGTCGAAGATCGCCTCGTCGATGGACGGGCCGGGATCGTCATGGCTGAGAAAGCTGTGACCGTCGATCCATCCCATAACTCCGTTGAAGTGCATCAGTGCCAGGATCGCGCGATCCTCGCCGCGAATGCCGGGGTTGATTTGCCTTGCTTCGGCGTAGACGGAAGAGATATCTCCGAACAAGAACCTTGCCGTGTCGATATGATGCACGAGCGTCTCATCGATGATGAGGCGGCGAAGGTCGCGAAAGTAGGCCTGCCTGGGGTAGGGTTCGTCGCCTCCGCCGTCCTTCCATCGGCAGCGAAAGCCGTAACCGAGCGGTGTTCCGATATCGCCACGAGCTATGATCCGGTTGGCGGCGCGGTACCACGGCTGCCACCGCCAGTTATCGTGAATCATGAGCCGCACGCGGTGGCTGCCGGCAATCTCGACGATGCGGCAGGCGCTCTCCCAATCGGGGGCCAGGGGCTTCTGGCAGACCACGGCGACACCTTTCCTGGCGGCGAGCGAAACCAGCTCAAGATGCCCGGAAGAACGGGTGACAATGTCGACAAAATCCAGATCCTCCGCGCTCAACATCTCTTCGGCCGAGAAGTAAGCCTTCGGCGCCGCCGCCCTGGCTCTTTCTATACAGGGATCGCACGCGGCCACGATCCGGGCATCCGGCATCCGCCGCCATGCCTCCTGATGATGCCGGGAAAAGAATCCGCATCCAATCAGTCCGCCCTTCAGGACTTTCATAGCTCCCATACTCCTTATCCGGCAAGAAATGAGCCAGGCTGATGCGCGCAAACCGGAAGAGCATGCACATCAAGGAGACCCGGCCCGGGCGGATTTCGCCGCACCCAGCCAGGAAGAACAGGCCAATCCGGCGATTCTTTCTCATTGCGCCACATCCGCGTTCTTTCAACCCTCCACAGCGAGCGTCTCTTCCACCTTTCCATCGCGGACCCCGTACATGCGGCGATGGAGGTTGATCGTAGCGTCGCTATAATGAGCCCATATCTCAAGCCGATCGCCGACCTGCGCGGGCAGATCGGGGTCGAGTATCTCAACGATGGCGTGCTCGGCATTGAGGCGGCGAAGGCACGCGCCAGGAAGATTCTTCAAGACCGGCATACCGCGCTCCGCGCTGATGGCCTTGAGGCCGACATCGAGAACAAGGCGCTCGTTTCCGGTCCGGGAGACGACGGTGCCGAGCACGCTCAGTGCCAGATCGAAGTCGGTGCACACCGTGCGGTAATCGGTATCCATCACGAGATAGGATCCGGCCTGGATCTCGGTAACTCCCGGATATCTTCCCGAGATGGCATAGGTTCCCGTTCCTCCCGCGCTGACAATCTCAACCGGCAATCCGTGGGACCGCAGCAGGCCGGCGGTGCCGACCAGCAGCTCCATCGCGCGATGCGCGGCCGCGATCTTGTCCGCGCCCGGCGCCATGCGGCCGCAGTGGCCTTCATAGCCCGATACGCCGCGCAACCGCAGGCCGTGCGCCACGGCGCTCCGCGCCAATGCCAGCGCCGGCTCTCCGGGCGCCACTCCACAGCGTTTCAAACCCGTATCCACGTCAACAACGACGCTCAACTGCACGTTGTGCCGGGCTGAAGCGGCAGCCAGGGCAGCGACGGTGCCACCGTTGTCCACCGCGACGATCAGATCGGTATTCCGCGAGAGCTCGGCAAAGCGATCGATTTTGACCGGCCCCGCGATCTCGTTGACCAGCAGGATGCCGGGAATGCCGCTCCTCACCAGCACTTCCGCCTCGCCGAGAGTCGCGCAGCTCATCCCGATCGCGCCGCATTCCATCTGCCGTCTGGCGAGGGCGACGCACTTGTGGTTCTTGTAGTGAGGGCGCAACCTCGTTGGCCCTTCCTGAAAGAAGGCTGCCATCTTTCCGAGGTTGGACTCCATTACCTTAAGGTCGAGTAAAAGTGCCGGCGTAGATAACCCGGACTCCAAATTCGTGCCCTGCTTTCCATCGATGATGTCAAGGACCGCCGTCCTTGCGGCGAAGCAGGGCGGCTCGTGACCGAAAAACCGCCCTTCACCTTTCATCGTAATTCCGAAGCCCCGGACCCGATTCCGGTTCCACCGTTCCGCGGTTCACGGTCGACGCTGTGTTGTCGTCGGGGAACGTTGCGCCTCTACTGAAATTTCAGTTGAATCTATCGCTCACAGGCATTGTTGTCAACAGAAAACGTACGATGCAAATGGTGCCCCGAAATGCCGGGAATTCAGAACCCGGGGCATGAATCGTACCGGGCGCCAGTCAACGGGAACGCTAGCGGATCTTCGCTGCGGCATGTCCGGCTGCGTCCACCAGGTACAGGATGGCATCCCCGGCAAACGGGGGAGTAAACGCCTGGGCCTGGGAGCCGGCGGGGATCGGATCCTGCCGGATCGTCTCGCCGGTCGTCGGGTTGAGCCATTCGACGGACAACTTTCTCGATGCGGGCATGGCGGACAGATCGACCTCGAACCTGCCGCCCCTGGGCGAGTAAACGAGATACTCCGCGCCCGCGGATGGGGTTTGCGCAAGGCAATAGCCAGTGGAGCTGAGAGACGGCTGAGGAAAGGCCCTGGCGAGATTCAACCTGCTGGCCAGCTTCAGCGCGTAGCCCAGGTTTTTCCTGAAGATCTCATAGCGCGTGTCAGGGCTCGTGCAGATTCCCCGAGTCGGCGACTGACAATTGTTCCGGTCCTGCCGGGGATAGTACACAAGGTAAGGATCCATGAAGAGGACCGAGTTGCCGTTGAGCGTGTTTTCCCAGATGTAGTTCCGATTCTCCTGGGGCGTGCGCAGCCACATCTCCCAGTAGGAGTGGTCGCTGTCGTTCACGTTCACCTTGCAGGCCGGCCTGCCTGTGCCGCAGGAGGAGGTGGGCGAGATGGTGGCTCCCGGCGCAACCCAGTCGGCGTCGGAGTTGTAGATCACCGAATCCGGGACCCGGATGGGCGCCGCATAACCGACGAGATGCCGGTACTTCTTGCGGGATTCGTAAGCCCGCACGTGAGCGATGAGGTGGTTGTTCCACCAGAGCGAAGTGGGCGGAGCTTCCTCGGAGACAATCCAGAGCACGTTGGGAAGGTCGTTGAGCGTGTCGATGACCTTGTCTGTAAATGCATCCTGGTACTTCGTAATCGCGTCGGTCTCCGTCATGTCGATGGAGCCGTTCCCCCTGGGCCCGCCGGCATAGCCGTCATCGACACCGTTGACGTTATTGGCTCCCGTGAAGGGATAGCCGTCGGTGGCGCAGCGGTAGAGATTGAGAAACTCGCCCGTGAACAGATAGATGCCCGCGTAGATCCCGGCCTTGTCCAGCGCCTCGGTGCGGCTGCGCAGACGGTCGAAAAATGCCGGGTCGAACCTGGTGAGATCGAACTTCGGGCCGCCGTCGGTGGCTGTTCCGGGCCCGGTTCTCTGCCAGGGTTGCGGGGCGACGGTAAACTCCGGCGGCGCGCCGGCGTTGACGGGAAGATTGCAAAACCTGGGCTGCTCCACGCGCCACAGCAGCGTGAAGTTATGCCCGTGACCGGCGAGGAACCGGATGAACGCGTCAAAGTCCAGCTCCTGCGCCGCGCCATCGGTACCCCAGTCCTGAAGGGTGTTCCATGTCTGCGAACCGTTCAGAACGACAATTCTGCCGCCCGGATCCTTGAAATAGTGAGAATTACCGGAGACGCTGAGCGGTCCGGTGATGGGAGGATTTGCCTGCCCGTAGGCGGTGTGCAGCAGCAACAGGGCGCCGAGCGGGAAGAGCGCAAGCTTTGGCCGAAGGTGCGACATGAGTGCCCTCGAGAAGGATGAACCTGCCGGTCTGGCGCCGGGAGCGGGGGATCGGCCGATCATTGCGGCGGCGCCGCTCTGATTACTGCTATAACAGAAGACAACCGTAGATTCTTTTCCGGAGCCTGTCAACTGAAAATCCGCGCCCCGGTTGGGCATCGGCGCCGGTCGCGAAATCGCCCCGGTCCGCTTGCAGAGCCAAACAGGGCCCGGGGCCGGACAACGCCTCCGGAGCGGCCGACCCGGCGCCACTGAAACCATGGCGTGTGCGAGAGAATCGGGACAGTTTGCAAGAATCGGAACATGGATCGCCTGCTTTGGTTATGATTCTCTACCAGACTTGCAGTAGAGACGAGGTTTCCGAGTTGATGAAAGCGCCGGGGGAGACCCGTTCGCACTCCGGAATCATCAACCTGTAGCTGCTTCATCCCCGGACGGACGCATGAATCTGCCCGGCTCGATCGTTTCGGCCCGCAAGACCATTTTCAAAGGAACGAAGTTATGCCGGCGCCGTTGAGAAACAGAACCAGGACAGCCTTGCAAGGGTTGTCGGAGCAGGCATATCGAAGGATTCGCGAACAGATTCTTCAGGGGCGCTTTGCTCTGGGCGCGGCCATCTCGCGCAGACGGCTGGCCGTCGAGTTCGGAATGAGTGTCATTCCCGTTTCGGATGCGATCCAGCGCCTGACGCAGGAGGGATTGATCGAGAGCAAGCCGCAGGTAGGAACGCGAATTCGCATCCCTACCGAGACTGACATCCGCGATCGATTCGTGGTTCGCGAAGCGCTGGAGAGCCAGGCGGCGCGGCTCTTTTCAGAGCGTGCGGGCATGGCGGAGCGCAGGGAACTGCGTGATCTGGCGGCGGATCTGGACGCGCTCTACGAGAAGCGGTACTCTCACCCCGACAGTCCCGCGCTTGTCCTCCGCGTGAACAATGCTCATGTGAACCTGCACATGCGCATTGCGGAGTGCTCGGGCTCGCTGGCGCTCTGCCACCTGATCGAGAGCAACGACGTCCTGTTTTACAACTCGATGTTCGACCTGGTCGGCGAGCAACCGCCGGTTCCCGGGCATTTTCATTCCAACCTGATCCTGGCGATCTCTTCGACGGACCAGTCGGTGGCGGATGCGGCCATGCGCGCCCATGTGCGCTATAACATCGAGGCGACCATCCAGAACATGCGCAAGATCAGCGCGCAGGCCGAGAACTCATGGCGGCTTGCGCGCACAAAGCCGGCCCGTGGGAAAAGGCGCGTTCTCATCCGCGCCCGATGAACGGCATCCTGGTGGACTTCATGACGAGGAGCCGGACATCGGCGCGCAACTGCAGGCGGGCTACAGGAAGAACCGCGCCAGCCGCCGTTGGGCAGTCCTGTTCGCCGCGGCGTTGCGGATCGCAAGACAGAAGCACTGCTGGAGGATTCCAACAGACTTTCATCGTTCTCTTATAGTTCGGTGGCGGCACGGCAGAGCACGATAGAGCAACCGGTTCGCGCGCAAGCCGGCATACTCGCCGCAGCGCAAGGAGCGGTGAGGGCCGGCCACAGACCATCGACGGGAGAAAGCATTTACGCATGAGCGAGCCGGTCACCACATCGCCGGAGACGAGCGCCGCACCCCATCTGCAGCGCGTGCTGTCGCTGGGCGACCTGTTCTGGTACGGCATCGTTGCCGTGACGCCCAGCGCGCCGGCCACGGTGTTCGGGCTGGCTGACCAGCAGTCGCGGGGCCACGTGGTGGTGACGATCCTTGCCGGTATGGTGGCGATGGTGCTGACAGCCGTCAGCTATGGCAGGATGGCGTCGCTCTATCCTTCGGCGGGCTCGGCTTATGCCTACGTGAGCCGCGGAGTGCATCCGTATATCGGCTTTGGCGCGGGCTGGGCCATGCTGCTCGACTATATCGTGATTCCCGTCTTCTGCGTCATCTACGGCACGCTGGCGTTGCAGCGCGCGCTGCCGTGGCTGCCCTTCTGGCTGGGCAGCGCAGTTTTTGCCGGCGGCATCACGCTCGCGAACCTGCGCGGGATTCGCGGCACGGCGCGCGCCAACCAGATTCTTCTGGTCATCATGTTTATCATTCTTGGTGCCTTCATCGTTCTTTCCGTGCGCTACTTGCTGGTTCGGGCAGGATTCGGCGGGCTGTTCTCGACCCTGCCGTTTTACAACCCCGCGACCTTCAGCGTGCGGCGCATCGCCAGCGCCACATCGTTCGCCGCGCTCACCTATCTTGGCTTCGACGCCGTGACCACGCTGGCCGAGGAAGTGAAGAATCCGCGCAAGAACGTGATGCGCGCCGCCGTGGGCGTGTGCCTGTTCACGGGCCTTTTCGGCGGGCTGCTTGTCTATCTCGGCCAGCTCGTCTGGCCCGATTACACGAGCTTTCCCAACATGGAGACGGCATTCGTCGACGTGACCGGACGCGTGGGCGGACCGCTGCTGCTGAAATCGACGGCGATGCTGCTGGTGGTGGCCAATATTGGAGCGGGGCTCACGTCGCAGGTGGGCGCGGCGCGGCTGTTGTACGGCATGGGCCGCGAAAGCGTACTTCCGCCGCGCATCTTCGCGCGCCTGCATGCGGTGCACAAGACTCCCGATCTCAACGTGATCCTGCTGGGAGTTGTTGCATTTGTCGGGGCGCAGTTCCTCAGCTACGAACTGACGGCCGAGATTCTCAACTTCGGCGCCTTTCTCGGATTCATGGGTGTGAATGCGGCTGTCTTCGGGCAGTATTGGGTGCGCAAGACGGCCGGATATCGAAGGAACTTCGCCAAGGACGCGATTTTGCCGGCCCTGGGCTTTCTGTTTTGCGCGGTCATCTGGTGGGGGCTGGCCGTGCCGGCCAAGACGGCCGGCAGCATCTGGCTGGTAGTGGGTCTCCTGGTCGTGGGCGGGCGCACGCGCTGGTACCGCGAACCGTTGCGCATGCCGGACCCCGCGATCTACGAGTGACGGGGCCGAAACCGCCGGCCTCGAGACGGCAGGAAAGAAGAACGCGAGGTGCGCCGTGGGATTGAATCATCTGCCGGATTTTCTCGAAGGCGCGATCGATCTGCACGTCCACAGTGCGCCGGACGTGGACCGCCGCCGCTTCAACGATCTCGAACTGGCGCAAGCGGCGCGGGACGCGGGCATGGCGGCGGTGCTGATCAAGTCCCACCAGAACTCTACGGTGGAGCGCGCATGGCTGGTATCGCGGTGCGTGCCGGGAATCCGCGTGCATGGCGGGCTGGTGCTGAATGAGACGGTCGGCGGACTCAACGTTGCGGCCGTGCATCTGGCGCTGAAGTTGGGCGCGCGGCAGATCTGGATGCCGACCCGGTCGGCGCGCAATCACCGCGAATACCATCGCGAGGCGGGCGGGATCGGCATTCTGGACGAGCGCAGGCGATTGCTTCCCGAGGCGGAAGAGATTCTGCGCGCCGCCGGCGAGGCGGGCTGCATTGTGGGCACCGGCCACTTGAGCCCGGAAGAAACTTCGATGCTGATTGAAGCCTCACAGCGGCTGGGCAAGCCGAAGATCCTGGTCACGCATCCGGAGTGGGGGCCGACATATCACGCACTGGATGAGCAGAGGAAGCTGGCGCGTTTTGAGAACGTGTTCTTCGAGCGGTGCTTTGTTTCGACCACGCATCTGTGCGGCTGCGTGCCCTTCGAGACCATCGAGCAGGCCATCGCCGCAACCGGCGTGGAGCGAACGGTCATCTCCACCGACCTGGGCCAACCGGAGACTCCGCCTCCGGCCGAGGGACTGCGGATGTATGCGGAGCGCCTGCACGCGAGCGGATTCTCCGTGGATGACATCCGGGTCATGATGCAGGCGAACCCGGAGAGGCTGCTCGGCGCAGATGTGCGAAAGGAGGCCCGATGAAGGCAGCGGTTTGGCATGGACGCGAAGATGTGCGCATCGAAAAGGTGAATGATCCACCCGATCCGCCTCCGGGCCAGGTGCAAGTCGAGGTCGAGTGGTGCGGCATTTGCGGGACCGATCTGCATGAGTATCTCGGCGGGCCGCTCTATATTCCGCTGGGCCGTCCGCACCCGCTCACCGGCGTGCAGGCGCCGGTGATCATCGGCCACGAGATGTCGGGGCGCGTGGTTGCTTTGGGCGATGGCGTCACGGAGCTGGCCGTGGGCGATCGGGTCGCTGCGTGTCCCATCGTCGGCTGTCTCGCCTGCCGCTGGTGCCGCAGCGCGTCGATGGCGCAGTGCGACCGCGTGGCGTTTCTCGGCACTTCGTGGACCGGCGGGGCGCTGGCGTCACGGCTCAACCTCAATGCGTATCAGTGCTACCGGCTCAGCGACGCGATCACCGACGAGATCGGCGCGCTGGTTGAACCGTTTTCCGCAACGGTGCGCGCGGTGGCGCAGGGCAAGGTGAGCGCAAGCGACAACGTGGCCATCGTGGGCGCCGGGCCCATCGGCCTGATGGCGCTGATGGCAGCACGCATCCGCGGCGCCAAACGGGTGGTGGCCGTGGAAGTGGCCGGGCGGCGGATCGAAGCGGCACGAACATGCGGAGCCGACGACGTGATCGACCCCAGCCGCGAAGACCCCGAGAAGCGCGCGCGTGAGTTGACCGATGGCGATGGATTCGACGTGGTGATCGAGTGCGCCGGGCAGCCTGCGACAATCCTGATGGCGGGCCGCCTGACCCGGACGCGCGGGCGGCTGGTGATCATGGGGGTCTTCGACAAGCCCGCGGCGCTGGACCTCACCGACATTGTCTACCGTGAGAAAGTGGTCTCAGGCAGCATGAGCGGCTATGGTCTCTACGACGAGACGATCCGGATCATGACCGACCCGCGCTTTCGCGGAGACGTGTTGATCACGGACCGCATTGAACTCGACGCTCTCATCGCCAGGGGATACCATGGGCTGCTGCACGAGAAAGACCGGCACGTGAAGATCCTGGTGCGTCCGGAGTAACACGCGTCATTGCGCGTCGAGCGCGAGCACCCAGTCGCCATCGCCGTCGTGATTCTTGCCGGGAGGCGTGAACTGGTGGCTGCCGCTGTTCGCGAACGGGCTGCCCGAGATGTCCTGATACGTCCCGTTGGTGGGATCGAACCAGCGCGCCCGAGCCGATCCCTTCAAAGCAGCCATGTTCACGGTAATCTCGCGTGTCGTCGGCATGTAGACGATGGCAAGATTGCCAGCGGAAGTCACGGCCGCGGTGGCGTAATCGCTCTCGCTCACTTTCGTATCCACATTTCCGAAATTCCCATAGCCCGCGGTGAGAAACGCGTGATCCTGGTCGGGAACCAGATCCTGCCAAGGATATGCGGAGAAGAAGTCCTTCCAGATCCTGAGCTGGTCGACGCCCGGCGTGTCGAGGTGGCTCTGCCAGCCGTCGGCGAAGGACCACGTGTACTTGTTGCCGTAGAACTGGCCTACGCCGCCCGAGAGCATCAGCCAGTAGTCTTCCCGGCGCAACACGTTGGGAGTTCCGAAGTCCGGCGGCGTGCCGACATTTTCCAGTTCGTAATGCGCCTCCTGCATGTAGTCCGGCATGACCGGTTTCTGATTGTAACTGTGCAGCATCTGGATGTAAGTCGGCGAGTAAGTATAGGTGCCGTTCAGATCGATGAGCATCGCCCAGCGCGGATCGTCCATCGACGAACTGGTCCTGACATGCAGTTCGACCGTTTGCAGTTGCGACGGCGCGGCCGCGCGGATGGCCTTGGCGACTTCCTGCACCAGATCGTCGTCCGAAGGGATGGTCCAGTTATTGAAATCGTTGCCGCTGATCCACATGACGTTAGCGAAGTGAGCATATCGCTTGCCCAGATAATCGCCATACCAGTGCGCGGACTTCATGCCGTTGTTGCGCAGCGCGGCCAGCCAGCCGATGGTCTCGATGGGATCGAGAAACACGGCCTGATGGTGATTGGCGGCGATCTGGACGATGTGATCGAGGCGCGTGAAGTAGGCCTCGTTGGGCTTGGTCAGGTCGTAGTGCGTGTAGTCCGTGCCGCCGGCGACGTAGCCGGTGAAGGGGCGGATGCCGTCGGGCGTGGCGCCGTTGACATTGGTCGGATAATCGCGGCCGGCGCACATCACGTCGATCCAGCCCATGGTGTTGAAGCCGTGCGCCTCACGATCGGCGAAATAGGTTTCCGCGTCCTTCCCGGTCAGCCGTCCCATCAGCCCCTGCGGCGTGTCGCCGACCATGAGAAACGGGACGTTGTTCTGATCCACCAAGAAGCGATGGTTGTCGCTCACCTTGAGCGGAAATACCGGACCCGAACCGGGATGAGAAGTTGCCGCGGCCGGCGCCGGCTGCCTGCTTTGGCACGCGTTCAAAAAGATCGCGCCTGCCAACAATAAAATTGCTCGTCCAGCGACCTGGAATGGTTGCATCGATTCTGCGTTCACCGCTAGTGTCCTGTCTCGAAAGTCGTTAACAAGAAAAGCGAATGTCATTCCGAGCGCACGGAGCCCCAAACGTCCTTCAGTTCGAGGGTAGCAAGCGAAGAATCTGCGTTCGCTTTCTCTCCAGGAGTCCGGGAGGTTCGTTGCACAAGTCGAAGGCCCGAACCGCAGATCCTTCGACCCCGTTTGGCCCAGGAACGGGCCAAACGTCGCTCAGGACGACAGCGGAGCCGATGATGCGAACTTCGGTTTCAGGAGGCTAGAATTCCACACGGAAGGTCGCCTGTCCCTGCCGGTTGCTGATTTGGGATGTTGTGTTAATGATCTGGCCAAAGGTCGAGTCGAGCGAGTTGTTATCCGGTGCTTGCAGTTGCGTCCGGTTGAAGGCATTGAAGTAGTCGACACGGATGCTGGCCTGCACGTTTTCCCAGAGTTTGAATCTCTTGATGGCGTCGAAGCTCTCGATGCGCAGCGGCGGCGTGCGCAGTTGCGGGTATGCGCGCTCTGACGTACCGAGACCCCAGGGGCCTGTGTTCTGGAATGCGTTGGTTGTGAACTGGATCGGCTGTACCGAAGTCTTGCCGGTAAAGAAGTCCTTGGAACGGCCGTAATTGAAGGTCTGAAGCGAGACGCCGGGAACGATATTGGGCCGATCGAATCCGTTCACTTCCAGGGGGTTGTAACCGTTTTGAGCACCGAAAGGATACCCTCCGGCATAATTCAGGATGGCGCTGAATTGCCATCCGCCAACCAGTTCGGAGACGAGGGCATTCGAGGAGTTGAGATATTTCTTGCCTCGCCCGAACGGCAGCTCGTAAGTTCCCACCAGCTTGAAGTTATAAAGCTCGTCGACGTTGGGCGAACGGACGTATTCGGGGCCTGGGTTGTATGCGTTCATGCCGTTGGGTGAGAAGGGGCCCGATCCGACAAACGTATTGGCGACCGTGCTGCCCAGTGTGAAATTGGCGAGATAGCTGACGCCGCCGTTGAATCGCTTCTCCCCCTGCACCTGCAACGCGTTATAGAAGGCGGTTCCGTCCATCTCGTAGACCGGGAAGTAGCCGCCGAACTGGGGAAAAGGCGACAGTGCCTGTTCAAGCGTCGCGGAGGCTCCAAACTGCTGGACGAACTCCGGATATGGAGGTTTGAATCCCGCGGCAATCACAGCGGGGGAAAGGATGTAATCGCCGAGCAGGGCGCCGTACTGGAGCACCGACGGATTGGGCTGGTTGGAAAGTTCCAGAGTCGTCGGCAGGTGAATCGCGCGGTTGCCGACATAGGCCACGGAAAGAAACATATCCCAGGGCAGCTCTCGCTGGACTCTCGCGTTCCACGCCGAGTCGTACGGGGCGGTTCCCACCGCAGGCGAGTTGGGCAACTCCGGTTCGTGGTTTCGGGTGTTGTAGGGAAAGTCGAAGATGGTTCCATCGTTGGCGATCGAGGGGCCGAAGGGAATCTGCTGCGGATAAGGCAGCGACTGCGTATCCCAGCTCCCATAGCCGGGCACGTCCGATCCGGTAGAAGAGCGCAGAAACGACCCGTCCAGCAGCGAGGACATGAACGAGGCCGTGAAGGCAGTGCCGAACTCGTAGGCTCCGCCGTTCAGGAAGGTCATGTAGAAGCCCGACTGAAGCACGGTCTTGGAGTTCAACTGGAAGGAGAATCCGACACGAGGCTGGTAGTTCTTCCATTGAATATTTGCGCGAGTGATGCCCGAGCACCCGGTGCAGGCGCCGAACTTTGTCGCGGCCCCGGGAATATCGCCGGCGCCTGGATCGGGTTCGGTTCGATCCACGAAGACGATGTCGTTGTGCTCTTCGGTGAAGGGAACCAGAACATCCCAGCGCAGCCCCAGGTTGACAGTGAGCCGCTTGCCCAGCTTGAACTCATCCTGTGCGTACGGCGCAAACGCCTTGTCCCGCAACTTGACGTTATTGGCAAAGATGCGCTCCGTGGCATCGACTTCGCCCAGCAGAAAGCTCGCGAAGGAACTGCCGTAACTTCCGAAGTTCGGGTTGCTCGAGTCCGGCGTCGAAGTGGTCTTCTGGCTGAAATTGAAGGTGCCGCTGCAAAAGTCGCAGTCGATGGTATTTTGATAGGACCTCCGGACCTGGAAGCCGAAGTTCAAAGTGTGGCGGCCTTTGATCCACAGCAGGTTGCTTACGCCGACGATGCCCAACATGCGATTGTTGATGACAGTGAGGCCGCCTTCGCAACACTGCAGGAACGCATTGCCGTTGACTCCCCAATAAGTCGGCGCATTCTGTCCGTCGAAAGTGATCAGGGGCAGCGTGGTGCCGCCGGCTACCGCGGAGAGAGTGACGTTGTTATTGGCGTTGTGCTCCCCGATCACGTTGCCGATCCAATCGGCGCCGGCGGTAAGGACGAGGTTGGGGTTGAAGGTCTTGACGTAATTCAACAGAAACCCGGAACCCAGATTGGTGTTGGTCATTTCGCTCTGCAGCGGGTTCGACGCAGCGACAATCGGAGCATAGGTGAAACTTGGAGAGCTTACAACGTCGCGCCACTGGGTGAAGTGAATGTTCTGCGAGCTGGTGATGTTGTGATCGACCGTGTAGTCCCAGATGTCCTGGCTGATGGGCAGCGAAGGCACCGCAGGAGACTTGTTGCTGTCCTGCCCGGAATTGACACCGGCGCGGTCGGGATCGGGAATGTACTGCAGGAGCGACTGGGAAAGCTTGCTGATTCGACCCGATGGAATCCTGTTTTGAGGGAACGGTTGTCCGGTGGTCGGATCGTAGATGGGGATCTGCTTCCCGGTGACGTCGACAAAGCCGCTGAAGTCCCCCGTCTTCTCTGCAGCGGTGGGGACGGTGCCGACCGCGCTCTGGGCCAGATTCTGACGGAACCAGTCTCCGCTGAAATGGAAGAAGGTGCGATTTCGGCCATGATAGATCCTGGGCAGAATGACCGGGCCGCCGACCGTAAACCCGTAGTCGTTTTGCTGGTCGACCGGAGGTTCCGGCTTGCCGCTCGGAGAAAAGCGGGTGGGGAAGAAACCATCCGAATCGAAGAGCTGATTGCGCAGGATTTCAAATCCATCGCCGTGGAGCGAATTCGTGCCCGAAGCCATATTGAACGTGACGGCGCCCTGGCCGAGCCCATATTGCGAGTCGAACGTGGAACTGTTGACGCGGAACTCGCTGACCGCTTCGTAGGGGGGATTGATGTATGTCTGGTTGCCTTCAAATTGAATAAACGCAACGGGCACGCCGTTGAACTGCACTTCGTTCTCGTAGGTCACGCCGCCATCGATGGTGTGATACGAGGCACTTCCTACTACGCCTGGAGCAAGGTACATGAATGAGTCGATCTGCCGGGCGAGGCTGTTGATCTCAATGGGCGCGGTCTGGATGAGTTCGGGCTCGAGTGTGGCTCCGATCACGGGTGAAGTCGTATCCAGCGAGATCGAGCTCTCCTGAATCTCCACAGTCTGGGTCTGGGCGCCCGGAGTGAGAGTAAGATTGACCGTCGCCATGCGCGCCACCTCAACGGTGACCCTGGTTTCGGCAACCTTGAATCCGGTGGCCCCGGCCTGCACGGAGTAAGCGCCAGGGATGAGCCCGACGACGGAAAACGTTCCCGCGGAGGTGGTGACGGTGGTGGAAACGATGCCTGTGGCGGCATTCGTGACCGTCACTTTCGCGCCCGGGATCAGCGCACCGGTTGAGTCGGCGACCGTGCCGCTGATGCCGTTCTGGACCTGCGCATGAAGCGAGGGCCCTGCCGATGCGAGGACGAGGAACAACGCCAGAATGGAAAAAGCCGCACTTGTCATGCGGTTGGGCTGGCGCGAATGGCCAAAACTCAATCGAAATGTCACGGCTCATCTCCGGAATTCGCCTGTGATTCCACCGTGAGTCGCAATCCGGACAGACAGGCGAAGCTTAGTCCGGCGCGATGGACGCATTTTCGCGATCCCGCTACACGCGCACTGAGGGAAGAACAGCCGCCGGCTTCCGAGCACAATTCCGGCATTGGAGTGTCCCTCATGGTGGAACTCCGGCGACACCCCGGTATAGTGAATTCCCGCAATTCTTTCTTGAAAAACCACGCACAAGCGCCCGAGGCAGGAACCGGCCCGCTTCCGCGGCTCCGATGTGTGAACCGCATCAGCGCCAGGGCCGGTTTCCCGAGGGCGCTGGAGACCGGTCATCGGTTCCGGTCCGTCTGGCCATCGGATCCGGGCTGGAACCAGCGAGATGAATGCCGCATGCGCCGGGTGTCCCGCGGGCGGAGAGTACCTGGCCGGCCAGGGCGCCGGAGCAAAGCGGCGGCATGTGATCGGGCTGCGCCTGGTCCGGGAAAACTGTGGTCCGGATGCGCCGGCGATAGGTCACCGGCGTCATGCCGACGATTCTTCTGAAGATCATTCCGAAATAGCTTTGATCGCAGAAGCCCACCTGCTGGCTGATATCGGCCATCGACTGGTCGGTCCTGGCCAGCAGCGCCTGGGCATGCTCGATGCGGTAGTGATTGATGTAGGTGACGAACGAGAGCCCCGTGACCCGCTTGAACACGCTCATGAAGTGCGACTCGCTCATGCCGCAAATGCGCGCGGCCTGTCCCACCTGGATGGGGCTTCCGCAATTCTCGCCGAGATGGCGGAACAGCGGGCGCAGGCGGTCCAGCGCCTGCTGCTGCCTCTGGAAGGTCTCCACCGTGCCGGCGTACTGCGCATACTGGTTCACAAGATGAATCAGCAGCATCTTGAGATAGGTCTTCAGGGCGAGCCGCGAGCGCGAATTGGAAGCCGGCAGCTCCGCCCGGATGCGCAGCATCATGTCCAGCACCTGCCGCGGAATCCCCGTCTCGGCCGGCACGATGTGCGGAAAATCGGCGTCCTGGAGCAGGAACGGCGTCAGGTATTCGGCGCTGTCGCTGGCCCCGTCGCAGCGAATGATGTCGGGCTCGAAGAACATGGCCGCAATGGTGAGAGGAGAAGACGACTGGCACTCGATGCGGTGGTAGAGCGTGCTGCCGATGATGGCGAGATCGCCTTCGTTGAAGGGCAGAAGCCGGTCCTGGATGTGGCAGTTCGCCGATCCGGAACACAGATACAGGACTTCAAAGTAGCCGTGCCGGTTCATGCGCACGCGATGCCGGTCGTCGACCGTAATGAAGAGCACATCGACCGGACAGGCCGGATCGAACGGCCACACGTGCACGCCCTCGGCGTTGATGCCCGGTTCGACAAGCTCGAAGTGGTCCTTGCAGGATCGCCTGGGCAGGTGGATGCCGTGCGACAGGTCAAGGGATCCGTTCGACAGCCGCCGCGCCGCCGCGACATCGCCCTTGCGCGCCCTGTGGTTCAATCCGGTAGACGTTCTCGACCTCGCCATTTCGCACCCCACGGAAACGGGAACGGAGATTCAGCGTTGCATCGATGGATTGCACGCGGAATTCGACCTTCTGCCGCGTGGACCGATCCGGCGCTCGCGGAAGCCGAAGGGGATGGCCTCATTGAAACGCGAGCGGCAAAGACCTCAGGGAAGAATTTCCTGGTACAGCTTGACTTCAAACCGTTCCACGAGCTGCGGCCGCACGTCGTTGAAGTAGTGCGTGATGTAGTTCGTGGCGCAGTGCCGGTCGAACGCCTCCTGGTTCTTCCACTTCTCGATGAACGTGATGCCGCGCTCGTCGTCGACGCGCTGGTTCAACTCATAGCGGATGCATCCTTCTTCCGCGTGCGTGGGTTTCATCAGCACATGAAGCGCCTCGATCAGTTCCCCGGTCTTGCCTTCCAGCGCCCAGAACTCCGCCACACACACTACCTGAGTTGTGTTTTTGCCGCGCATAGCTCGCTTCCCTCGCCCACCGGTTTCAGTGAAAGGTACAGGTCATAGGCCTTCTCCGGCGTTTCGTCCCCATGCACCACCGCGCGGACCGCCTGGATCATGGCCTTCGGCGCCTCGCACTGGAAGATATTCCGGCCCATGTCGACGCCCGCAGCGCCCTCGTCGATGGCGCGGTACGCCATCCTCAGCGCGTCGATCTCCGCCAGCTTCTTGCCGCCGGCGATCACCAGGGGAACCGGGCATCCGGCAGCCACTGCGGCAAATCCCTTGTCGCAGTAGTAGGTCTTCACGAAATTCGCGCCCAGCTCGGCGCAGATGCGGGTCGCCAAACCGAGGTATTTCGCGTCCCGGACCAGTTCCTTGCCCACACCGGTCACGGCCATCGTGGGGATTCCGTGGCGGTTGCCGGCATTCACGATCTCGACCAGATTGCCGATCGACTCGTGCTCGTGAACCCCGCCGATATACACCTGCACCGCCAGTGCCGATGCGTTCACGCGCACTGCATCCTCGATATCGACCGCGATCCGCTCATGGGAGAGTTCCTTGAGAATACTCTGGCCTCCGCTGGACCGCAACACCACCGGCTTGCTCATCTCCGGCGGAATGCTACTGCGCAGCGCACCCCGCGTGATCATCAGCGCATCGGCGAAAGGAACAAGTGGGCAGATGGTGATGTCGATGCGCTCCAGTCCGGTTGTCGGCCCCTGAAAATATCCGTGATCGACGGCCAGCATGACGGTCCGGCAGTCGTCGGGCGAAAAGATCCGGGCCAGACGGTTCTTCATGCCCCAGTCCAGCGCGTTGCTTCCCTTCAGTGCAAAGGCATTGCAGGTTTGGGGCACATCGATGTAGAAGTTTTTTCGCTCGGGTATGTCATCCGCGTCGGGCATCGTCAGCTCTCCTTTTTCGTTACAAGCGCCAGGCTGAATCCGCGAAACAGCAAGGCGATGGAAGTCGCGCCCGCATCGGCGCACCCCAAAGTCTTGTCGCCCAGGTACCTGGCTCGACCGTACCGCGCAACCATGTTCCTTGTCGACTCGGCGCCCGATTCGGCGGCCTCGGCCGCGCCACGCATCGCCTCACTCAGGTCCTTGCCATTCTCCGCCGACGCGCTGAAGGCCTCCACCGCGGGAACCAGCGCGTCCATCATGGTCTTGTCCCCCGGGCGGGCTTTGGTTCGATTCTGAACCAGTCGCAAGCCGGCTCCGAAACACGCCGACAAGCCCTTGCAATCCATCTCATCGCCCGACGGAGGATCTCCCATTCCCGCGATAAAACTGCCCAGCAAGGCGCCCGATGCGCCGCCATCCACTCCCATCACGCCCCAACCGGCCTCGCGGAACATCTCGCTCACGGTTTGCCGGTTTGCGGGTCCGATGGCGTTTTCCAGGAATTCCATCGCACGCGTCATGGTGGTGCCATGGTCTCCATCGCCGCACTGCGAGTCGAGGTGCGACAAAAGCTCGCTCCGGTCGCGGATCAGCTCCGCTGCCTGCGCAAACATCTTTCCGAGTTCGGCCTTCGAAATACATCCCGTCATGGCCGCGCTATCACGCCTGGAAAAAGAACGGCGCGTCCGCGGGCTCGTCCCACAGCCGGATCAGCTCCGGATCCATGCGTGCAATCGTCATCTGGAATCCCGCCTGCTCCTGCGTGGTAATGAACTCGCCGATCGCGCTGCGTGCCAGTTTGATCTTCTTCGACTCGAGGAGCCGGGCCACCCGCCGGAATATCAGATACAGCTCCATGAGCGTGGTGGCGCCGGCCCCATTCAGCAGCACCAGCAACTCGTCGCCCTGCTGCACGCCGAGATCCGCGAGCAACTTCTCCAGCATGATCTCCGCCGTCTCGTCGGCGGTCTTCAGCTTCATGCGACCCGTGCCGGCCTCGCCATGCTGGCCCATGCCGATCTCCATCTCGTCGTCGCCAAGCTCGAAGATCGGATGACCGGTGGCTGGATGAGTCGCGGTGCGAACGGCCACGGCCAGCGTGCGCATGTTGCGGTTCATCCGTTCGGCAACGTGAAAGCAACTGTCGAGCGAAGCGCCCTGCTCGGCCGCCGCTCCGGCGACCTTGTAAACCGCCACGCAGCCCACCAGGCCGCGGCGATCGCCGACCGGGCCGGAGATGTCCTCCCCGGTGAGCACCATTTTCACGTTGAGGCCTTCGCGGGCCGCGGCTTCCATGGTGATGTTGGCCGCCAGCACGTCACCCGCATGGTTGAGCACGATGAGGAGCGCGCTTCCGCCATCCCTGCAGGCCTCGCGCAGCGCCTCGATGCACCTGGGCGCGCCCGGCGCGGCAAAAATCTCTCCGGCGACGCTATAGTCGAGCATTCCCGGTCCGACGAATCCGCTCAGGCCGGGCTCGTGACCGCTGCCGCCCAGTGTAACCAGCCGCACCTTGCCCGCCGCTTTGGGCGTTGCCCGCACTACCGTATTCGTTCCCAGCAGCCGTATCCGGGCGGGGAAAGCCAGCGCGAAACCTTCAAGCAGTTCGGGGACCAGCCGTTTGGGGTCGTTGATGAACTTCTTCATTCGCATCGTGCTGCTTCCTTATTTTGCTACGGGTTCGCCGACGGTTCCATCGAAGAGGCGAAGCCCGCCCACTTCGACGGGAAAAATCTCCATTCGGCCATGCTCATATCCGGTGACATGAATGCGCGGCTCGCCGGTAACGGCGAAGGCCAGATTGGTGGGCATGGTGTCGCCGGTCGTGATCCGTTTCACTACGTTTCCGTCGCGTCCGAGCACGGTTACGTCGCCCTGGTTGAAGACGGCGACATAGAGCAGGCCATCGGCGTCGAATGCCATCCCGTCCGGGCCCACCCATCCCGGAGGCGCGTCGGGCCGCACCACGTTGCCGAAGCACTCGCGGGTTGCCGGCGTTCCCTCGTCATTCGGGGCGTAGCGATAGATGTTTCCGCCGATGGTCTCGTTGACATAGAGCCGGCGATCGGGACCGAAGGCAATGCCGTTGGTGAACTGGATGCCGCGATCGACAAACTTCACCGATCCGCTCGAGGGATCGATGCGATAAACGCGGCCGTCGAAATGCAGTGACTTGTAGTCCGGGCGGATCCGATTGTCGGGGGCGAATTCGTGCACCAGCGCGCCGGAGTCCGTGAGGTAGAGTCTTCCATCGGGGCCAAAGCAAAGGTCGTTGGGAAACAGGAACGGCTCGCCCTCGCACTCCGCGGCCACCGTTTCGCAAGCGCCGTCCATTGTGACCTTGAGCAGCGCGGGAACGCTCGACTCGGCAACCCAGATCGTTCCGTCAGCGTCCACCGCAAGCCCGTTGGGCCTGCCTGTTTTGCGGATGGTGCGACGGGTCTTTCCATCGGCGCCCAGGTGCGTGACGCAGCCGCGTTCCGCGCCGCCCTCGACGAGCAGCCAGGTTCCGTCCGGCAGCGAGACCGGCCCCTCCGGATTCTGCAGTCCCTGGGCAAAGATCATGGTCTTTCTATACCGCCGCGGTCTGGCCGCCGTCCACAAATACGAGAGAGCCGGTCATGAACGAGGCCTCGTCCGAAGCCAGGAACGCCGCCGCCGCTGCCAGCTCCTCGGGCCGGCCGAGCCTGCCCATGGGGTACGAATCGGCGAACGCTTCCAGTTCCGCGGTCGTTTTGGCGTTGCGCAGCATGGGCGTGTCAGTGGGTCCGGGGCAGATGGCGTTGACGCGGATGCCCTGCCGGGCATGGTCGATGGCCATCGCGCGGGTGAGCAGGGTGACGCCGCCTTTCGACGTGACATAGGCCACGGCCCGCGGGCCGGCGTCGTGCGCTCCGGTGGTCGATGCCACGTTGATGATGGATCCACGGCCCCTGGCGATCATGTGCGGCACAACGGCACGGCAGCAAAGAAACGTTCCCGTCAGATTGACGGCCATGAGCCGGGTCCACATCTCGTCGGTGGTCTCGACCACGGTTCCGAAGGCAAGAACCCCGGCTCCGTTAAAGAGGATGTGAAGGTCGCCGAAGGTATCGATGGTTGCTTTCACCACGCGGCTGACTTCCTCGGGGTTCGACACGTCAAGCCTGGCGAAGCCGGCACGGCCGCCGTCATGGCGAATCTGTTTCGCCGTCTCCTCGCCGCCCTGGGCGTCGAAGTCCGCCGCCATCACTGCCGCGCCTTCCTGGGCGAAGCGAATGGCCACGGCGCGGGAGATGCCCGACGCCGCGCCGGTAACCAGAGCGACCTGCGACTGAAGTTTCATACGATTCCTTGCATGGAATCCGGGTAAGCCCGCGCCGGGAGGCGGGAATCGCTCCATATTCTTACAAGGAAAGCGGGGCGTGCTATAAGAAACCTACGAATGAATCTTGCAAATCCCCGATCCCGTCGAGCAGCGGGTTCGCCCGCCGTAACGCTGCAACAAAAATTTGCTCGATTGTCAGAGACTCCGCCGGTGCGGAATCCTAGAATGTCTCAGGCAACCCGGATCGCGACGAAACAGTTAGCCGGCGTGTCTTTGAATCCGCGGCGCACGGGACGGAGCGAATGAGGCTCAAGGGAAAAGTGGCGATTGTAACTGGCGCTGCCGCCGGCCTGGGTCGCGCAGCGGCGGCGAGATTTGCTCATGAAGGCGCGAAGGTTGTGGCGGCAGATACAAACGCGGCAGATGGAGCTGCCCTGGCCGCCGAGTTAACCGCACAGTGCCGCGAAGCTATCTTCGTTCACGCCGACGTTGCCGATGAAACCGCCGTGAAGAGCCTTGTGGAGGGCACGGTTGCGCGCTACGGGCGCATCGACATTCTCTACAGCAATGCGGCGGTGTTGCGCTACGACCAGGACGCGCCGGTGCACGAGCTGAGCCTGGAGGCGTGGGATTACGTGCTGGGCGTGAATCTCCGCGGCTCGTTTCTGTGCGCCAAGTATGTCGTTCCCCACATGCTCAGGCAGGGCGGAGGGTCGATTGTCTATCTCGGCTCGCCGACGGGACTGTGCGGCTGCGCGCCCAGGCTTACGGCATACAGCACCAGCAAGGCGGCGATCATGGGCCTGACGCGCGTGATGGCCGCGGCCTATGCGCGCGACGGAATCCGCGTCAACTCGATCGTGCCCGGCACCATGGACACGCCCATGAACGGCTACGTGCTCGACGACCCCGAGTCACGCGAAAAATATCGCGAGGCAGTTCCCATGGGCCGGCTGGGCACGCCGCAGGACATCGAAGGCATTGCGGTGTTTCTCGCCTCGGATGAGTCGGCCTATTGCACGGGGGGGTTGTACATGTGCGACGGCGGGCTCACCGCGGTATAGGCGCGCGCCGGCTGCGGTTCGCGATACAAGCCGGAACATTTTCATCATCCGCACGGAGAACCGGACCTCAATGATGCGAGTTTCGAAGGCCATTCCTGTTTGCTGTGCGCTCGTTTCCGCCACGGCGTGGTCCGCGCCAAAGAATGTGACCTTTACCCAGCCGGTCGCGCAGATCGACCGCTACGATTACATGGAGGTCACCGCCACCGTCGATTCTCCCGACGCGCGCAATCCCTTCGTCGACGCCTCGCTGACGGCCACGCTTGCCACCGACGACGGAAGCGGGCAATGGACGGTGGACGGCTTCTGCGATTCGGCGGACGGCAGCGTATATCGCATCCGCTTCATGGCGCCGGTGGCGGGCGGATACAAATATTCGGTTACCTACAGCCAGGGGGATTATCGGAAATCCTTCGACGGCACGTTTCGCGCGGTGGAGGCGCATCGGCGGGGGATCCTCGGAGTCGATCCGCAGTATCGGTGGCATTTTATCTGGCAGGGAACGGGCGAGCACTTCTTCTTCAATGGAACCACCGCGTACTGGCTGGTGGGCTGGCGCGACGATCACGTGATTCAGTTCAGCCTGGACCGGCTGCACCGGCTCAAGGTCAATCGCCTGCGCGTGACCATCGCGGGTCGCGAGGCAGTGACCTTCTTCGGCGAGCCGGCGATGACGGGACCGAACTGGACGGTCTACACCGCGGCGTGGCCGGCGCAGAATGCCGACGATCCGCTGCATCCCGGTTTCGACTACACGCGTTTCAACCTGCCCTACTGGCAGCGGTTCGACCGCATGCTGAAATACGCGCGCGACCGGGACATGAACATCTCGCTGGTTCTGGACATGGGCGACAGCAAGGTGCATCCCGATGCCGGAGGCGAAGACGAGCGCCGATATATCCGCTACGCCATCGACCGCTTTGCGGCGTTTTCGAATATCACGTGGGATCTCGGCGACGACCTCGACAGCTATCGCGACGAGAAGTGGACGCACGAGACGGGCGTGTTCATCCAGGACCATGATCCGTACAAGCACCTCGAGACGAGCCATCCGGCGGCAAGCAATGCGCATCAGGACCGCGCGTCGAGCTGGTTCGGATTCACTTCGTACCAGGAGTGGGGACGCAACCAGCATCAGCTCATGCTGGAGTCGCGCAAGCTGCAGGAGAAGACCGGCCGCATCATTCCGCAGACCAATGAGGAGTATGGCTACGAGGATCATTATCCCAGGTGGGCGCTGCCCGGCTCCGACTCGGCCGACGTGCTGCGCCGCACGGCATGGGACATCGTGATGGCCGGCGCTTACCAGACGGCGGGCGAGACGGTGCGCCGCGGCACCAACATCGGCGCCGACATGGGCGGCGGGTGGATGAACGGGCGCGGCGACGACACCATGACCATGTTCCTGGGCTACGGACACATGGTGGATTTCTTCACCGGGTTCGAGTGGTGGAAGACGAATCCGCACGATGAGCTGGTGAACAACGGCAACTACTGCCTCGCCGACCCGGGAAAGACGTACGCCGTATATCTGCCCATAGGCGGGACGGTGACGATTCAACTTGAGCCGGGCCGCTACAGCGTGTTCTGGCTCAGCGCCGTGACGGGCGAGAAGATCGATCTGCCGCCGGTGGACGGGCCATCGTGGACATCGCCCGCGCCTCCCGACCGGAACGACTGGGCCCTGCTGCTGCAACGACAATAAAGACAGCAGAAATGCAGTGATTCGCCGGCGCAGCCGGCGGCGTCCCAATCCACGGAAGGGGACTGGCCAATTCTTGCTGCCAGATTTGCAGAATGATGTCTGCATCTGTGCGAATGGAATGGATAGCGGTATCCTGTTGGAACGGAAGGCGGCGCCTGAACCAAAGGGTGCGACTCCGGTCTCCGCCAGCCAAGCGCGCACGCTAGTGACTACCCGTGACCTGGCGCAAGTCTTCGCCTTTCATCGGCGCGACGGAACATCCGGCACAAGGCTCGACGCCCAGGCAACGCCGATCTCCAGTCGGAGAATCTGACCATCCAAGGAGAATTGCCGTGCCCCGTGCTTTCTGGTCAGGTCAGCTTCGCATTTCCCTGGTGTCGTTCGGAATCAATCTGATTCCGGCGACCGAAGCCAAGAGCGAAATCCGGTTTCACCAGATCGACCGGCGCACCGGAGAGCGCGTCCGGCACCAGAAGGTCTCCGCGGACGACGAGGAGCCGGTCGAGAAGGGCGATATCGTCAAGGGCTACGAGTACAGCAAGGGCCAGTATATCCAGCTCGAACCGTCCGAGATCGAA
>JASHQQ010000250.1 GCA_030039035.1 Acidobacteriaceae bacterium | reverse complement strand
CGTCGTCTACCTGCGGGCCGTAGTCGGCCGTCTTGTGCAAACGGCTCACCTCGGGCAGCGGCTTGCCGCGGCGAATCTTGCCTGTGAGCCTTCCCCAGCCGAGCGGGCTCCAGATGAGCGCGCCGACCTTCTGGTCGAGTCCCAGCGGCATCAATTCCCACTCGTACTCGCGCCCCACCAGCGAGTAGTACACCTGGTGCGCCACGTAGCGCGTCCAGCCGTAGCGATCGGCCACGGCGAGCGACTTCATCAGGTGCCAGCCGGAGAAATTCGAGCAGGCGATGTAGCGCACCTTGCCCTCGCGGACGAAGGTGGTCAGAGTGTCGAGCACCTCCTCGACCGGCGTGAGCGCGTCGAAGCCGTGCAGGTGATAGATGTCGACATAATCGGTGTTGAGGCGGCGCAGGCTGCCTTCGATGGAGCGGCGCAGATGGTAGCGCGACGAACCGGCGTCGTTCGGCCTGTCGGTCGTGCTCATCCGAAACGTCGCTTTTGTCGAAATGAGCGCGTCGTGCCGCTTGCCCTCGAGTGTCTTGCCCAGCACTTCCTCGGATCGGCCATCGGAGTAAACGTCGGCCGTGTCGAAGAGGTTCACGCCGGCCTCGAGACAGATATCGACGAGTCGCCGCGCCTGCGCGAGGTCGCCACTCGCGCCCCACGCGTCGAAGAACTCCGTGCCACCGCCGAACGTGCCGGCGCCAAAGCTGAGAACGGGAACCTTGAGGCCCGAGCCTCCGAGAAGACGGTATTCCATGGCCTTAGGATGCCCGGCACGGGTTCAGGATGCAAGCCGTCAGCAGTGGCGGACACCTGTTCGCCAAGCGGGATTTGCTGTCGAATGACCCCGCCCGCGCCGGCGATTTCCTTTCGGGGCCGGACTGGATGTCGCGCCGGATGGCCTAACCCTTGCCATGAATCAGTCGCCGATTGATATCCGGCCAGAACTCCCGGCCCACGAACGATAGGGCGTCGATGCCGATATCCACCGCCCACTCGCTCGCCGTGTTGCCGAAGCTTCGCTCCCGGGAAGGATAGTACGTGCTCGAAATTCCCGACGCCGCTCCGGCGCCCACGATCTCGCTGATGTTGAAAGTCTCTCGGGCCGCGTCGTTGCGCGTGACGACGGCGCGGCTCAAGGCGTAGCCGGTGCGCCTGAAGAACCCGCCGCGGCCCAGGGTGTAGTAGCGCGCGTCCTCATGAGTGAAAACCGGAAAGACGAACTCGACCATATAGTTTTCGTCGGTCTGGTCGACGGCCGAACGCCAGAAGTATCGCCCGTATGCCGCCAGGCCGCCGCCGAATTCGGGATACTGCCGCGTTCCCTGCGAGTATGCCGCCAAAGCCGCGGGAATAAAGATCGACGAATAGTCGAACGAATCCTGCGTTGCATCCACGAACTTTTCTCTCAGGGTCTGCGGCGGCAGTTTCTCGTCGGTACTGACGGCGCGAAAGTTGGGTATGATTCCGAGGATGCGTTTGGTCTGTTGCGGCTGGTCATCGGGCGTTGCGCCCTGCGGCTGGGGAGCGGGTGGCGCTTGCGATATATCTGCGAAGTTGTTTACGGGCCCCTGTCCCATTCCTCGAATCGCGAGCAGCAGGAGGCACAGAACAACCAGGAGATATCTGCTCCAAACGCGAGCTTGAGACGCGACCACGCTGCTGCGGAGAATGCGACCGGGAATGTGCACCGACCCGGAAACAGTCGAATCATATTCCATGTATATAAAGGATTCGGAGCCCGAAGAATGGGTGCATTTGTCTGAAGGATTACCTGGAAAATCGTCCTCTCAGTCCAGGTGCAATTGGACGGAAGAAAGCCTTTGAATGAAAGGGAAGTACGTAAACTTTGCCGAGGATGCAACTGCGTGAGAGCGCTAAAGGAGCGTCAAAAACCCGTCGACTGTGCGACCGGCGGTCCAAATCAATGCCCGCAATGTACCGACGGCAAGCTCCGCATGAAGCGGAACGGTGAGGTTCGCGCGAACGCCTTTCTTTGTAAGCACCAAGTGGCTTCCGACCTGTCCGTGCACTCGCCAACCAGCTTTTTGAAATGCTTTCGCGGCATCTCTCCCCACGATATGTTCGCCAACTTCCCCACACCCAAATCTCGCAAGTCCATTGTCCTGCGGAGGTTGGCAAATTGCTACGCACTAAATCCGGAGCAGGATGTGGAAATGTGGGAAAGCGCTCTTATACAGCGACGACGAGTGGCACTTGGTCTTCGGGGAGCGACTCTGCGGCCTTCTGATCTTCAGCCCAAAGCCAAGCAGTAATCGCCTCATTGATGTTCTCCAGCGCTTCACGTTCATCTTTGCCCTGAGACATGCAGCCCGGAAGCGCCGGGCACTCCGCGACAATCCATCCATCCTCACCAGGCGTCAAGGTAACGTGAAACATCATCGGAGATCAGCCTCTGTTCGGTTCGATCCTGATCCATCACTCCAACACCATTTATACCGGAACAGCACGCTTCCGGCGCGACCCGACTCGGGGGGCATCGAAATGTTGGCTGGCAGGCCGGCGAAGCATCGACATTTAGACTTGAAATGTATGGCCATTTTGAAAGCCGTGCGCGGGACGCGCGATCTGCTGCCGCCGGAGACGGAGCTGTGGAACCGCATCGACGCGACGGCGCGCGCGGTGTTTGCCCGCTATAACTTCGGCGAGATCCGCACGCCCATCTTCGAAGACACGTCTCTCTTCGCGCGCGGCGTGGGCGAGGAGACGGACATTGTGGCGAAGGAGATGTTCACGTGGGAGGATCGCGGACGCGCGCAGTCGGAACGAAATCAATCGCTGACCCTGCGCCCAGAAAATACTGCCGGCGTGGTGCGCGCCTACATCGAGCACAAGCTGGGCGAGAGCGGCCAGTTGCAGAAGCTCTTCTACATCGGGCCGCAGTTCCGGCGCGAGCGGCCGCAGAAGGGCCGCTTCCGGCAGTTCTACCAGATCGGCGCGGAAGTGATCGGCCCGCCCTCGGCCGGCAGCGAAAGCCCGCTGCGCGATGCCGAAGTGCTGGAAATGCTCGCCACGCTGCTCGACGAGCTTGGCATTTCCGGATGGACGCTGCATTTGAATTCGGTCGGTTCCTCGGCGGACCGCGCACGCTACAACGACACGCTACGCGCAGCCCTGGCGCCCGTTGTCGGCCAGATGTGCGAGGACTGTCAGCGTCGCGCGATCACCAATCCGCTGCGCGTGCTCGACTGCAAAGTGCCCGCCGATCAGCCGATCATCGAGACGCTGCCCAAGATCTTCGATTCGCTCGACGAGGATTCGCGGGCGCACTTTGCCGCGGTGCTGGCAGCTCTCGATGCGGCCGGCGTGCCCTACACGCGCAACGACCGCCTGGTGCGCGGCCTCGACTATTACACGCGCACCACCTTCGAGTTCACGCACGGCGGCCTGGGCGCGCAGAATGCGTTGCTCGGCGGCGGGCGCTATGACGGACTGAGCGAAGC
>JASHQQ010000249.1 GCA_030039035.1 Acidobacteriaceae bacterium | reverse complement strand
CAGGCCATCATGCTGCGCGAGTCCGCCCAGCGCTGGGTCGCCAAACCCATCACCGGCGAAGTCACGCTGGAGCTGCGCCGCGGCAACGACTATTCGATTCTTAATACCGAGTCGCCCAATCTTACGTTCCATCCCGAGCGCCTCAGCATGGAGAAGACCGAATCCAGCTTCTCCCCGCGCGACCGCATCGGCCAGCTCACCATGCGCAATCTCGATATCGCCGACACGCGCGAGAAGCTGCTTACCTACGCTGCGAGCGGCCTGCTCAGCCTCGGCAAGGGCAGCGAGTTGCCGCAGCTCAATAATGGCACCGCAAGAGACTAACTTCGAACTATGCGAAAACGAGCGAAGAAAGCAAATCCGAGGGCTCTAGTATGGATGCCGTTCCTTGCGATTGCCATACGTATGCAGGGGCAAAGCATCAGTCGGTCGGTGAACAAGCCTATATCTCTGGATGGGACAATTCGGCTCGTGCATGGATTCGGACCTCCCGGCTACGGAGAGTCGCCAAAACAGGATGCGCATGTCACGTACTGGGCCGTTGAAACAGAAGTACCGTTGGCCGCTATCGCTGATCAATCGGATTTCGATTGCATCCCAACGAAGCGCCTCAAGCTCTTCTTCCCCGGACTCGAGTTGGACCCGCTTATGAAGCTTCCTGCAGCGAAATGGAAAGATCAACGCGTAACGATTCACGGAAAAATCCACTGTGCGGACACAGCAGGCGAAATGACTTCCATTTACATGGTTGTCGAAAATATCGAAGCAGTTAGTAAACATTAAGGCAGCGATGGCTGAAATAGGACAATCCGTCAATATGTGGTCTGGCCGCTTTCGCGAGCCGCTCGATCCGGAGTTTGAACAGTGGCAGCGGTCGATCGGATTCGACTGGCGGCTGCTCCGGCACGAGATCGCCGCCAGCAAGGCCCACGCGTCTGCGCTCTTCGCCGCCGAAGTGCTGGCGCCGAAGGAACTCGAAGACCTGCAGACCGCGCTGGACGCGATTGCCGCGGAGCATTCGACGCCGGAAGGCACAGCGGCAGTTCGCGACCACGCGACGGCCGAGGACATTCATCACTTCGTCGAGCTGGCACTCATCGAACGGCTCGGCGATCTCGGCCGCAAGCTGCACACCGGCCGCAGCCGCAACGAGCAGATCGCCACCGATCTGCGGCTTTACGTGCGCAAGCAGATCGAGCGCGTGATTGCATCGCTCGCCGCATGGGCCGAAGCGCTCATCGGGCAGGCGCATGCCGCGCGAGACAGCGTGATGCCGGGCTACACGCATCTGCAGCGCGCCGAGCCGGTGCTGGTGGCGCATTGGCTGCTCGCGTATGTCGAGATGATTCTTCGCGATGCTTCGCGCCTGCGCGATTGCGCAGCGCGGCTGAACGCGTGCCCGCTGGGCTCGGGGGCGATCGCCGGCGCTACGCTCAAGCTCGACCGTGAGATCGCCTCGCGCGAACTCGGCTTTGCGGCGCCGACGGCGAACTCGATGGACGCAACCAGCGACCGCGACTTCCTTCTCGAATATCTGCACGCACTCACGTTTGTCGGATTGCACATGAGCCGGTTCGCCGAAGAGATCACGCTCTTCGCAACGGCCGAGTTCGGCTTCGTCACGCTGCCCGAAGCATTTTCGACGGGCTCGAGCGCCATGCCGCAGAAGAAAAATCCGGATTTCACCGAGTTGATTCGCGCCAAGGTCGGCCGCATCCACGCGGCGGCGCAGGCGGTCACCCTGCAACTGAAGGGATTGCCGCTTGCCTACAATAAAGACATGCAGGAGACGCAGGAGCCGGCATTTGCCGTCGAATTCGTCCCGCAGATGCTGGCGCTGGCGGCCCGGTTCACCGCGGCGCTCGAATTCAATCGTGATCGCATGGCGAAGGCCGCCGGAGCAGGCTATCTGAATGCGATGGCTGCCGCCACTTATCTCGTCCGCAAGGGCGTGCCTTTCCGCACCGCGCACGAGAAGATCGGCAACGCGGTGCGGTTCGCCATCGAAAAGGGCGTAGAACTCGACGGGTTGACACTCGACGAGCTGCGCCGGTTCGGCGTGGAATTCGACGAAGACTTTTTTGCTGCCGTCACATTGCGCGCCACGCTCGAGTGCCACGATGTGATCGGCGGCGCTGCGCCGGAGCGCGTTCGCGAAGCATTGGCTGCGGCGTCAGCGCGCATTGATTCTCTCATCGACGATCGGGAGGCCGCTCATGCTGGTGCGTAAAGCGCTGCTCCCTGACGCCTCCAACATCTACGACCTGGTGAACTCGCTTTCTGGAGACGGCACGCTGCTCAAGCGCGCGTTCGCGGAGATCTGCGAGAACATTCGCGATTTCACGGTGGCGGAGTCCGACGGCGGCGCATTTCTCGGTTGCGGTGCCTTGCATCTCTATGGGCCGCATCTCTCCGAAGTGCGATCGATCGTTGTCAGGCCCGAGGCCAAGGGCCAGGGCGCGGGTGGGAAAATTCTCAACGCGCTCATCGAAGAAGCCGAGCTGCACGGCATCCAGAGCGTGTGCCTGTTCACGCGCATTCCCGACTTCTTTTTCAAGCACGGCTTTCGCGTGGTCGAGGATAAGTCCGAGCTGCCGGACAAGATCTTCAAGGATTGCCAGATTTGCCCGCGATTGCACCGCTGCGACGAAGTGGCGATGGTGCGCGGACGCATTCCGCGCATGTCGATTCTCGGACCGAGGATCGAAGCGCAACAATTGGTGAAGTTGTCGGGCTGATCTTTGGCTCGCGATTCTTTGTCCCAGCTTTTCCGTCCGCTGCCGCGGATCGGAAAAGGATGGGGCAACTACCAATCAAGTCGCTGCGGCGACGAAGGGCTTGCCGCCACGCGCCGATTGCGATTTGGCCGCGAGCCACCATGCGGCCAGATTCAACAACGCTACGGCAAATGTCGCTTCGAGCGCATGCGTCGTCAGAGTCTCGATCACAGTGGAAATCACACTGCCGCAGTAGCCCATCTCCGAGCAGGTGCGGCGATTGAGCATCGAATTCACCACCAGGTATCCGCCTGCAAACGCCCAATGCAGGATGACCGCGAGGCGAAACCGCCAGAACGACAACACAAAGACCGGGAAAAAGAGCACGGGCAGAAGACCAAAGAGGATGACCAGAACCGCATCCGGCCCAAGAGTCATTCCGTCGAACGAGTAGACGCCGTACATCGAGACGAGAATGCTGCCAATTCCTGCCGTGGCCCGGCACAGGATGCGCGCTATTCGCCGAATCGACATGATCTCCTTTCGGAAGGACGCGCGGTGGCCGCCGGGATTGCAGTCGCAGAAAACGACCCTGACCGCGGCATGCGGTTTTGCCGGGCGATCGCGGGAATGTCGGACACGAAAACGCTGAGCACGATGGCGAGAGGGTTTTTCATCGCGAAGCCGGCTATTCGAGGTCTCGGCGCAGACCCGCAAACCGGCTACCGGCCCATTCTATTCGAGCCGCGTGCGCCATCGTCGCAAATACGTTTGGCAGAAGCGTGCTTCGATAGGATGGTTCCGGGGCAAGCGATGCCTGCCGCAAAAGAATAAAGGGGCCTGGCCGCATGAGCAGCAGATGGACAAGACGGCGGTTTCTGAGCCGCGCAGCGTGTTCTTCGGCAGCCGCGGCACTGGCCGGCCCCGCGGGCGTCTGTCCTTCGGAAACCTCCGCATCCCTGCGCGGCAGGTTCCTCACCCATGTTTCCGTCGTGCGCGTGAATCAGATCGAAGTCACTCCCACGCGCCCGATTGGCCAGGATGAGTCGGCGCAGAACGGACCGGAACGCATCCGCTCGCGCAGGGAGGCTTTTGCGCAAGGCTGCCCGCAAGGCAGGATGACGTGGGCCATCAGTTGGCTTGCCTTGCACGACACCCGCGACGAATTCCGCGAGGCGCGGCGACTGCTGGCTTCGTATCACGACCGCTACGGCGACGAGATCACTTTCATTCCCGGCGGTTACTTCGCGCCGATGTACGACACGCGCGAGAACATTCGGCAAACGATTCACAATGCGCTTGGACGGATCGGCGCTATGGTCGGCGGCAACTATCGCCCGGAGTGCATCGTGGCGGGCTTTATGGATGCGGAGAATCAGCGGCTGCTCGCGGCGGACGAGGGCATCCATGTTTGCCAAGGGCAGATTTGGAGCCAGCACGGCATCGACTACGGCGATGGCGACGGCGGCATCTGCTATCCCTACTACCCCAGCCGCGAGCATTATCTGAAGCCGGCGCAAGGACCCGCGGATTTCATCGACTGCGTTTGCCTGGACGGCTGGACCTGCGATTTCCTGGTGGCGCGGCGCGATGGATTCACCGGCGGCTTTAACAGCCGGCTCGGCGTGGGGCCGATCGAGACCGTGGGCAATCTGGGAAAAGTTGCGGGACGCAAGGAAATGATGGACACGACCGCGATGCACTTTGACCGCGGCCATGCGTTGAACAGCTTTGCGTGGGTGACCGCCATCTGGGAGGTCTCCATCGGCCACGACGATGATCTTGCGTATTGGCTCCAGGCCGTGCGCGACCGGTGGCCCGATACCGAGGTGCTGACAGAGGGGGCATTCGGATTGGAGTGGCGCGCGCATACCTCGTCCAATGCTTCGCTCAATTACCGATTCGACGCCCGGGGAACCGGCGCGCCCGGCTCGGAGAAAAACCTGGAATTCGAGTGGTTCATGAACCGCGAATTTCGTCTGGCCTTGCTTCGCGATTGGACAAGAAACAGTCCCTGGATGGCGATCGACTTTACGCGGTACGACCTGAAAGTGGTGGAGCCTCGCGGATTGCAACGCGATTGGAGCCTGATGAACGTGCTGAATCAGAAAGGCACGCGCCCGCAGGACAGGCCGCTTCGCCTCCGCCAGTTCAGCGCCGGGAACCAGCGGCGGATTTACGCCCGATATCCGGAACTCGAAAGCCGCACATGAGGCTTGGAGCGGGAGACCGGGATCGAACCGGCGACATTCAGCTTGGGAAAATGACCCTCGATTGAAAACACGGAACATGGCGTTTCCCGGCATCTTCTACAGGCAACGGAAATTACGGGAAAACCGCAATCGGCTTTCTCCAGAGCGCGAATGGAGTACAAACGGAGTACGCGCTGCGC
>JASHQQ010000248.1 GCA_030039035.1 Acidobacteriaceae bacterium | reverse complement strand
TTCGCCATATAGTCGCTTATTTTCCCTGGTGAAACTTCTCCACAATCTTCTCCGTGACCGTCCGCTGCAGCACCGGCGACGAGAGCACGGTCGCCGTCGAGGTCGTCCCGTAGTGGCCCATCTTGTCGAGGAACCGCTCCAGATGCTCGACGGAAACGACCCGCGCCTTGACGATGAATGAGTCCGACCCGGTCACGCGATGGCACTCGAGCACCTCGTCCCACGTCTTTACCTGCTGCTGGAAGGCGCGCACCAGCGACTCCGGTCCGGCCATCGACAGCCGCACGAAAATCAGGATCGGCATGCCCAGGCGCTCCAGGCAGATGTCGGCGTGGAAGCCGCGGATCACGCCCATCTGCTCGAGGCGATGCACGCGCTCGGCCACGGCCGGGGTCGTGAGGCCCACGCGCCGGCCCAGCTCCGCCCAGGAAAGCCGCGCATCCTGCTGCAGCTCCTCGACGATCCGCCACGCGATGCGATCGAGCTCCGCGGGCTCGTATCGATGGCCGTGCCGTTCGAGATTCATCGCGACGCCTTTCGATTGCAAGGACATTTGCATCTCATACCTTAGAATGTAAGCCGTTCGCGCGGATCTGGCGACCGGGTTGAATTGTCAGCTCTCGCAGGCGAATGCGATACTTTCGCCGTCGGCGGCGCTTTTCGCTTTCCTGATCGAAGAATCGGGTGCCCCGTAAAGCAGACCATGGGCGCCCCATCCTTTCGCCCTCATTGGGCAAAAGGGCGGGACGGCCAGAGGCCAAATAACAGAATTGGCCGCCCCAACCTTTTTCCGGCGAGGTACCTGACGGAAAGGGACGGGAACGCGGCACACACGGAGCTTCCGCACATGTCTCCACTCCAGTACCAGAGCGGATTCGGCAACGAGTTCGCCACCGAGGCCGTCTCCGGCGCGCTGCCGCGCGGCCAGAACGCGCCCCAGCATGCGCCGCTCGGCCTTTACACCGAGCAGCTCAGCGGCACATCGTTTACTACGCCGCGCGCCACCAACCGCCGCACGTGGAGCTATCGCATTCGCCCCTCGGTGATGCACGAACCCTATCGCGAATTCGAAAAGACCACGCTGATGCGCAGCGGCCCCTTCAACGAAGCGTTCACGCCGCCCAACCAGATGCGCTGGAATCCGCTGCCCATCCCGAAGGAAAAGACCGACTTCGTCGAAGGCATCGTGACCCTGGGCGGCAACGGCGACCCGTCGATGCAGGACGGCGTGGGCATCCATCTCTACGTCGCCAATGCGCCCATGATCGATCGCTTCTTCTATAACGCCGACGGCGAAATGCTCATCCTGCCGCAGCAGGGCCGGCTTTGGCTGCGTACCGAGCTCGGAATCATCGAGGCCGCGCCCGGCGAGCTCGCCGTGATTCCGCGCGGCATCAAGTTCCGCGTGGAGCTGCCCGACAACGAATCGCGCGGCTACATCTGCGAAAACTACGGCCAGAACTTTCGCCTGCCCGAGCTCGGGCCGATCGGCGCCAACGGCCTGGCGAATGCACGCGACTTTCTCGCGCCGGTCGCTGCCTACGAGGACCGCGAAGGTTCGTTCGAAGTCATTTCCAGGTTTCTCGGCCGCTTGTGGCGCGCCGAAATCGACCACTCGCCGCTCGACGTCGTCGCGTGGCACGGCAACTACGCGCCCTGCAAGTACGACATGGCGCTGTTCAACTGCATCAACACGGTCAGCTTCGACCATCCCGACCCGTCGATCTTCACCGTGCTCACCGCGCCGTCAACATTGCCCGGCGTGGCCAATGCGGATTTCGCCATCTTCCCGCCGCGATGGATGGTGGCCGAGCATACTTTCCGCCCGCCATGGTTCCACCGCAACATGATGAACGAGTTCATGGGGCTGATTCTCGGCGTCTACGACGCCAAGGCCGAGGGTTTTTTGCCGGGTGGCGCCAGTTTGCACAACTGCATGTCCGGCCACGGACCGGACGCGGAGACTTTCGAGCGCGCCAGCCATGCCGAGCTCGAGCCGCAGCACATCGAAGGCACACTGGCTTTCATGTTCGAGACGCGGCTGCCGGTGCGGCCGACGAGCTTTGCGCTCGAATCGAAGATCCTGCAGCACGAGTACTATGAATGCTGGCAGAGTTTGAAGAAAAATTTCTCCGGAGCGAAATGAATCCGATCTACGCGCGAATTCCGTTATCGCACTCGGCAAACGCAATCGCAGATTCTGTCATCCTGAGCGAGTCCGCCTGGGGCGGACGACGCGAAGGATCCGCGTTTTCTCCGCGCCCGGGGTTGCCTCGCCCTTTTCCGCACCCTTTACGGAAAAGACGGCATGATCCGGCTGCGCATCCATCCTCATCAACCGTCGTTCACACCGCATCTTCGGACACGGCCAAGGCGTCGAGGAGAGCGTTTTGATCGACTGGGAGGAGATGGCCGCGCGCGGCGGCGCAAGCTGGGTCGAGTCGGCCAACGACCCCGAGGGCGGTTTTCCGCTCGACAATCTGCCTTACTGCGTCTTTACCTGCGGCGATCGCCGCCATCCGCGCCCAGGCATCCGCATCGGCGATTTCATTCTCGATCTGGCTCGCGCCGGCGGTTCCGGCATCCTCGAGGGACTGGATCATTCCGTCCTCACCGCCTGCCACGCGCATACGCTGAACAAGCTCATGGCCTGCGAGCCGGCCGCGCTCGCCGCTCTCCGCGAGCGCTTGCAGCGCCTGCTCCACGCCAGGGCCGATCAGGCCACGCGCGATGCGATGGAAGTGCTGCTTTCGCCTGCCGCCGCAGCCACGCTGCTCAAACCCGTCGATCCGCCGGACTTCACCGACTTTTATGCGTCTCTCGATCACGCCGCGAATGTCGGGCGCATCTTCCGCCCCGACACGCCCCTGCTGCCCAACTACAAGTTCGTTCCCATCGGTTATCACGGTCGCGCCTCGTCGATCGCCGTCAGCGCAACCGGCGTTCGCCGTCCCCGCGGCCAGGCCAAACCCGCAGGCGGCGCTCCCGCGTTCGGCCCCACCCATTCGCTCGACTACGAAGTCGAGATCGGCTTCTACATGGGTCCGGGCAACAGTTTCGGCGAGCCTATCGGCATCGCCCAGGCGGGCGAACACATCTTCGGCGTTTCCCTGGTCAACGACTGGTCGGCACGCGATATCCAGTCGTGGGAATACCAGCCGCTCGGCCCGTTCCTCGGCAAAAGCTTCGCCACCAGCGTTTCGCCGTGGGTCGTTCCTCTGGCGGCGCTCAAGCCTTTTCGCGTGCCCGCAGCGCTGCGCGCCGCCGGAGATCCGGACCCGCTCGACTATTTGTGGAATCCCGACGACCAGCACTCGGGAGCGATCGATCTCGTCGTCGAGGTGTTCCTCCTCACTCCCGCCCTGCGCGCCGCCGGCGCCGGGCCGCATCGGCTCAGCCGCGCCAACCTGCGCGATCTCTACTGGACGCCCGCGCAGTTGATCGCGCATCACACCAGCAACGGCTGCAATCTGGTGCCCGGCGATCTGCTCGCAAGCGGCACCATCTCCGGCTCGCAACCGGGTTCCGCCGGCTGCCTGCTCGAGCTTACCCACGGCGGCGGGAAACCGATCGTGCTGCCCAACGGCGAAAAACGCATCGCCCTCGAAGACGGCGACGAAGTCATCCTGCGGGGCCATTGCCGCCGCGACGGCTACCCCAGGATCTCGCTCGGCGAGTGCCGGGGAACGGTGCTTCCGGCCGATGCATGCCTGCCTTCGATCGTTAGGTAAATCGCGCATTCTGTCGAACAATCGATAGCCCCGAGCGCATATCTTCCTAACGAGCGCCCTTCAAAGTCGTGTTGAAACGGGCCTATGCTCTTGGGCAGATGGACGCGGCAGGCGATGTTGCGCCCCGGTCCATCGGAGGTCGTCCGTGGCAACCCTTGCTCCCAGCGCGGTCAGCGCAAAGCAGGATTTTCTCCCTCTCAAAGGCACCGATCACGTCGAGTTCTACGTGGGCAACGCCCGCCAGGCCGCGCACTTTTATCGCACCGGCTTCGGCCTGAAGCTCGTTGCCTACTCCGGGCCTGAAACCGGCCAGCGCGAGCGCGCCTCCTATGTCCTGCAGCAGGGCAAGATCCGATTCGTCTTCACCACGTCGCTTCGCCCCGACTCCGCCATTGCCGAACATGTCGCGCGCCACGGCGACGGCGTTCGCGTGATCGCGCTCGAAGTCGACGACGCGCGCCACGCCTGGATGGAGACGACGGCCCGCGGCGCGCGCAGCGTTTCCGAACCGCACGAGACAGCCGACGAATTCGGCCGCGTGACGACCTCTTCGATCGCGGCCTACGGAGACACCCTGCACACCTTCGTGGAGCGCGGCCACTACAACGGCACGTTTTTGCCCGGGTTTGCGGCCGAACCCGAAGACGCGCTGGCGCGGCCCACGGGCCTGAAGCACATCGATCACATGGTGGGCAACGTGGGCTGGCACGCGATGGACGAATGGGTCGACTTCTACGCCCGCGTGATGGGCTTTCAGCTCTACCAGCACTTCGACGACAAGGACATTTCCACCGAGTACTCGGCGCTGATGTCGAAGGTGATGGCCAACGGCAACGGCTACGTCAAGTTCCCCATCAACGAGCCCGCCGAAGGCCGCAAGAAATCGCAGATCGAGGAGTATCTCGAGTTCTACCAGGGGCCGGGCGTGCAGCACATCGCGCTCGCCACCGACGACATTCTCACCACGGTCGCCGAAATGCAGGCGCGCGGCATCGAGTTCCTCACCGTGCCCCACACCTATTACACCGAGCTTGCAGGCCGCGTGGGCCGCATCGATGAGCCCGTTGAAGAGCTGGAAAGGCTGGGCATCCTCGCCGACCGCGACGACGAGGGCTACATGCTGCAGATCTTCACGCGGCCGGTCGAAGACCGTCCCACGCTGTTCTACGAGATTATCCAGCGCAAGGGCAGCCGCAGCTTCGGCAAGGGCAACTTCAAGGCGCTCTTCGAGGCCATCGAGCGCGAGCAGGCGCTGAGGGGGAACCTATGAGCCACGCAGCACTGGAAGCGGCGAAACCCGCGCCGTTCCTTCCGAAGCCGGAGCCTTTCCTGCCCAGGGCGCAGTCATTTCTCATTGAGCAGAACTACGCGTCCTATACCGACGGGCAGCACGATACCTGGGCCGAACTGGTGAGCCGCCGCATGCCGCAGATCGAACAGCACGCAGCGGCGGAGTATCTCGATGGCTTCGATTATCTGCATCTGCCGGTGAATCGGCTGCCCAATCTGCGCGCCCTCTCGGCCAAACTCGAACGCCGCACCGGCTGGAATACGACGGCCGTCAGCGGCTTTATGCCCGGCCCTGCGTTTTTCGAGATGCTGGCGGCGCGCCGCTTTCCCACGACGACCTGGCTGCGCGGCCGCGACTCGCTCGAATACACGCCCGAGCCCGACATCTTTCACGACGTCTTCGGCCACGTGCCCATGCATGCGCATCCGGTGTTCGCGGATTTTCTGCAGCGCTACGGCCAGCTCTGCGCGCGTATCGACGACGAGGCAATTCTGGAGCGCATCGGCCGCGTCTTCTGGTACACGGTCGAGTTCGGACTCATCCGTCAACGGGGCAAGGTGAAGGTTTACGGCAGCGGCCTGATCAGCTCCAACGGCGAGTGCTCGAACGTGATCCGCGGCGGCTGCGCGGTGAGGCCGTTTGTTCTCGAAGAAGTGCTGCGCACCCCCGTCAAGGTCGACGAGATGCACAAGCTGCTCTTTGCCATCGAAAGCTTCGACGAGATCTATCATGCGGTGGGAGAACTGGAAGCGCGCGTGGATCGCGGGGAGCGGCTGGCGGCGTA
>JASHQQ010000038.1 GCA_030039035.1 Acidobacteriaceae bacterium | reverse complement strand
TGTAGAGCTCGTGAAGCGCGTCGGCTGGAAGGGTCTCGCCGATCGGGAACCTCCGCCCGCGGTCGGCATCCGCAATCAGGACCCTGAGACCCGATCGCGCCAGATCGATCCCGGTTGCGGCGCCGGCCGGGCCACCGCCGGCAATTACGACATCGTAAAACGGGCTCGAATCACCGTGGGCATCGATCATCGCGGGGGTGTGCGCGCAACTTCAAGGAATAGCGGGTTGCGGCGAGTTCCTTTATTGAAAAGAAACCCGAGCCGACTCCATTTCCTGACCATGTGAAGATTCTGGGCAAACTGTACATAGTCGGGAGCGTTTTGATCGTTGCTTGATCCAATCCAGGCGGCTTGTTGCTTCTTGTCAACGTGAACGAAGGTTGGCCGCTGAACGGGCCACCACCACAAGAATCGCCCTTGCAACTGTTCAGAAGAACATTCGTTGAAGTCCGCTTGCCAGGGCAACGCCTGATACTTCGACAAATCCCCGGGTTCAAGACCGGATTCGAGATCGCTTCCCAGCGTGAGAGGGGCATGGACAGCGCGGCTCTTCAGCCTGATGCGGAAGGGCTGCTCGTAAATCACCGGATTGCGGCCGATCCAACTCATCTCAATTCCCGGTGAAAATGCTCCTCCCGAGCAGTTCTCCAGCGCGGCACGGTCCAGTTGCTCTCCGGCAGGCAGAGCCCGCCCACGACCCCTTTTGAAAGAACCCTTTGCCCACTGCAGCAAGTAGAAATACTGGGTTCGGGTAAGCGTCAAGTAGTTTTCTGTCGAGAAGTTCTGCGCTATGCAATTGTCGCCGCACAGATACGGCATCATGGGGAGTCCGGTCGTGGATGAGGCGAATCGATTCGTCTGATCCGGGGGACGAACTTGCTCCAGGTAGTATTTCCGAAATGCGTTGAAACCGGGATTCGGGTCTCCGAGTCGTTTCCAGTCAAAATCATGAGGCTTGGGCGGCACGGCGACCACCCATCGGTAGTTATGTGCCCGCTCGAGAATTGGCAGGATATCGTCTTCCCAACCGGGTTTGTAATCCCGGTTCCACATACCATCGACATAGATATCGGGTCGGAGTTTCATGAACCGGACGCTCGTATCATAGATGACGTCATAGAGGGTAACCAGATTTGTGAGTTGAGGGGCAAACCTTGGGGGAGCAACGATCACCCACGATGAGAGCGCTTTCTTCACCGATCCCGTTTTGTCGTCCAGAATGACCTCGGCCGTGACCGTGCCATCGGAGATGTCATCCCACCAATCATCGTTGTTGGCGAAGTTCAAGATGACAGCCTCGGGTGCGGAAGATCCGGAGATCCCGTACCCTCCCGTGAAGATCAGGCGGCTTGCGCCATCTGTCCGCATCTCGCCCAGCGAATCGATGGAGCGCGACAGTGGCTTGAGCTTTCCTTCCGGGAACCTATGTTCATAGCCATTCCGCTTCGGACTTCGGCTGAATGCGGCGTACCGGTTCGGTCCTTCAACAGTTCGCGGACCGGGATCGATCATTAATGCCAGCCGGTCTGTCGAGCTCTTTTTCGAGGGATTTCGCAGCGGATGATCGGGTGCGTATCCGTTTTCACCCGCGTTCGCCATGAACTGGTACCAGCATGCCTTCTTGTTTGCGACGTGCACCGTCCAGCGGATGCTGCGCACGCCATTTTTTCCGGGTACGACAGGCGCCCCGGCGCCATCGCTGTCGGGATATTCGAAAACCTGGAATCGCGCTGCTTGGCGGCGCAGCTTCCCTCCGGCATCGCGAAAATCCGTGCACCGAAAGTCACCCCCATCGGCAAGCAAAGGCAAGCCGCCCGCACTTTCCGGCGCCAGGTACCATTCCTGGCTGTTGCCGACACGTGCGACTCCAATGGCAGGATGGATCTTGTAAATCAACGATGACCTCCATTCTCGAATCCCTGCCTTAGCGCCCGCTTGGCTTTGAGAGCTCTCTGCACCGAATGCAAAACGCGTTCGAGGGTCCCGCGCCATAACTGGAAATCGGCCGGAACGACGCCGGGAGATGCCGCGTGGAGCTGTTGAGTCAGGGCAAGAATATTCGAACCTGTCATTTTATGAAAGGCAAACGGCGGACCAGCATTGGGTCCTGCGGACGGATCGGCCTGCGGCTGAAGCGGAGTTTGCATCAGGAGAATTGCCAAAGGCTGGAGAGCGAAGCGCATGAGAGGGAATGCTACCTCGAAGAACCAGTTTTCACGGCCGGTTGTGAACAGCTTTTCAAGGCTCTGGAGCATCAGCGTGTAAATGCCGTTGAAAAGATCTGCCAGTTCTTTGGTCAAGCCGGAAAAGCGGCCGGCGGATGGGTTGGTTTGCATTGGGTAGACGGCCGGGCCGGGATTCACAGCATCCGCGAGTTGCTGAAACTTACGGTAATGTGACATTTCCCATGGGCGTCCTATGATCGGTCCATAAGTTCCGTCAAGGCGTAAGCCATAGTGCTCACAACCGCCGAATGGATCTTGGCCAGGCATCGGTGGCTTCGGCGATGACGCGCCTTCGCCCTGCTCGGTAATCTCTTTGATCGCTCTCTTCGCCGAGGTCAGACCCGTGACCTTCACCAATCGGCCTCCTCCTGGACCAAAGTATGTGTCGGTGATCTGTGGACGCTTATTGGGGAATACCTTCTGTTTTCCAAAGCGCTTCACGCAGTTCTCAAATCCTTGCTCGACGGCGCGATAGAATTGGCCGACCGTCTCGAACGGCTTGCCTGGAGCCGGCATCTTCATTGCGGTGTCTGGCTTCTCGATCGCCATGAACACGTCTCGAGCCAACTGAGGAGAATAGGCCTGCAACTGGATGAACGGTCCGCCCACCGCATGATGCAACATGAATCCCGGATAGGACGGAACGGATTTGCGGCCCAGAGAGGGGCTCTGCCCAATCGCGTTGATAAGATTGGCAACCTGCATCATGTGGAGCATCTCTTCAACAACCACGCTGCGAATGGTTGCATAGGTGTCGGAAGTCGGATCGCTAAGGGAATATAGCCCGCACAGGTAAGGAGGGATGGTGGATAACTCGCCGGAAAGTGCCCATTGCAGACTCTCGTAAAGCGATTCTATCGTCGTAACCGGTTGATACGTCTTGCCCTTCGGCCCTGGAGGTTTCGTCGGGGTCACAACTTCTCCTTCTTCCCGAGTGTGCGGTCCCACGATGCACGCGTTTCAGCAACTCTCTTGATACGCAGGCTGTCTGCCACCTTGAACCTCGTGGCGGAGGATGCCCGTCCTGCCCGGTCCAACACGATCCTTGAATCAGCAAGGACCCGGCGAGGGTTTCCGCCGTGGCCGGATAGCTGTCGGCCGAACGGATAGCCGACACGTATGTTGCAAGTTGCTGTATGAATGCCAAGCGCAAAGCAGGTGCTTGCCCATTGGCACAAATTGTGATGTGGTGAGCAGACGAGATTCCACAGCGCGCTCCCCCGCGCATGGACCTTGCGCTAACAGACAAAGGTACCGTGGAACCATTGAATCTGCCAGCGTTTTCTTGCGTCGCCGGCAGATTCCGCTTCAGTATTCAAAGTGCCGGGAACCGGACACCCCGCCGAACGGGTCGAATCGGCCGCTCCAGGGTCGTGATTTTGCCCAAATTGCGATGTGCTGCCGAAACATAATCCGCGTATGATAGTGCTCACCAGGCCACCTGTTCAATTTCTCCGCTGGGGGTCCCCGTGCCAACAGCCGACCCGCCGCTTTCACCGGAGAAGTGGGCGAGATTAAGGGAAATCCACGCGAAGGTGCTGGAGGCGCCGCAAGAGCAGCAATCCGCTCTGTTGGAACTGCTATGCGGGGATGACACCGAGATCAGGGTGGAGATGAATGGGCTTTTTTCGGCAGCTCGTAATGCGGGAAGTTTCCTTGAAGAAAACGCGTCGGTAGCTTTCGATCATTTGGTATCCCCGCCCACTCAGGAACTAAGCACCGGGACAGTGCTGGATTCGCGCTTCCATATTCTCCGTTACATCGATCGCGGAGGCATGGGCGCGGTGTACGAGGCATGGGATGCGGAGCTCCAGGAGGCTGTGGCCCTGAAAACGATTCGCCCGGAGATCGCTTCGCACCAGTCCATCATAGAGCGTTTCAAGCAGGAGGTTCGCCAGGCCCACCACGTCACACACCCGAATATCTGCCGGGTCAACGATCTCTTCAGTCATGACTTCTCTCCGGGGCATCGGCTCTGGTTCTTCACGATGCAACTATTAAAGGGAGAAACACTGGGACAACGTTTGCGGCGTAGCGGTCCGCTGCAGCACGCTGAAGCTCTGGAAGTGGTACGGCAAATCATCTCCGGACTGAGTGAAGCCCATCGGCATGGGGTCATTCACCGGGATTTCAAGAGCGCGAACGTGATGCTGACAGAGGACGGCGATCGGGTTCGCGCCCTGATCACGGATTTCGGATTGGCCTGCGAAGCCACGACGGGAAGGCTCGGCGGCAAGGAACATCCAGGCCAGGGCACTCCGGCTTACACTGCTCCCGAGCAGTGGTTTGAGGGAACTGCGACTCCCTGTTCGGATCAGTATTCGCTGGGCGTCGTGATGTGCGAAATGCTGACCGGAGAACGGCCTGACCCGGTCGCGCGCGAGGGTGAGTCTTTCCTGCCTCTCCGTCTTCCCGCCAGCAAGAATCTCGATCGTCATTGGGAGGGTGCGATCTGCCGTTGTCTGGAGCGGCGGCCGGAAAATCGCTTCCATTCGCTCGAAGACATTCTGAAGTCGATCGATCCGGCCCATCGCCGCAAGCTGGTTCTGCGCTCGGCCGCGGGGGCGCTTGCATTTGCCCTGGTTTCTGCGATAGCGATACTCATTTCCAGTGACGTGATCCGATTGCCGGTAATGGCCGGTCGGAAACCGGCATCGCGGGAAGGCATTGTCCTCTCGCAGGGCCCCAGGCTCTCGCACGATGGCAAGACACTCGTATATGTTTCGGACCAGGAACGAAGCGGGAGACTCGATGTCTTTCTGTATCCACTTCCGAAGGGGCCAGCAAGGCGGATCATGATCGCGAGTCATCCGGAAATCGAAATCAAGGAGCGTCCGGCGATTTCTCCAGACGGCAACTGGATTGCATTTGAAACCGCCCAGCATCCTGCCGGCGTTTACCTGGCGAGCGTTCATGATGGCGCAGCCACTCTGATCGCCGCCAATGGACATGAACCGTCGTTTTCTCCCGATGGCAAGTGGATGCTCTACTCGACGAGCGGCGACGAATTCGTG
>JASHQQ010000247.1 GCA_030039035.1 Acidobacteriaceae bacterium | reverse complement strand
CGAGCTCGATGCGATCCTTCAGTTCCAGCCGGGCTTTGGAGAGATCGTGCATCATTTGCAGGTTGAGCCAGAACTCGGGGCTGTTGCCGAAAAACCGGGCCAGCCGCAGCGCGGTGTCGGGCGTTATGGCGCGGCGGCCATGAACGATGTCGCCGATGCGCGTTGCGGGCACGCGGATCTTCAGGGCGAGCGCGTTCTGCGAAATTCCCAGCGGCGCCAGGAACTCCTCGCGCAGCATCTCTCCGGGAGCCGTCGTCACCCTCTTGAAATTCCATCCCGAGGACGGGCGCTTGATCGTCATTTTTGAGCTCCTGGGAAAAGATTCAGTCAGTGATAATCCACGATTTCGACCTCATGGGCTCCATCGTCTTTCCAGAAAAAGCAAATCCGGTATTGATCGTTGATCCGGATGCTGTGCTGCCCGGCCCGGTCGCCTTTCAGCGCTTCCAACCGGTTGCCGGGCGGGACGCGAAGGTCACCGAGAGAACGGGCAGCTTCAATCTGGTCCAGCTTGCGGAGCGCGACCGCACCGATCGCCGCCCAGCGCCTGTTCGCGCGAGACTCGAACAGTTGCTGCGTGGAGGCATCCCGGAAACTCTGGATCACTCGGTCAGTGTATAACGCAGCGCGTTCTACGTAAACCGGAGAGCCTTTGCGACGCCGTATTTTGAAATCACAACTTGTGATTTCAAGTGTGCGACCTCAGGTGCGGCTCGGCTGAAGCCGTGCCCTTTCAAAACGAGAGCTTGACAATCGCACCGGCTGAAGCGCGTGCCCTCCCAACAGACCCACCCATCGGAAGTGATGGGCGACGCGATTGCGAGCTACAATCGCTAGCGTGACGACGAGTTTGTTCGATCTCTACAAGATCGGGGTGGGGCCGTCGAGCTCGCATACCATGGGGCCGATGCGGGCGGCGGCGATGTTTGCGCGTGGGCTGGTGGAGCGCGGGCTGATCGACCGAGTGGAACGGGTGCAGGCGGAGCTCTATGGGTCGCTGGCGCTGACCGGGCTTGGCCACGCGACCGATCGCGCGGTGCTGCTCGGCTTGAGCGGGCATGAGCCGGCGACGATCGACCCGGAAGCGATTGCCAGCACCGTGGCGGCGATTCGCGAGGCGCGGCGGATCGGGCTGGGCGGCGTGAAGGCGATCGGATTTGAAGAAGAACGCGATGTGAGGTTTGAGCGGGGGACGATGTTTCCGCCGGGCGCGCGGATGCAGCATCCCAACGGCGTGCGCTTCAGGGCTCTCGATGCGCAGGGCGAGACGGTCGAAGAGCGGACCTACTTTTCCGTGGGCGGCGGGTTTGTGGTGGAGGACGGCGCGGAGGCAGAGAAGAAGAGCCAAAGCGAGCGGCAGGCCGCAATTCCGTTTCCTTTTCACAGCGCGGCGGAGCTGATGCAGACGGCGCGGGCGCATGAGCTCGCGATCAGCCAGTTGATGCTGGAAAACGAGTGTGCGCTCGTGCGAGATGACGAGCGCGGCGGCGGGCGCGCGCCGGTTGCGGCGGTGCGCGAGGGAATCGACCGCATCTGGCGGACGATGAAGGAGTGCATGGAGCGCGGCATCGCGACCGAGGGCACGCTGCCCGGCGGATTGAATGTGCGACGGCGCGCGCATGGGCTCGCCGAGCGGCTGCGCAAGAAAGAGGCGACGGGCCTGGTTGGCGATCCGCTGGCGCCGCTCGATTGGGTGACGGTGTATGCGATGGCGGTGAACGAGGAGAATGCCGCGGGCGGCCGCGTGGTGACGGCTCCCACGAACGGCGCGGCGGGCGTGGTGCCGGCGGTGGCGCGCTACTATGAGCGCTTTGTGCCGGGCGCGGATCACGAAGGGATGCTGCGCTACTTTCTGGCGTCGGCGGCGATCGGGATTCTGTACAAGGAGAATGCGTCGATCAGCGGCGCGGAGGTGGGCTGCCAGGGCGAGGTGGGCGTGGCGTGCTCCATGGCCGCGGGCGGACTGACGGCGGCGATAGGCGGATCGAACGGGCAAGTGGAGCACGCGGCGGAGATCGCGATGGAGCACAACCTCGGCATGACGTGCGATCCGATCGGCGGGCTGGTGCAGATTCCGTGCATCGAGCGCAATGCCATGGGCGCGGTGAAGGCGGTGCAAGCGTCGCGCATTGCGATGAACGAGACCGAGGAGCACAAGGTGTCGCTCGACCAGGTGATCCGCACCATGTACCAGACCGGGCTCGATATGCAGTCGCGGTACAAGGAGACGAGTCTGGCGGGGCTGGCGCTGAATGTGATCGAGTGTTGAGGGGCGCGTTCAATTGGACGCCGAGCGATGGACTGGCCCAGATCCAAAAACACGGACCTGGGACACCCAGCGGGATTAAGTCGCATCCAACAAACTTTGCAACGTACAACAATAGTTGTAGAAGGGCATCCCGTTTGCAAATTCCTGAAGACAATTGGATGAGCGCGCCGCCCAGGGAAAGTCAGCGCAGCGCGGCGGCGGGAGCGACGCGAAGCCCGATGGCGATCGCGCCGGCGTGGCACACAGTTGTTCTGATCGCGGGAATCGTTGCCATTTCGGCGACGGGAGCAGCGCGATTGACGGGCGCGCATGGCCCGGTCCATCGGCTGGGGACCTACGGCATCACGGCGGCAATGGAGCTGGCGCTGCTGGCGTGGGTATGGCTCGGCGTGCGATTGACGAAGACTCCGCTGCGCGCGCTGCTGGGGACGAACCCGGTCGATGCGCGATCGGTTGCGCTCGACTTCGGAATCGCGGCGGTGTTCTGGATGGGTGCGATGATGGTCCTGCTCACGCTGGCGATCGCGTGGCTGGCGATTGGCGCGGCGATCACGCATCGTCCGCTGATCGGAGCGAACGGCCAGCCGGCTGCGGAGCAGGAGCGCGCGGTGCGCACGCTGGCACAGCTCGCGCCGGCGAATGGAGAGGAGATGGCGGCCTGGGCGCTGCTCTGCGTGCTCGCGGGCTTCGTGGAGGAGACGGTGTTCCGCGGATACTTCCAGCGGCAGTTCACGGCGTGGGGGAAAGGAAGCGCGGCGGCGGGCGTGGTCTTCTCGGCATTGATGTTCGGCGCGGCGCACGGATACGAAGGCGCGCGCACCATGTTCCTGATCGCCGTGTTTGGCGCGCTCTTCAGCCTGCTCGTGATTTTTCGCGGAGGCCTGCGGCCGGCGATCTTCGCGCACTGCTGGCACGACCTGTTCGCGGGCCTGACGCTCGCGATTTTGAAATCGCAACACATTTTCTGAGCGGAATCGGACGCGATGCGCGTCCTGAAGAATTTTTTGCGGGAACGATTGTTGCTCTTTTTTCCACCACCACATCGTTTTTTGCTTGACAGTGGGCAAACATGAATCTATACATTTTTTCAACTGCAATTTCTTATTGCAGGAATCGATGCAACCCATCGAAAAGGGAGAATAGGCAAAATGGCAACCAAGAAAGCAGCCAAGAAACCAGCCGCGAAGAAGGCCGCCAAGAAGGCAGCGAAGAAAAAGTAACGGCTGATCCAACCGAAAGGCAACAAGTCAGGGGGACGCTTCCAGCGTCCCCCTGATGCGTTTGGGCATCTTTCGCGAGATGCGAGTGGGAGAAAATGGCTGCATGAACGTTGGAGATGACGCATGACGCGCCGCCGCTGGATCGCCGAACACTGGGACAAGGCCACGGCAACGCTGTCGGGCGCGCAGGCCGGGCACCTGGCGCGCGTGCTGCGGGCGCAGCCCGGCGCCGAGGCCGACGTGGTCGCGGGCGGGCACGTCTTTCACGCGGAGATTGCGGCCGTGTCGCCGGCGGAGATCCGCTTCAACCTGATCGCGGAGCTCGAAGCCGATCCCGCACTGCCGGTCACGCTGGCGATGACGGTCTTCAAATTCGATCGCATGGAATGGGCGCTGGAGAAGGCAACCGAGCTGGGGGTTGCCGGCATCGCGCCGATGATTGCGCGACGGACGGAGAAGCATCTGGCAGAGGCCGCAGCGAAACGTGCGCAACGATGGCGGCGCATCGTGCATGAGGCCTCGCAGCAGGCGCGGCGCTCGGATGTCCCGGTGATTCATGAGCCCGTGGCGCTGGCCGGGCGGGTGCGAACGGCATCGAAGGCGACGCGCATCGTGCTGGCGGAGCAGGAGCGGACGACGACGCTGCGCGGCGCGATCGAAGAGGCGATTGCGGAAGCGCGGTCGGAGATGCCGGAGCTGGAGATCGCGATCGGACCCGAAGGCGGATGGGCTCCCGAAGAAGAAGCGCTCTTCGACGCCAATGGATGGCGTGCGGTTTCGCTGGGGCCGCGCATTTTGCGCGCGGAAACGGCGGCGATTGTGGCGCTCGCAGTGGCTGCGTCGTATCTGGAAGGATAGGGCGCGAGAAGGCGGATGAAGCGCGTCCCGTCCTTTGCGCAAGGAACGCGGAAAAGGATGCGACAATCCCCATTGAAAAACTGTGCGATCCCCCTTCCCTCATCCGCTGGAGCGGAACTCGCAAGGATGGGGGCAACTCGCAATCCGGTCCTTTGCGGGTTTCGCCCGTGCGATCGTCCGCAAGGGATGTGCGACCGCGATGCGGAACTGGTTTCGTCTGCCGGAGGATTGCGCCGCCGGATTGCTGACGCGGCGCGACAACCCCGTTTCCATATCGCGGCTCTGATGCAGCAACGGAAGAGAAATCCTCCAGAAGAACGGGAGACTGGACAAATGGCCTTCAAGAGAATCGGCAACGAAACTCGCGAATGGCTGCGAGGATGCTCACGTCACGGATGCGACATCGGGAAAGTGAGGGAAACTCGGGCCGGGCTCGAATGTGCCGCATGATGCAGACTCCGGTTTGCAGGTTCCCGGTACGCGAGTCGTGGTCTGGTGGCTGAGCCGGATCTTCGAAAACACGGCAAGCCGGGGGCGAGATCCCGCAAGGGAAATCGCCCCTTCGCTTTTCAGCGTGTTCCGGTCCGCTTGCTTTCTCGCCGGGAATCTTTGCGGCGACGATCGCTTGACGATGGTAGCTTGACCGTGAGCCGGCAGCGGAAGTCGCGGTTAAGCGTCTCGAAGCGGCCGGCCATGATCGCGTGAAACGGTCGCGTTGGCCGGGTATTGAGGAAGGATGGCAATTCCCGGTTCCGGCGCCGGTGGACGCTGCTCTTCGCCCGCTGGTAGACTGTTAGGGTTGCAGTCGCTGTGTATTCCGCTGTCGTGACCCGCCTGCACGTGATTCCACAAAGGACCCGAAAAGCCGCGTGAAGACCGAAACCCGCCACGCCCTCAAACAGGACAAGCTTCGGCAGGCCGCCGCCACCAGCGCCAGTTGGCTGGGCGAACACCGCACCTCGGTTACTCGCTGGAGCATCGCTTTGGGCGTAATCGTTGTGCTGGGCATCGGGTTCCTCATCTTCTTCATGTGGCGCTCTGAGGCCGCGAACGCGGCGCTGGGCGCCGCGCTCGACATCTACAACGCGCCGCTGGCGCAGGCCGGAGCGCCGGCGCAATCCGGGACCTACGCCACCTCGAACGCGCGCGCCAGGGCCGCCAACGAGAAGTTTCTCGCCGTGGAAAAGCAATTCGGCTGGATGACGCAGGGCACCAAGGCGCACTACTTTGCCGGGGTGACCGACGAGGACCTGGGCCAGGATGGCCCCGCCGAGGCGGAGCTGAAGACCGCGGCAGGTGCGTGGAACCGCAACATCGCCAATCTGGCGAAGCTTGCGCTGGCCGGCCTGTACGAGCGTACGAATCGCGGCGCCCAGGCGATCGACATCTATATCGCGCTGGCGGCCCGGCCTTCGGACACGGTTCCCGCCACGGTGGCGCAGCTTGACCTGGCCAACCTGTATGCGGTCGGCGGCAAACAGGCCCAGGCCCGCGCGGTATGGGCCAAGGTGCGGGACGCCGACAAGGACGGCGCGGCCGGCTCCATCGCAGCGCAAAAGCTCGCAGCCAAGTAGGTGCATCGGCGTGAGCCGGACAGCCGGTTGCCCCAGCTCCCGGTTTCGGGCCTTGGGGACCCACGATGCCTGGGTGAGCAAGCCACGCGGCCGGATGCGATGCCCCGCCCGTTGGCCAGCCAGGCTGATCGGCCGGATCCCGCGGCATGAGCATTTTGGCCTGCGCCTGCGTCTGGTGGACGTATGGGCACCAGCCAGGCAGTCATCCCAGGTTGGATGGAGATTCCGAAGAGCGCTGTGGACGACAATGCCCGCCAGCACGCGGAGGAACAAGCGCTTGCGGCTCTGGTGGATGGGTACGCCACGACGCTGTATCGCGTGGCCTTTTCGGTGCTGCGCAACGCGGCCGACGCCGAGGATGCCGTGCAGGAAGCCTTCCTGCGCGTGCTACGCCACCGCGAGCGCCTCGCCGAAGTCCGCGACCGGCGCGTGTGGCTCATCCGCATTGTCTGGAATATCGTCCTCGACCGCAAGCGGCGCGTGAAAACGCGGCCCGAGACCGACGATGTCTCCGAGCTGGCGCGCGTGCTGCCCGCCGGCGGCCTCGGCGCCGACGAGCGCGCCATGGCCGTCCAGCACCACGCGCATGTGCTGCGCTGCGTGGACCAGTTGCCCGCCAAGGAGCGCCAGGTGCTGGTGCTTTCGGCTTTCGAGGAGCTGTCCAGCGTGGAGATTGCCTCCGTTCTCGGCATTACCGAGTCCAGCGTCCGCTCCCGGCTCTTCCGCGCGCGCAACCTCATGGCCGGCCTGCTCAATCATTCAAGGAGTTTGCGATGAAACCCGACGAAAACGTTGGAAACAAGTCGGTACCTTGCTCCCATCCCCAGGATTTCGACTCCACGCTTCACCTGGTCGCCAATCTTCCCGCCCCCGAGGGGCTCGAGGATCGCGTTCGCGCCCGCCTGCATTCGGCGCCGCGCCCGGCGCGCATTCTGGAGTGGCCGGCCGCGCTGAGAAGCGACAGCGCCTGGATGCGCAGCGCCGCCGCCGCGGCCATTGCCTTCGTTGTTGTGGGCGGCGGATGGGGAGTCTACTCGCGCGTCCAGCCCAACAAGGTCATCGCCATGCCGCCGCACGTCGCCGCTCCCGGCGGATTCTCCAACGCCGGCGCCATGCGCACCCCGCAGACGGTTAACGGCCCGGTGCTGGAACATCCGGCCAATGCTCCCGCGGCGCCCGCGACTCCGTCATCCCCCGCCGCTTCTCCGTCTGGGTCGCACGCGCCCCAGGTGATCGAAATGCCGGCGCGGAAGGGGCAGGCTGCGAAGCCTGCGCCGCAGTCCAAATAGGGTTGTCTTGAGGGGAGCCCGTGCGCGCGGAAATGGCACTAACGGCGAGAAACGTAGGGGTTTCGTCCGCATGGCAACGACAAGGACCACCAGAGGTCTTCATTTGACAATACCGAAGGACGGCGTGCGGGCGCGCCGGTTGTCAGCCCCGCGCTTCAGCGCGGGAATCGGGATTTCACAAATGAGAACGAAATCCCGCAGGGACGACGCAAGGAAATTCCATTTGGGGGAATCAATAGCCCCCAAGGGCTTTCTTTGAACCGGTCCCTCAATGATCCATCGCCGTATCCGCCGCCGCGGGCTTCGCCGTCACTTGCCCCGGCGTCGGCAACTGCGAACGATCCCATCCGCCACCCAGCGCCTCGATCAACTGCACCGACGCCGTCATCTGCTGGACCTGCAGATTGGCCAGTTGCTGCTGGTCGCCGAGCAGCGTGGTCTGCGCCGAAATCACGTCGATATAGGGATCGATGCCCGTGTCGTAGCGGCCCTGCTCGAGCTTGAGAAAGATCTGCGCGGAATCGACCGCGACGCGCTGGTGATTGATCTGGTCGGCGAGAATGCGCACCGCGGCCAGATTGTCTTCGACCTGCTGTACCGCATTGAGCACCGACTCCCGATAGGCGGCCACGTTGGCGTTGTACGTGGCGATGTACTGGTTCACGGTCGCGCGTCTCAGCCCGCCGTCGTAGACCAGCTCGGAGATCGAAGGGCCCACCGACCAGAATCTGCTGGACCAGTCGAACAAGTGCTTGAGCGTCGAGCTTTCCAGGCCGCCGGTCGCGGAGAGATCGAGCGTAGGGTAGAAGGCCGCCTTGGCCACGCCGATCTGTGCATTGGCCGCGGCCATGTTGCGCTCCGCCCCGGCGATATCGGGCCGCCGCTCGAGCAGTTGCGAGGGCAGGCCGATGGGGATGGGCGGTGGCGCCGTCACCATGGCCTTGACCGGCATGGAGAACGACGAGGCCGGCTTGCCGATGAGCGTGGCGATAGCATGCTCGTACTGCGCGCGCGCCACGCCGAGATTGATGGCCGCCGACTGCGCGCTTTCCAGCGTGGTCTGCGCCTCGACCACCGAGATCTCCTGGTCCACTCCCGTCTCGTAGCGCGCTTTTTCGAGCTCGTAGTCCTGCTTGTCGGCAGCGACCGTCGCGTCGAGGATGCGCTGCAGTTCGTCCTGGCCGCGAATCTCGAAGAAATACTGTGCCAGGCTGGCCTGTTCGGAGAGGCGCTCGTTCTCAAGATCGGCCGCGCTCAACTGCGCCTGGTACTGGTTGGAGCGCACGGTGTTGCGCACCTTGTCCCACAGGTCGGGCTCCCACGAGGCTTCGAGCGGCAGCGAGTATTGCCGGTTCTGGATATTCGAGCTCCCATTGCCCTGCACCGTGGTTGTGCCGGAGCCGCCGCTGGCTTCGTTCTGCAAACCGACGTTCGACGAGGTGCGCGACTGCGTGAAAGACGGCCCGACGGACAGGGTGGGAAAATACTGCGCGCGAGCCTCGCGCACCAGGGCCCGCGCTTCCATGAAGTTCTCGAACGACTGGCGGATGTTCTGGTTGTTGACGTTGAGCTGCTCTTCCAGCGCGTTCAGCTCCGCATCGTTATAGATCTCCCACCAGTTGCCGCGCAGCGCCGCATCCTGCGGCTGCGCCACCTTCCATCCGTCCGCTTCCTTGAACTGGTCCGGCGACTCCTTGTAGACCGCCGGCGCGGTCTGCACCGGCGGACGGTATTTGGGCCCGACGTCGCAGCCGGCCAGCAAGGCGCAGAGCGCGACCGGGGCGAGAGCGCTTCCGCGCCATGCGCGAAATCTCGACGAAAACTGCGATTCCCACCTTGAAGTTTTCATAACCAGCACTCCGTAACGCCTACGATGAAGCCTCCGCCGCGCCCGGCCGCAGCGCAGCCGTTTCCTTTCGTCCAAAACGAAGCCGCATGCGATCGAACCAGAGATACACCACCGGCGTTGTGTAAAGCGTCAGCATCTGGCTCACAATGAGCCCGCCGACGATGGTGATGCCCAGCGGCCGCCGCAGCTCCGAGCCGGTGCCGGTGCCGAAGGCCAGCGGCAGCGCGCCGAAGAGCGCGGCCATCGTGGTCATCAGGATGGGCCGGAAGCGAAGCTGGCAGGCTTCGAAGATCGCATCGCGCGTTGACTTGCCGTGCTGCCGCTCCGCCACCAGCGCAAAGTCGATCATCATGATGGCGTTCTTTTTCACGATGCCGATGAGCAGGATGATGCCGATGATCGAGATCACGTTGAGATCGATCCTGAAGACCATCAGCGCCAGCATGGCGCCCGCGCTCGCCGAAGGCAGCGTGGAGATGATGGTCAGCGGATGGACCAGGCTCTCGTAGAGCATTCCCAGCACGATGAAGACCGCCAGAAGCGCCGTGGTGATCAGTTCGGGCTCGGTGGCCAGCGAGGCCTGGTATGCCTGCGCCGTGCCGGCGAAGAATCCGCGCACCGTCGGCGGCATTCCGAGCTTGTCCTGCATCTCGCTCACCTCGCGCGTCACGTCGCTCAGCGACATGCCCGAAGCCAGGTTGAACGAGATGGTCACCGAGGGAAACGTGCTGGTGTGGTTGACCACCAGGGGCGTGGTGCTGGCTTTTGCGGTGGTGACCGCGGTGAGCGGTGTCACGCCGTTGCCCTGCGTGTTGAGGTAGACGTTCCTCAATCCTTCCGGGCTCTGCCAATAGGGCGGCGCCACTTCCAGCACCACGTAATACTGGTTGAGCTGCGTGTAAATGAGCGAAACCTCGGCTTGTCCGAAGAAGTCGTAGAGCGACTGGTCGAGCGATTGCGGAGTCAGACCCAGCCGCGCCGCCGAGATGCGATCGTAGTCAAGCAGCTCCTGCAGGCCCTCGTTCTGCGCGTCGCTGTTCACGTCCTGCAACCCGGGCAGTTTTTGCATTCCCGCCAGCAGAATCGGTCCCCAGTGTGCCAGGTCCTGCACGTTGTCGGACTGGATGGTGTACTGATAGAGCGCCGCGGTGGAGCGGCCGCCGATGCGAAGGTCCTGCGAGGCCTGCAAGAACGCCGAAGCGACGGGAAGGCGATTGAGCTTGGGCCGCAGCCGGTCGATGATCTGCGGCGCCGTCACCTTGCGCACGTTGAGCGGCTTGAGCGCGATGTACATGAAGCCGGAATTGGAATTGCCGGCATAGGCGTTCACATTGGCCACCGCGGGATCGGCCTTGACCACATTCACCAGGCGCAGGATCGAGTCGTTCATCACCGGAAACGACGCATCCTGCGGCCCGCGTACCGCGCCGACAATCGCTCCCGTGTCCTGCTGCGGGAAGAAGCCCTTGGGAATGATCCACGCGATGTAGACGTTGAGCGCGACGACGAGCAGCAGGATCGTGAGCATGGGACCCGGGTGCGCAAGCACCCAGCTCAGGGTGCGGCTGTATCCGTTCATCAGCGCCGTGAATCCCCGTTCGCTCAGCCGGTAAAGGCGCCCGTGCTTCATGTCGCTCTCGTCCTTGAGCAGGTGCGCGCACATCATCGGCGTGGTGGTGAGCGAAACCAGCATCGAGACCGCGATGGCCGTCGAAAGCGTGATCGCGAACTCGCGGAAGAGCCGGCCCACGATGCCCGCCATCATCAGGATGGGAATGAATACGGCGACCAGCGACGTGCTCATGGAAAGGATGGTGAATCCGATCTCCTCCGATCCCTGGAACGCGGCCTTCATCGGCGACATGCCCGACTCGCGCAGCCGCGAGATATTCTCCATCACCACAATGGCGTCGTCGACGACGAAGCCCGTGGCGATGGTCAGCGCCATCAGCGACAGATTGTCGATGCTGAAGCCGAACAGGTACATTGCGCCGAAAGTGCCGATCAGCGAAACCGGAACGGCGACGGTGGGAATGAACGTCGCCCGCCAGTTGCGCAGAAAGACGAAGACCATCAGGATCACCAGCAACACCGAACCGACGAGGCTGCGCTCCACGTCGCTCACCGACGCCTTGATGGTCGTGGTGCGGTCCAGCACCATGGTGGTGTGGATGCCCTGCGGGATCGAGGCCTCGATCGACGGGATGGCCTGCTTGATGCGATCGACCGTGGCGATGATGTTGGCGCCCGGCTGCCGGAAGATGATCACCGTCACGGAAGGAACGCCGTTCAGGTAGCCGGCCGTGCGGATGTTCGAGGCGCCCTCGTACACGTCGGCCACGTCCTCCAGCCGCACCGCCGTGCCGTTGTGCATGCCGATGATGAGCGGTTTGTACGAGTCGGCATGATGCATCTGGTCGTTGGTGATAATGTCGGCCGTGGTGTCGCCCAGGGTGATCTGGCCCGTCGCCTCGTGCGCGTTTTGCTGGCTCAGCACCGACTGGATGCTGGACAACGTCAATCCGTAGCTTTCCAGCAATGTGGGATTCACCTCCACGCGCACCGAGGGCCCCGCGCCGCCGCCCACCACCACCTCGCCCACGCCCTCGATCTGCGACAGCCGTTGCGCCATGATCGACGAGGCTTCGTCATAGAGGGTCGGCTTGTCGTACTTCTCCGAGGTGAGCCCGAGGATCACGATCGGCGCGTCGGCGGGGTTCACCTTGCGGTACGTGGGATTGGCCGGCAGATCCTGCGGCAGGTAGGTGCGCGCCGCGTTGATCGCCGCTTCCACGTCGCGCGCCGCTCCATCGATGTCGCGGCTGAGATCGAACTGCAGCGTGATGCTGGTGCTGCCCAACTGGCTCGACGAGGTCATTTCGGTAATGCCGGCGATGTGGCTGAACTGGCGCTCCAGCGGCGTGGCGATCGACGACGCCGTGATCTCCGGGCTCCCCCCGGGAAGGCTCGCGGAAACCGAGATCGTCGGAAAATCGATCTGCGGCAGCGGCGAAACCGGCAGCACGTTGAAGGCGATGGCCCCCGTGAGCAGCACGCCCGCGGTGATCAGCGTGGTGGCCACCGGCCGGCGAATGAAGGGCGCGGAGATGTTCATGCACCCTCCCTCGCCTCGCGCCCCCCGGCCGCGGATCTTTTGGCGGCCATGCCAAAGCGCCGGCCGATGCTGTCGAAGAAGATGTAGATGACCGGCGTGGTATAGAGGGTAAGGATCTGGCTGAGCAGCAGCCCGCCCACCATGGCAATGCCCAGCGGCCGGCGCAGTTCCGAGCCCATGCCCGTGCCGCAGGCCAGCGGAATGCCCGCCAGCAGTGCCGCCATGGTCGTCATCATGATGGGCCGGAAGCGCAGCAGGCTGGCCTCGAAGATGGCGTCGGTGGCGTTCTTGCCGCGCTCGCGCTCGCCTTCGATCGCGAAGTCGACCATCATGATGCCGTTCTTTTTCACGATGCCGATGAGCAGAATGATGCCGATAATCGCCACCACGTTCAGGTCCTGGCGGAAAAAGATCAGCGCCAGCAGCGCGCCCACGCCGGCCGAAGGCAGCGTGGAAAGAATCGTGATCGGGTGGATGAAGCTCTCGTAGAGCACGCCCAGCACGATGTAGACCGCCGCCAGCGCGGCCAGAATCAGCAGGCCCTCGTTGGTGAGCGAGTCCTCGAAGGCCGCGGCCGTGCCCTGAAAGCCCACCTGGACGCTGGCCGGCATATCCAGGCTTTGCTGCGCCTTCTCGATCGCCTTGATCGCGGCGCCCAGCGACGCGCGCGGCGCCAGGTTGAATGAAATGGTCACGGCGGGGAACTGTCCCTGGTGATCGATCGAAAGCGATTCGGTGGTGCGCTCCACGTGCGTGAATGCGCCCAACGGCACCGCATTCGCGGCCGAGGTGCTCACGGTGGCGTTGGACGCCGTCGCGCTCGCGCTGGAGCCGACATTGGTGGCGATGACGTTGCTGGGCGCGGTCAGCACCGACGAGGACGGCGTGTAGGCCACCGAAGACGTGGTGGCATCGGAGCCTGCCGACGACGACCCCGAAGCCGCGAACGATGTCGATGCTCCCGGCCCCGATGTGCCCGACGAGGCGTTCGACTGGATGTAGAGCTGATTCAGCTTGATGGGCCCGGATTGCGAAGCCGGCGTGGTCTCCAGAATCACGTGGTACTGGTTGAGCTGCGTGTACATGGTGCTGATCTGCCGCTGGCCGTACGCATCGTAGAGCGTGTTGTCGATGGTCGCCGGCGCTATGCCCAGCCGCGACGCGGTCACGCGATCGATGATCAGCGAGACCGCCAGCCCGCCGGTCTGCTGGTCGGTGGCCACGTCGGCCAGATCGGGCAATTTCTTCATCTCGTCGACCAGCTTGTTCGTCCACTCCTCCAGCTCGTCGGGGTCGGGATCCTCCAGCGTGTACTGGAACTGCGTGCGGCTCACGCGATCGTCCACGGTGAGATTCTGCACCGGTTGCATGAAGAGCGTGACGCCTTCCACCGGTTTCAGGTTCTGCGCCAGCCGCCGGATCACTTCCGATGCATCCAGATCGCGCTGGTCGAGAGGCTTCAGGTTGATCGAGAATCGCCCGCTGTTCAGCGTCGTGTTCGTGCCGTCGGCGCCGATGAACGAAGACAGGCTCTCCACCGCCGGGTCCTGCAGGATAATGCGCGCGAGCTCCTTCTGCTTCTCCGTCATGGCCCCGAACGAAATCGACGCCGGCGCCTGCGAAATACCCTGGATCACTCCGGTATCCTGCACCGGAAAGAATCCCTTGGGGATCATGATGTACAGAACCACCGTAAGAATCAGCGTGGCCGCGGCGACGATCAGTGTCGTGGTCTGATACTTCAGAACGAACTTGAGCGTGCGGCCATAGAACGCGATCATGCGCTCGAAGGCGCGCTCCGAAGCGCGGTAGAAGCGGCCCTGCTCGCGTTCCGGATTATGGCGGAGGATCCGCGAACACATCATGGGCGTCAGCGTGAGCGAGACCACCGCCGAAAGCACGATGGTTACCGCCAGCGTGACCGCGAACTCGCGAAAGAGCCGCCCCACCACGCCGCCCATGAAAAGCAGCGGAATCAGCACGGCGATGAGCGAGACCGTTAACGAGATGATGGTGAAGCCGATCTGCTCGGCGCCCTTCAGCGCCGCCTGCAGCGGCGGATCGCCGGCCTCGATGAACCGGGCGATGTTCTCGATCATCACGATGGCGTCGTCGACCACGAAACCGGTGGCGATGGTGAGCGCCATCAGCGAAAGGTTGTCCAGGCTGTATCCCAGCAGATACATGGCGCCGAAGGTGCCCACCAGCGACAGGGGCACGGCGACGCTGGGAATGATGGTGGCCGAAAGGCTGCGCAGAAACAGGAAGATGACCATCACCACCAGCCCCACGGTAAGCAGCAGTTCGAATTCCACGTCGTCTACCGAGGCATTGATCGAGGTGGTCAGGTCGGTGAGCGGAATGACGCGGATCGAGGCCGGCAGATTCACTTCAAGCTGCGGAAGAATCGCCTTGATCTCCTTGACCACGCTGATGGTGTTGGCGCCCGGCTGGCGCTGGATATTGACGATGACCGACGGCGTCTGGTCCATCCACGCGGCTTCTTTGGTGTTCTCCACGCCGTCGATCACATTGGCCACGTCTTTCACAAACACCGGCGCGCCGTTGCGGAAGGCGACCACGACGTTGCGATACTGGTCGCTGGTCTGCAGTTGATCGTTGGCGTTGATCTGGTAGTCCTGGCGCGGTCCGTCGAAGTTGCCCTTGGCCGTGTTCACGCTGGTCTGGGTAAGCGCCGTGCGCAGATCCTCGAGATTCAGTCCGTACGACGACAGCGCCGTGGGATTGGCCTGGATGCGCACCGCCGGCTTCTGTCCTCCGCTGATGCTGACCAGCCCTACGCCGCTCAACTGCGACAGCTTGGGCGCCAGCCGCGTGTCCACCAGATCCTCGACCTGCGAGAGCGGCATGGATTCCGACGTGATCGCCAGCGTGAGAATCGGCGCGTCGGCGGGATTGGTCTTGCTGTAGACCGGCGGCGTGGGAAGGTTGGAGGGCAGATAGCTCTGCGCGGCGTTGATCGCCGACTGCACCTCCTCCTCCGCGATGTCGATGTTCAGGCTGAGGGCAAACTGCAGCACGATGATCGACGAGCCGCCGGAGCTGGTCGAGGTCATCTGGCTCAATCCCTGCATCTCGCCGAACTGGCGCTCCAGCGGCGCGGTCACCGTAGTGGCCATCACGTCGGGACTGCCGCCGGGATAAAACGTGACCACCTGGATCGTCGGGTAGTCCACCTGCGGCAGCGCGGAAATCGGCAACTGGGTGAACGCAACAATACCCACGAGCAGGATTGCGGCCATCAGAAGCGATGTGGCGACGGGCCGCTGGATGAATGGCCCGGATGGACTCACGGAGCACTCCCTCGGTTTGGGTTGGCCGGCGCCGGAGCGTTCCTGGAAACGGTGATCGCGCTGCCGTTCTGCAGCTTGTCGAAGCTGCTCGTCGCCACCACGTCGCCCGGCTCGATTCCGGTCACGGCGGTCACGCCCTTGTCCGTCACGCCGGAAGTCACTGTGGTCTGCTTTGCCTTGCCGCCCGCGATCGTGTAGACGAACGCCTCATCGCCGTTGTGCTGGATCGCGGCGGACGGAATCAGCGTGACCCCGGTCTGCGTGTCCACCAGGAGCCGCGTGTTGACAAACTGGTTGGGAAAGAGCTCGCCTTTCTTGTTGTCGAACATGGCGCGCAGCTTCAGTGTGCCGGTGGTGGTGTCGATCTGGTTGTCGAGGGTGAACAGCTTGCCCGTGCCGAGCTCCGTGCTGCTGTCGCGGTTCCACGCCTCCACGGGCAGCGTGTGCGCCTTGCGCATGCGCGCCACCACCTCCGTCAGCGAATCCTCGGCGATGGTGAAGATGACCGTGATCGGCTGCATCTGCGTAATGATGACCAGTTGCGTGGTTCCGCCGGCCTGCACCACGTTGCCGGGATCGACAAGCCGCAGGCCCACGCGGCCGGTGATCGGCGAAGTGATGTGGCAGTAGCTCAGGTTGACCTTGTCGTAGTCCACCACGCCCTGATCGTTCTTTACCGTTCCCTGGTCTTGCAGGACCAGCTTTTCCTGGTCGTCGAGCTGCTGCTTGTTGATGCTGTTGCGCGACCACGCCACGCGATAGCGGTCCAGATCCATCTGGGCCTGCGCCAGCAGGTTGGTGTCGCGATCCAGGTTTCCCTCGGCCTCCTCGACCTGCGCCTGGTAGGGCCGCGGGTCGATGTCGATGAGCGGGTCGCCCTCCTTCACCGGCTCGCCTTCGCGATAGTGCACCGCCGTGATCACGCCGCTGGCCTGCGCCGTGATCGTCGAGGTATACACCGGCGTCACCGTGCCGATGGCGTCGACATAGATGCCGATATTGCCTTTCTGCGCGCTGGCCACCGTCACCGTCACCGTGGGCCGCGCGCGCTGTCTGGCTTTTTGCTCCGCCGCGGCCTTCTCCTGGTTCTTGTGGATCGCGTACAGCACGATCGCCGTTGCAACGGCAAATACAAACACGGTGATCCACAACAGCCAGCCGTGCCGCTTTTGTGGTGGCGGCAACCGGTAGTCCGGGCCGACGTACTTCACATCCGGCGTTTCCTCGTTCTCAGGCACTCAACACTCCGCGCACAAAGCTCAATCGGGAAACGAATCCGCTCGCGGAATCACTTCGTTTCCGGCGCCATCGCAGGTTGTTCTTTTGGTTGGGGATACAACGGCCCTGACTGCCCCTTATCGTGGATAAGATGCCACATCGAGCATGGCAGGTTGCGCAACTACGGGTCAAGAACCACTATCCGGTTAGACGGACCGCTCGCGCATCCGGTCTCGCCTGATTTTTTCGTTCCTTTTTCGTCGCTGCGCGAATCAGCCGTGGGTGCCCCATCCTTGCGGCGTTCTTGCTCTTGCCGCAAGGGTGGGAGAGATGAAGCTCAGGCCGGCCAGCTATTCCTTCTTGGTAGCCGCACGGATGAGGATACCCAGCAGCGCCAGCACTACCGCGCCCCAGAATGCGGGAACCATCCCGTTGACGTGAAACCCGCGCACGAGGGACGACGCGAGCAGGATCATGATGCCGTTGATGACCAGCAGAAACAGCCCCAGCGTAAGAATGGTGAGCGGGAAGGTGACGATCTTCAGAAACAGGCCCAGCGTCGCATTCAGGAATCCGATCACGAGCGAAGCCACCAGCGCCGGCACAAGCCCGCGCACATGAAAGCCCGGTACCAGATGCGCCACAGCCAGCAGAGCCAAAGCGCTCAACAGCCAGTGGACCAGAAGTCTTGCCATGGATTTCGATCTCCCTCGACTCGCGCGGGCCGCGACTGCGTATTCCTCTTTTCGATGCAGATTTTATCCGAGAGAAGCGGAGATGGCGGGAAATGATGGTGGGTCCCTCTGCGGATAGGGGCTTCAGCCTCGAGGGTACGGCCTTGACAGGCTGCCGGGTGCCGGGTGCCCCAGGTCTCGACTTTGAGACTTGGGAAACCGCAATCGTTGCGGAAAAATCGCGCCCAAGCCCTACTCGCCCGGTGCATTCGAGGGCGCAGCCGGGTGCCCCAGGTCTCGACTTTGAGACCTGGGAAACCGGGATCGTTGCGGAAAATCGCGCCCAAGCCCTACTCACCCGGTGCATTCGAGGGCGCAGCCTGCCGGGTGCCCCAGGTCTCGACTTTGAGACCTGGGAAACCGGGATCGTTGCGGAAAAATCGCCGGGTGCCCCAGGTCTCGACTTTGAGACCTGGGAAACCTGGGGTGAACCCCTTGGGTGAGACAGTTCTTTGAAGACACAGTTGCCGTTTAGTGTGATTGTCTTCTCAAGGCGTAGCTTCTCCCTGAGGATAGTCGATAGCCGGTGAAGCGGAGTCGGGCTCTGCTGGAGAGCAACCCGCCGAGGAATAGCCGGTTGGAGACTCATCGATGGGATGGGTTGGGGAGCCGGAGCGATTCGGCTCCCCATGTTCCGCGCCGTGTTTGTTATCCCATCGATAGATTTCCCCATGCCTGAAAAAACTCATGCTGGCAGCCGCACCTTCGCCCCGCTGGCCGGATGCAGTGCGGGAAGCGTTTTGTTCGAACTCCTGCGGTGGCAGATAGCCCAGCGCCGAGTGCAACCGGCAGCGGTTGTAATAGCGCTCGATGAACTCCTCGATGCCGGCGCGCAGGTGCTCCAGGTCGCGGTAGCTGTTGGCGTAGATCTCTTCCCGCTTGAGGGTGCGCATGAAACTCTCGCAACTGGCGTTGTCGTAAGGATTGGCGGGCCGGCTCATGCTGGGCAACATGCCCTGGCTCTGAAGCAGGCTGACATACTCGCGGCAGGCATATTGCACGCCGCGGTCGGAGTGATGCACCAGGCCGGGCATCGGCTGGCGTTGTGCGATGGCCTGCTCGAGCGCGGCCACAGTCAACTGCGCCGCCAGGCTGCGGCCCAGCGACCAGCCCACCACCTTGCGCGACCAGGCGTCCAGTACCACGGCCAGATAGACGAACTCGGTTTGCAACCGGATATAGGTGATGTCGGCCACCCATAACTGGTTAATCCCGGTTAACTGCATACGCACGGCCAGATTCAGATAGACATCCAGTTCATGATCCGAATCGGTGGTCTGAACCCAAGCCCGCGGCTGCACCGCCAGCAGATTGTCTTCCCGCATCAGCCGTGCCACACGCTTGTGATTCACCACCAGGCCGCGGCGGCGCAGCTGGCGGCTTACGCGCCGATAACCATAACGGCCCCGATGCTCTAGCGCTACCTCGTGAATCGCCGCACGCACTTCCATCTGCTCCGCCGCCGGCTCTTTCCCGCCAAGCCAGCGATAAAACCCTGCCCGGCTTACCCCCGCCAGCAAACACATCCGCTCGATCGTCAATCCGCCTTGCAGCGACATCATTGACCGCACTTGGCCGTAGACGCCGTCTCGCCAGTGTCGCCGTTCGACTGGCGTCGAGCCGCTATCTTTTGCAAGGCACCTTTGAAAAAATCCACTTCCAGCGTGCGCTCGGCAAGAAGCTGCTTCAGTTGGCGATTCTCCTCCTCAAGCCCCGATTCGCGCACCACAATCGGCGACACACGGCCTTTCAACCGCATCTGCCACCGATACAGCAATCGCCGCGGAACATCCAGTTCCCTCGACAAAGCAGAAATGTTCCGGCATCCCTGCATCCGCCCCACCGCCAGACGCCGGAACTCCTCCGTGTAAATACGCTTCCTTCGCATTTGCAGCACCCCCATTCGCTGCAAACTGTGTCCTTTGAGTCTGTCTCACTTTCGGGGGTCAGTCCAACCGGAATCGTTGCGGAAAAATCGCGCCCAAGCCCTACTCACCCGGTGCATTCGAGGGCGCAGCCTGCCGGGTGCCCCAGGTCTCGACTTTGAAACCTGGGAAACCACAATCGTTGCGGAAAAATCGCCGGGTGCCCCAGGTCTCGACTTTGAGACCTGGGAAACCGGAATCGTTGCGGAAAAATCGCGCCCAAGCCCTACTCGCCTGGTGCATTCGAGGGCGCAGCCTGTTGGCCCTCCGACCCATGTCGCTGCTGCATCCGTTGCTGGCGTTGCTGAATCCACGCTTCGAACTTCGTCTTCTGGTCGTCGTTCAGCAGGGCCTCGATCTTGGTCCTGCTATCCTGCCGGATCGACCGGATCTGCTCGCGATCGGGCTGCGCTGCCTGCCCGTTCTGCGCGCTGGCGCCGCGGAGTTGCTGCATCTGCTGCCGCTGCTCGGCAAGGATCGCCTTGACCTGCGTTTGCTGGTCGGGCGTCAGCGACAGCATGCGCGTGAGGTGTTTCACCTGCCGCTCGACGCCGTGCCGGTGATACTGCATCTGGCCGGCGGCGGGCCCGGAAGCCGGAGCCGTTGCCTGGGTGTCCGTCTGGGCCAACGCAAGGCAACAGCTCGTGAAGAGAATGCTGGCGCTCAAAAGCACGCGCCGCGCCAGCAGGAAACCATAAGTAAGTTCAAACATAAGTCGATGCTCCCCTCCCTCGGGAGTAATCCTTGCTTGCACCACGAACCCGTTACCGGATTCAACACTGAACTGTCTTCCGGCGTTGCGGTCCTGCGCGGCTGAATTGTGTTTTCCTTTGCCGCAGCGGACTTGCCGGCGATGATGCTCGTGGGGGTAGACGCAGGCGCGCAGGAATCCGTTGACAGCGCAACGGCGAATTGCGACGGAGATTTTGCCGATGTCGCGCGAGGAAAGCAGTTGACTGAAATTCCCAACATAAAATGCAATTGTCGTCCTGGGCGTCGATTGGCGCGGAATTCGCGCCAGTCGGAGTCGAAGGATCCACGTTTCAATGTTCCAGCTCGACTGAATTGAATCCATGTTTTCCCGCAGGCTCTCCATCCGGCGCATCGATGCGGCAGGCCAACGGCGCCCCTGCCCCATTCACTGGATCGACAGCTTTGCCATGCGCAACTTCACCAACGACGCCATCTTTGACGACACGCTGCCTCTCGCCGACGGCTTGATGGAAGCGGGCACGCGCGTGCCTCTCGACCGCCTGCAGCCGGCCATGGAAGACTGGTTTCGCCGCAAAAGCTATCTCAAACCGGAGGAGCGGCTGGAGATCGCCGAGATTCCGGCAGGCAGCGGAGTACCATGAGCGGGGAACCATGCGCCGAAGAATGAATCTCGCTTCGTTTGGCTTTGCCATGCTGTCGGTTGTCTCTTGCTTCATTTCCGCGGGAGCGTCGACGGCGCAGTCCGAGCCGCAAAGCGACCCTTCCGGCGACGTCGCCGCCAATCCCGGGCCTTTGGCCAACCTCTCGCCGGCGCTCAAGCCGCGCGATATCGAGGCCGCGATGCGCAAGGTCGCGGACTGGCAGTTGAGCACCGCCGACGATCGCTTCAGCGCCGACTGGACCTTCGCCGCGCTATACGACGGTTTCCTCGCTGCCTCGCGCGCGACCGGCAACGAAAGATATCGCGATGCCGTGTGGCGCTTCGCCGAGGAGAACCGCTGGCAGCTCGGCCCGCGCTTCGGCCACGCCGACGACGAAGCCATCGCGCAATCGTATCTCGAGCTCGATCTCGACCATCCCGCACCGGAGCGAAGCGCCGCGATCAAGGCCGAAGCCGACAAGCTGCTCGCGCGGCCCGACGATCCCGACAAAGACCTGTGGTGGTGGTGCGACGCGCTCTTCATGGCGCCGCCGGCGCTGGCGCGGCTCTACAAAGCCACCGGCGACCGGCGCTATCTCGACTACATGAATCGCGAGTGGTGGATCACTTCGGATCACCTCTACGACGCCAAGGTTCACCTCTACTCGCGCGATGCGAGCTATCTCGACAAACACGAGAAGAACGGCGCCAAACTCTTCTGGTCGCGCGGCAACGGATGGGTGATGGCGGGCCTCGCGCGCGTTATCCCGTATCTGCCGGAAAACTATCCGTCGCGGGAAAAGTACATTGAACAGTTCCACGAAATGGCGCAGGAGGTTGCGTCGATCCAGTCGCCGGATGGGTTGTGGCGCAGCGGATTGCTCGATCCGGCGTCCTGTCCCCATCCCGAGGTCTCCGGCTCGGCGTTCTTCGCCTTCGCACTGGCGTGGGGAATCAATGATGGACTGCTCGATCGCAAGACGTACGAACCGGTCGTCGCCAAAGCATGGAAAGGGTTGCTGTCGCACGTCTACGCCGACGGACGGCTCGGCTCCATCCAGCGCATCGGCGGCGCGCCCGACAGCGTCGAGGCCGGCGGCAGCTACGTCTACGGCGTGGGCGCGTTCCTGCTCGCCGGCGAGCAAATCGACAAGCTCGCCGGCAGCAGGCGATAATTCGCACATAACTCCCGCGAAGGATTTCCGGTCGAGTTTGCGTTTATTTGAACAAACGATGGTGCAATCATCATCCGGCCTCGGTTTCTCGACGAAGGGAAGAGGAGTCTTTTTCTGCGGATGTCGGGAGACTGCTTTCAGTGAAAGGAAGATTCTGTGAAGCGACTTCTGATTTCTGTCTTGGCCCTCGCTATATCTGCGCCTGCATTTGCGAAAACCCACAAAGACGAGTACAGCATTCCCTGCAAGACGCTGTGGCAGGCGGTGCACGACGTTGTGCGCAATTCGGGCAAGTACGGCATTCTCAGCATCAACGACGAGGAGATGCAGGCTTCGTACAACATCGGTGGCAACCTGACCGGCAAGCGCACGAACTCCGTGCTGTTGAATCCCAATGGCGACAACGCCTGCGAGATGCAGATTCAGACGGCGTATAGCGGGCTGGTCAACAACGATGCGTCGGATTTCAAGAAGCGGGTGGACGAGTCGCTGGCGAAGCAAGGCGCTGCGCCGGCGCAGAAGGATGCGGCAAGCGGCGCCGCTTCGCAGCCGAAGTAATCAGACATCGTTCCCCAAATGGAAGATCGGCTCCAGTCCCTTGCCGCCGGCGAGCAGCGCCTGCTCTTCGCGCGGCTCCAGCGGCTTGTAGTTCTGCGCCACGTCCATGGCCAGTCGGAAATAGCGCTCGTCTCCCGGAGGGATGGCCGCCGTGATGGGATGACCGAGCGTCCAGCGCAGGCCCAGCGAAGCCTCGTCGGGATACCCTGCCGGCTGATACCAGCACTTGGGCTCAGGATGGCTTTTGCTCTCCGCCGCCGGCCATGTCGTCTTCGCCATCGCTTTCAGCGCCAGAATGCCCATCTGCTTTTCCTGCGCGCGCTCTAGAATCTGCGGGCCGAAGTTGGCCTGCGAAAACAGCACCCAGTTCACCGGAAACAGGACGGTATCGAAGTTGTAGCGGTCCAGCGCGGCCAGCGCCGTCTCCACCGAGTGAACCGAGAAGCCGATGTAGCGGATCTTGCCTTCCTTCTTCGCCGCTTCCATCGTCTCCATGGCGCCGCCCGGCCCCAGCACCTTGTCGAGATCGGTCATCTTGGTCAACGCGTGGAACTGGTAGAGATCGACGTGATCGGTCTCGAGCAAACGCAGCGATTCCTCGAGCTGCTTGCGCGAGTCGTCTTTCGTGCGGCCTTCGGTCTTGCAGGCCAGAAAACAGTTCTTGCGATAGGGTGCCAGCGCCGGCCCCAGCCGCTCCTGCGCATTGCCGTAGCTGGGCGCGATATCGAAGTAGTTGATGCCGCGATCGACCGACTCGGCAACGATGTTGCGCGCCGCCGCGGGATCCTCGTCCATCACCACGATTCCGCAGAAGCCGATGATGGAGAGCTTCTCGCCGGACTTGCCCAGCGTGCGTTTGGCAATGGGATTGGAAGGTGTTTTGCCCGATGCTTGGAGCTTGCTGGATGAGGCCACTGCGGCGGTGATGGCAGCATTCTTCAAAAAGTCGCGGCGTTGCATGGGAACCCTCCGGTGATCTGGAATTGGGCAGTCCGCGTACGCGAGTATTGTTTCACACGCCTGCGCCGGCGAAGAGCGAGGTAAGCGTTCGTTCGGGAGGGTAAGGGCTTCAGCCCGTACGTCATGTGTCCCAGGAATCTCCGGGCTTTACACCGCGGAAAAACTCTCCGCGACTTGGCTTTGCAGCAGGGCACGACTTCAGTCGTGCCGCAGGATTGCCCTCTTTTTCGTTTTTTTCCGCGGGCTTCAGCCCGCAAAATAACGCTTCCTCAGCAACCCTCCACCGCCATCGGCGCGCTGTGATTCGCACCGGATGACTCGGGATTCAACTCCCGGGGGAAGGCGACGCACCAACGGTTAACCCGGCAGCTTTGACAGATAAAAGCCGAACAGCACGAGGATTCCGACCACGATGCCGACGGCGAGCTGAAGGCGTTCCTGGAACCGGTCGCGCGCCGAGCCGACGCGCGGCACCATGGGCACGGCGAAGAGCAGCCCGCAGGTGAACCCGCCGATGTGCGCCATGTTGTCGATGTGGATCCCGGTCAGACGCGATCCGAAGCTGATGCCTCCGCCGATAATCAGGTTGATGGCGGCAAAGTAAATCACCGACCGGCGCAGACGTTTCAGCTCCAATGGCGGCACGGGCAGCCGCGGCGACTTGAGCAGCACGATGAGCGCCCCGGCGATGCCGAAGACTGCGCCCGACGCGCCCGCGCCCACGGGGTAGATGGTGGCGCCGGAATCATGGATGGGAAGGAGCCAGTTGTAAAGCGTCGACAGCAGGTTGCCCGCGGCGCCGGTGAGAATATAAACCGCAATCAATCCGAACGAGCCCATCAGCGGCTCAGCCAGAAGCCCCAGGTTCCACAGGCACCACATGTTGGTGGCCAGATGCAGGATGCCGACGTGAACGAACATGGCCGTGACGATGCGCACCCATTGTCCGCCGAGGAGAACCGCGCCGGCATGATTCGCGCCCCAGGCGTACAGCTTTTCGGGCGAAGGGCTGATCGGGCTGATGCCGCTCAGCGTCATGGCCAGAAAGACGGCGCAGTTGATGCCCACCAGGATGTAGGTGGCTGGCGCAACGGTCCACAACGGCCGTTTGCGGCGCGCCGGCGCCTGCGGCGGAATGTACTCCGCTCCCGGACGCAGGATTTCCGGCTGCGGAACGGGGTTCGAACTGCCCATCCTCTAACTGTATGAGCGATGCCGATGCGCTGGCAAACCGCCCCGGATTCGCTCAGGCCGCGGAGCGGTCCCGCGCCGATGCCGCCCCTGCCTGCGGACCGCGAAAGAGGCGCACCTCCGTCGTGCCGCTTGTCTTCTGGTTCTCCGTCATCTCCGCGAACCCCAGACCGCGCAAGCGTTCCACGACCGTTGGAGTTCGCGACAGGTTGTGAAACTCGATCACCAGGAAACCGATCCGGCGCAGCAGGTCGTCGGGACTGGAATCGAAGATCTCGTACTCCGCGCCCTCCACGTCGATCTTGCAGATGTCTACCGGCCCTCCGTCGAAATAGCGGTCGAAAAGCGCAGCCAGCGTCGTGGTCCGGACCGCCACATGCGGACATCCCGTATCGGCCGTTTGCGTTGAGAGGCCCTCGCCGGTTCCACCCCGGCTGGGCTTGAGCAGCAGCTCCGAATTCAGGGGCAGCGAGCACACCGCGGCATTCAGCGCGGCGACCGCCGGCCCCAGATTCCGCGCCATGTTGAATTCGAGGCGCTCGAAGACATTCGGATTCATCTCCACGCACACCCCTCGCGCCACTTCCACGCCGGCCAGTTTCAGCATCAGCAGAAAGCCGCCGCCGTTGGCGCCCAGGTCGAGCACGCGCACCGGCCGCCGGATCGCCAGCGCCGGAAGGTACCGGCTGTACATGTCTGTGGTCAGGCAGGCGCGCGTCCCGTTGCAGTCGCCGCCCAGATGATCGATCAGGATCTCCATGCCGTCCTTGCGATAGACCTTCAGCCCCGTGCGGCGGTCGAACAACCGTCCCAGCACCAGCGCCGGCCAGTTATCGAAGGTCAGGATCGCGCGCAGCCCGCGCAGGTTGTTCCCGATCGACATTCCCGTCTCCTCTTTGTATTGTGCCAGCGATTTCCGGCCTGGCCGATCGTCCAGTCCCCTTGTCCACGTCGCCGCTCCCGGCGGTTGTACCCTGAAGAGTTGGCCTTCGATCGGGGTGCAGTCTCGATGAGCGGGGAAAAGAAGATTCGCCGGGCGTTATTGAGTGTTACCGACAAGTCCGGGCTGGTGGAGTTCGCGCACGTACTGGCCGGCTTCGGCGTGGAACTGGTCTCGACCGGCGGCTCTGCGAGAACGCTGCGCGAGGCCGGGCTCGCCGTCCGTGACATCAGCGACCTGACCGGCTTTCCAGAGATGCTCGATGGCCGCGTGAAAACGCTGCACCCGCGCGTACACGGCGGCCTGCTCTATATCCGCGGCAATCCGGCGCACGAAGCCGCCGTCGCCGGGCACGGCATCGCTCCCATCGATATGGTGGTGGTGAATCTCTACGCCTTCGGGAAGACCGCGGCCCAGCCCGGCGTTGCCTTCGGCCATCTCATCGAGAACATCGACATCGGCGGCCCGTCGATGGTGCGTTCCGCGGCCAAGAACTTCGAAGACGTCGCCGTCGTGACCCGGGTCGGCGATTACCCCGCGCTCATTGAGGAGCTGAAGGGGTCGAGCGGAGCCCTCAGCCGCGAAACCCGCTGGCGCCTGGCGAAGCAGGCGTTCTCAACCACGGCCGCTTACGATGCCGCCATCGCCAACACGCTCGATCGGCTCCCCGAGGCTCCGGATCCGGAATCCGCCGCCGCATTCGGCTGCGGCATTCTGCCGCCCACGCTGCGCATCGTTCTGCCCATGGCGCAGCCGCTGCGCTATGGCGAGAATCCCCATCAGCGCGCCGCTCTTTATGCCGACGGCTCCGGCCTTGGCGTCGCCGGCGCGACCCAGCTCCAGGGCAAGGAGCTGAGTTTCAACAACCTGGTCGATCTCGACGCCTGCTGGGAGCTGGCCCAGGAACTCGGCGAAGCCGGCGAGCCGGCGGTCGCCATCGTCAAGCACACCAATCCCTGCGGCGCGGCCACCGGCACAACGCTTGTCGAGGCTTACCGCAAAGCGCTGGCCTGCGACCCGGTCTCTGCCTTCGGCGGGGTCGTCGGCATCAATCGGCCGGTCGACGGCGAAGCCGCCGAAGAGATCGCGAAGCTTTTTGTCGAAGCCATTGCCGCTCCGGGCTTCACACCGGAGGCGCTCAGCCGCTTTTCCGCCAGGAAGAACCTGCGTCTGGTGGAACTCCGCCCGGCCCCGCCGCGGCCCGTGGTCAAGCACGTCTCGGGCGGACTGCTGTTGCAGGACGCCGATACCGGCCGCATCACCGAATCCGAACTCAAGGTCGTCACCTGGCGCCCGCCAACCGCCGGGGAGCTGCGCAGCCTGCTCTTTGCCTGGCGTGTGGCCAAGCACGTCAAGTCGAATGCCATCGTATACGCGCGCGACGGCCAGACCCTCGGCGTCGGCGCCGGCCAGATGAGCCGCGTCGATGCCGCGCGTTTCGGCGCCATGAAGGCCGTCCTCCCGCTGAAGGGCTCCGTCGCCGCCTCCGACGCCTTCTTCCCGTTTCCCGACGGCCTTGAAGCCATCGCCGAAGCCGGGGCGACGGCCGTCATCCAGCCCGGCGGCTCGGTGCGCGACGAGGACGTGATCGCCGCGGCTGACCGGCTGGGCCTTGCCATGGTTTTCACCGGCATTCGCCACTTCCGCCACTGATGCTCCCTGCGCCTCCCGGACGCGACCAAGAAAAACCGCGCCAGCACGTGTATTTGAACCAAATGCCAGGTAAAATCGTCTTTACAAGCAGCCAGGTTCGTCCATTGCGGCGGGCTGCACTGTCCGTATGCGTTTGGCGCGGAATTTTCCTCGACGCGCGGCTCATGAGGTTTGAAACATCCAGGATGATGAACTTACGCCTTATCTTGAAGTACCCTTGGCTTCCGATCGCCGCGACATTCATGGTGGCTTTGCCGGCACAGCGCGGCCTCGCGCAGGACGGCGCAGCCACTCGAGGGCAAACCGGGTCCACGGCGTCCGGCGCGCCGGCTGCCACCGCCCCGGCGGCTTCCACCCCGGACACTCCGGACCGCGCCAAGGCTTACTACCACCTGGCGCTTGCCAATATATACGAGGAGGAGGCGGCGACCTACGGCAGCCAGGAGTATCAGAACCGCGCCATCGACGAATACAAGATCGCTCTGAGCGCCGATCCCGACTCGCCCGATCTGAACGATGGCCTGGCCGATCTCTATTTCCGCATCGGCCGTGTGAAGGACGCCGAAACCACCGCCAAGGCCCTCCTGGCCAAATCGCCTGGCAACCTGGATGCGCACAAGCTTCTGGGACGCATCTACCTGCGCGAGATCGGCGATGAGTCGACGCCGCCCTCCTCTCCCAACGTTCTCGACCAGGCGATCGCCGAATACGTCAAGATCGTGGCCCTCGATCCGAAGAGCGTCGAGGAGCGCATGGTGCTCGGCCAGCTTTATACCTTCAAGCACGAGCCGCAAAAAGCCGAGGAACAGTTCAAGACGGCCCAGTCGCTGGAGCCGGATTCCGAAGAAGTGGTGCTGAACCTGGCCCGACTCTACGCCGAAAGCGGCGACGTGGGCCACGCGGCAAAGGTGATCGAGGCCGTTCCCGTCGACGATCGCTCCGCCAAAGAGGAGTTCGCGCTGGGCGCGGCCTACGACCAGTTGAAGCGGCCCAAGGACGCCATCGACGCCTACCAGCGCGCCGCCGATCTGGAGCCGGAAGACGTGGACACGCTGCGCGCTCTGGCCCAGGCGCTGCTCAACGACAACCAGCTCGACGCGGCGCTCAAGCAATACAACGAGATCGACGAAGCCGATCCGGACGA
>JASHQQ010000246.1 GCA_030039035.1 Acidobacteriaceae bacterium | reverse complement strand
CCTGCGGCAATGTCCTCGGCGTGAGCGTTCTCGACGTATTCGGCCTTCAGCACAGTCGAGGCTTGGTTTGGTGCCTCTGCGCGCCCTGGCCAGCCGTAAGGCAGCGCATAGTAATCCACCATTGTTGTGGCCACGGCTTGTGCATCCTCCTTTAGGTGACGCAGAATGTCTTTGCGCGCGGACTCCCAGGACCGGATGCCGCCGCGTCTTTTTCGAAGGCGTGGGTTGCCGACGAGTCGAGCACTGACAATCGAGTAACCCCGATCACGCAGATGTCCGCCAAGCACCTCGTTGACGAAGGTCTCCTCCGTTTGTCCTTCGACATGCACGAGGAGCCTCGGCATGGCTACTCTTTCACTGGCCTTCCCGCGAGCTCGCCCTTTTCCCACAGTTGGCCGAGGCTGTAATCGTCAAGCCACTCTTTCAGTGGTTCCCGCTCGAGACGGCGAATATCCGTCGCACCATCCAAACGGTCAGCAACAAGCACATCCTCCGGTTCGAAAAAGTCGAGAAGCAGCGGTGATTGTGTTGCGGCGATTACCTGTGTTTCCCGCGAGACTTGCCGGATCAGGGATGCGAGCAATTCGATGGCGTACGGATGCAGGCCCAATTCTGGCTCATCTACGAGTATGACCGCTTGCCTCAAGTCGGCAGGTTGCAAAAACAGGGTAACGAGGGCTATGAATCGCAGCGTTCCATCCGAAAGCGACGACGCATCGAAATACTCATCGCTGCCAACATGCCGCCATTCGAGCTTGATCGTTTGAGGGTTTAACGCCAGTGGTTCGAGCTGGAAATCATCGAAAAATGGTGCGATTCGGTGGACAGTCTCTCGAATGCGTTCGTAGGTGTCTGGGTACTGAACCTTCAAGCGGTAAAGGAAAGCGGCAAGATTGCCACCGAGGCGGGTTAGCGAGCGATTGTTATGCACCTCAGCCGTTTTCTTCAGAGGCGAGCTCTCTCCAGTATCGGAAAAGCGAAACCGGTTGAACACGGGTGCTCGAATTTGGTCCTCTCCCCAATCTCCACTTCTCGTAGTCACCCCGGACAAAGCATCACCGACGGTGTAAACATAGTCGGCCGATAAGCCACGACCTGCGAAGGAATGAGCGCATATTCGAATTCTCTCGGTGACCTTCGAACCGTAATGCAAGAGCCTATTTGCACCCCCGTAATAGGCTACGTAGGAGTCAACGCGTCCCTGATCGCTCTCTCCCAGGAATACAAATGCTTCCAGGAAATTCGACTTCCCCGACCCGTTCGCGCCAATCAGCAGGTTGATAGGGCGCAGTTCAAGATCTTCGATTGAACGAATGCTCCTGAAGCCCTTGATCGTGATCGAACGGAAAGAATCGGAGGCCATCAAACTCCACCTCAACCCTGAGAGCGAAGTCACCCAAAACGGGCGCACGTCTTTATCGCTAAGCATACCGCGCCTGGTCCCACAACGTTCTATGATCGTCTCAGCCATGAACGCCAGGAAAGTTCGGGTTCGCTTCGCGCCCTCGCCCACCGGGCTGCTGCACGTGGGCAATGCGCGGACGGCGCTCTGCAACTGGCTCTTTGCGCGCCGCTACGGCGGCAGCTTCATCCTGCGCATCGAGGACACGGACCTTGAGCGCTCCGAAATGCGCTTCGAAGACCAGCTCATCGAAGATCTGCATTGGCTGGGCCTCGAATGGGACGAAGGACCGGCAGGGACTTGCCGTTCAGGCGGAGCTTCGGACGCTGCGATCGTTGAGTTCGGGCCCTATCGCCAGTCGGAGCGGCTTTCGATCTACGCCGGGCACACAGGGCGGCTGCTGGCCGAGGGCAAGGCATACCGCTGCTTTTGCACCGCAGGGGAGCTCGAGGCGGAGCGCACGCGTGCCCTGGCCCAACACCGTCCGCACGTATATTCGGGCCGCTGCCGGCATCTGGGCGCGGCAGAGATCGATCGGAATCTCGCCGAAGGCAAGCATTTTGCCGTCCGGCTCAGAATCGGGGACCATCCGCTGCGGTTCCATGATCTCGTTCGCGGAGTGGTCGAATTTCCTCCTGAGGCGGTGAGCGACCCGATCCTTGTCCGGTCGGCGACAGGCGTTTCGGCCGGCCTGCCGGTCTACAACTACTCCGTGGTGATCGACGACGCGCTCATGCAGATCACGCACGTGATCCGCGGCGACGATCATGTCTCCAACACGCCGCGCCAGGTGGCCATCTACGAGGCGTTCGGCTGGCCTCTGCCCGACTTCGCGCACCTTTCCACGGTCCTCGGCGCCGACCGCGAGCGGCTTTCCAAGCGCCACGGCGCCACATCGGTCAGCGCCTTCCGCGAGATGGGCTACTTGCCCGAGGCTCTTGTGAATTATCTGGCGCTGCTGGGATGGGGCGCGGAAGACGGGAAGACCGAGACATTCACGCTCGACGAGCTCATCCGCGCCTTCTCGCTCGAACGCGTTACGCCTTCGCCGGCGGTCTTCGATTTCAACAAGCTGAGCTGGCTCAACCGGCACTACCTGAGGCTTTCGGCGCCGCAAAGGCTCGCGGAGCTGGCATGGGGCTACTTTGCCGATCGCCTGCCATCATTCGGGTCTGCGAACGAAGCCGTCCATTCGTGGTTCGAGCGGCTGCTCGCGCTCTTCGTCCCGGCCATCGACCATCTCGATCAGCTCCCGGCCAAAACTGCTTTCCTGTTCGGCTTCGATGCCGATGCGGCCGGCGCCGCCGATGAGAACTCCGCCTTGCTTTCCGTCGACTCGGCCCGCACCGTGCTTGCCGAATTCGCCGACCGCGTGCGGGCCCATGCGGGGCCGGTGCGGCCCGACGATTTCAGGCGCTGGATGAATGAAGTGAAGGCGGCGACCGGCGCCAAAGGCGCGGAGTTGTTTCATCCCGTGCGTATCGCGCTCACAGGCGCGCACTCGGGGCCGGAGTTCGACAAGCTGCTGCCGCTCATCGAAGACGGCGCCACGCTGGGTCTGGGGATTCCCGGCGTCGGCGAGCGGGTCGAGCGGTTCGTCGGGGTCTGACCGCAATGACCGAGATCTGCTGGATCGAGGGCGACCCGCCGGTGACGCTGGCGATCGTGTTGCGCCCGCGCGGCGCTGAATGGCTCGCAGAAGAACTGGCGCGCCTTCGGCATGGCGGCATTCAAACGCTGGTCTCGCTGCTGGAAGCCGGGGAAGCCGAGTGGCTCGGCCTTGGACTGGAGCCGGATCTGGCCGAGCAGGCTGGAATGGAGTTTCTTTCCTTTCCCATCCCGGACACGCAGGTTCCACCCGACCGCGCCGCGTTCCGGCAGTTTGTTACCGGGCTGGCGAACCGGCTGCGGCATGGCGAGCGCATCGGCGTGCATTGCCGGGGCAGCATCGGCCGGTCGACCGTTACAGCGGCTGCCACGCTCGTCCATCTGGGATGGAAGCCGGCCGTGGCACTGGCCGCCATCGAACGGGCGCGCGGCTGCTCCGTACCCGACACCGAAGAGCAGCGCAACTGGATTCTTGCTTACGAGGCGCGGCCGTGAGCGGCCCCGTCATCGATCTCGGCTTTCCGCACCATTGGCACGCGCAAATCCTCGCCGGCCGGCCGGTCATTCTTCCCGCGCGGCGTTACGTCTATCCGCGCGAAGTCGAGGAGATCGCGCGCGGCGCGCTGGAGGTGCTCATCCGCGTCGTCGATGAATCGGGGCACGACTTGCCGGGGTTCCCAGTGACAGGTCCTCGTCGCCGGGGTGGCTTCAGTCGCGCCGAAAACGCCGCACAGGAAAAAATTGGGTCATCAGCCCCTGCGGCACGTCTTGTAACAGGGCTCGACTTCAGTCGCGCCGAGCCTGAGGCCATTCGGGACCACGGGGCTTTAGCCCCTGAGGCCGCCAGCTCGCCCCAGCCATTCCTCGCCACCTGCGCCGTCGGCTTCCTCGATCCCATCGTGCCCACCGGCATCTGGTCCTGCCCCAACCCGCGCGAAATCTGCGCTGTCTCCGGCGGCTACGCATATCTCATCGACACCACCGCACCCGAGCGCTTCACCATGATTGCTTTTCGCCCCGTGCTCGAAATTCGCCCTGTCGCCGAATCCGGTTTGCTTCTCTTCGTCGGCCATCGCTCCATCATTGCCTGGGGACGCGACGGCCAGGCCTGGCAATCGGAAAAGCTCTCCGACGAAGGCGTGACCATCTCCGCCATTGAATCCGGCGTGCTGCGCGGACTGGGATGGAAGATGCTGACCGATAAGGAAACGACCTTCGCTCTCGATTTGGCAAGCGGCAACCAGATGCGTTGAGAATGCCAATGACCGATCCAGCTACCCCAGCATTTCGGCGACGATGCGGGGAGCGGCGGCGATGGCCGCATCGATCTGCGACGGGTCCTTGCCGCCGGCTTCGGCGATCTCCGGCTTGCCGCCGCCGGAGCCGCCAACAATCTTCGCAACTGCTCCCACGAGCTTGCCGGCCTGGATGCGCCTGACCAGTCCCGGGGTGACTCCGGCGATGATCGCGACCTTGCCCTCGGGTTGCGCGGACGCAAGCACGACCACGCCCTCGCCGGCCTTCTGCTTCAGGTTGTCGACCAGCGTGCGCAACTGGCCGCGTTCCAGCGAGTCGGCGCGGTGCGTGACCACCTTGACGCCTTTCACTTCAATGGCGCGGGCGATGGCCTC
>JASHQQ010000245.1 GCA_030039035.1 Acidobacteriaceae bacterium | reverse complement strand
AGATGTACAGGTTGCTGGAGCCGACGCCTGTCGATCCGATGTAGAGCTCGTAGAGCGACGGGCCCTGGCCCAGAGTCCAGGTGAATGTGACGTTGGCCCCGGGCAACTGCGAACCCGGAACCGGTGTGCTCATCGCGGCCTGCGTCGGAGAGCCTGTCTCCGTGTAGGTATAGTCTGTGTAGTCCCACGTGCTGCCGATCTTCGACCACAGGCGCACGTAGACGGTCTCTCCATAGGTAGGCAAGCCGGTCACGCTCGCCGAAGTGGTGGTATTGCCGAGCTGGCCGGAGATGTACAGGTTGCTGGAGCCGACGCCTGTCGATCCGATGTAGAGCTCGTAGAGCGACGGGCCCTGGCCCAGAGTCCAGGTAAATGTCACGTTGGCTCCGGGCAACTGCGAACCCGGAACCGGTGTGCTCATCGCGGCCTGCGTCGGAGAGCCTGTCTCCGTGTAGGTATAGTCGGTCGAATCCCACGTGCTGCCGATCTTCGACCACAGGCGCACATAGATGGTCTCTCCATAGGTAGGCAAGCCGGTCACGCTCGCCGAAGTGGTGGTGTTGCCGAGCTGGCCGGAGATGTACAGGTTGCTGGAGCCGACGCCTGTCGATCCGATGTAGAGCTCGTAGAGCGACGGGCCCTGGCCCAGAGTCCAGGTGAATGTGACGTTGGCCCCGGGCAACTGCGAACCCGGAACCGGTGTGCTCATCGCGGCCTGCGTCAGCGCCGACGTAACCGTCTGCGATACGTTGCCATTGCTCGCGGTGAAGTTGCTGTCGCCGCTGTAGCTCGCGGTCACCGAATCCGTCCCGGCCGGCAGCGAGGTCGTGGAGCAGGTCGCCGCACCGGCAGAGAGAGTCGTGATCCCACATCCGGTGTTGCTACTCCAGGTGACGGTTCCGGTCTCAGCACTTCCGCCAAAGGCGGGAGTAACGGTTGCGGTGAAGGTCACCTCCTGACCGCTGCTGGAAGGGTTCAGGCTCGAACCGACTGCTGTCGAGGTCGCCACCGACTTCCAGTCCGTGATCAGGTTGTAGACATTCACGGTCCCCAGGCCAGTGGCATAGTCCCATCCGGTGTTGGCGCCATAGGCCGGATCGAAGGTCGTTGTCGAAGTGGAAAGCGCGCCCTGAACGGATGTGCCGCTGGCGCCATAACAATCGGGGCCGGTGCAGTTCACGTCCATGTCGCCGAGCGTCACATCGTAGAACACGCAGCCTGCACCGGCCTGTACGCCCAGGGACGAGTTGCATTGGGTACTCCCCGAGGCACCGAACTCGAGGCCGGCCAGCTCATAGTACCGGGTATTCGGATTGCCCCCGTATCCCCCGCCCTGCGACTGGTTGACCAGCGCCTGGATGCCGGCCCAGATCGGCGACGAGAACGAGGTGCCGCCGGCGGCCAGGGTCTCGGCATCGGTTGCATTCGAGTAATCGCAGGTTGTGCCGCCCTCATTCGTGTCGGTCAGGCAATATTCCAGGAAGTGGCCATAGACCCCGTTGGCCGCGAACAGCGACACGTCGGGAAGATAGCGCGGACCTCCGCTCGCCGTGGGAAGGCCGATCACGGATGTTTGCCAGGCGGGCTGGTCAGAGAAGCTGCTTGGCCCCCCGCTGCCCGCGGCGGTGGTCTGAAATCCCTCCAGTTCCGCAACGATCGAGTTGCAGAAGCCGCTTGCGCCGTAAGCCTGCGTGTATCCCTCCAGCGTATCGATCAATGCGCTGGCGCAGGAATCGTTCCACGGGATTTCGGGGATATAGGAGAGCGCCGAGCCGAACGCCGATGTATTGGATGAATTCCAGTAGGCGCCGAGAGCAGGGCCGCTCTCCTCAATGTTCAGATAGAGGTCGCCGAAATCGGTGCCTCCTACGGCGACGTTATAGGGAGTCGACGCAAACCCGCTGACCGCGATGCCGTTCGTTGCCACCGACTCGTCGGCGTCGCACGAGGCAGCGCCTTCGTCACCCGCCGCCACGAAGACCGAAACCCCCTCGACGACTGCCTGCTGGTAGGCATTCACGTAGGACTGATTCGCCGCGCTGCCGTTCTCGGCTTCGCATTCCCCGTAGCTGATACTGATGACCTGAGGGGGAGTGGCGGAGTCGACCAGGTTCTCGACGGCGATCAGCCCGCCGAACACGGACGTATCCGCACACGACGCCAGCGTGACTGTGGCGCCGGGCGCCGAAGCTCCGGCCCACTCGGCATCGAGCGCCGCCTCGGCTTCATCGCCGTTCACGCCGGAGTTTTTGCAAGTCGCCGCCTTCCCGGTCGCCGTGATCTGCGAGAAGGTCCCGCTGAAGCCTGACAGGCCGAAGGCGCTGCGAAACGTGGCCACGTCGCTCGTGTTCTTCAGATGCGTGTCTTCGATCACGACGATGGTCTGGCCCGTGCCGGTGACTCCTGCGTTGAACGCCGGATTCAGGTTATAGATTGTGGCCAGATCCTGCGGAACTACGGCGTAGTAAGTCGAAACCGAGTCGCTGAATGTGAAGCTGGACCGCGCCTTCCGCATGGAGCGCGGCATGAAGTCGTGCAGGGATTGCACACCCTTGACGACCTTGGCCAGAGCCTCCGGAATTTCAGGATCGCTCATGTTCGCGTAATGCTTCACCCCGTTCACATCGAGCCAATGGATCCCGGTATGGAAGGCCTGCCTGACCTGCAGCGCGGTTCCGGAAAACTCAATGCCCATTCCGCCGGGGAAGATATGGTCGACCGTGAAGCCGTGTGCTTCGAGCCAGTCCGCGATCCTGGCGATATCGGCCGGAGCGACGCCGAAGCGGTCGCCGAACTCTCTCGCGGTGAGCCACTTGTGATATTGCGGAGAACCCCTGCGCTGCTGCTCTGCAATCAGCGACTCCAATTGCTTTTCCAGCTCCGGCGGGCGCTGCAAGACCAATTGCATGTGATCGAGAGGAAAGTCGTCGTCAACGGGGCCCCGATCGTTCGTGGAAATGGCCTCAGGGTGCGTGTTTCCGGGCAACTTCACCAGCCGGCTTTCATTCACGGCCCCGGTGATCAACGGTCGGGTGTGCGAACCTCCTGAGTAAGCCTGGGCGCGGCTGTCCGGAGGGAGCATCAGCCAGAACGAAACCATGGCCAGCGCCAACAGCGTTGAACGCCTCGCCAGGAGCACCGTTCGAGGAGAAGCCGTGTGAGCGGCGGCGGCAGAAGCAGCTTTTGCGAACGAGATTTTTGCAGGATGGACACACAAAGACTCCGGGGAGCAGGGGAGTAAAAGCAAGCACATCGCCGGCCGGCCTTTCGGAGCGCCAAACGGGAAACGGCGCGGGGTTCGTGGGACCAACTTAGCACAAGTTTGCTTATTCACCGCGAAAGAACGACTTAGGTGTCCGGATCATCGAAACGAACGTAACAGGCGCCCTGGTTCGCTGAGAAACTGGACGGCGTGATTCGCTGCGGAATCAGACCCATCGGGTAATGTCCCCGCCGGGATCCGCGCTTCAGCCCCGGGACCGGGGCCAAACGCCATTTTCCATCGAGGCTCGGTCTTCGTGATCCTCAATGCCGGCCAGTCTGTTTCGTCCTTTGCGGGCAAGCCTGTCGCGGGCAGTTGGACGGCTCAATACACCGGCGACGCCGCCGGTTTGCCCGTCGCGATTCCATTTCAAGTGACCTGGAAAAGACCATAACTGGCCGGGCGGAGCAGGTCTCAACCCACTTATCGGCCACCGGCTGAAGGTTGGACTGACCCCCGAAAATGAGACAAACTCCGAGGACACTGTTTGCCGCGAATGAGGACTGCAGATGCGTTTCCAGTTCGTCACGCTCGCCGGCTTCCATGCGCTGAACCTGTCGATGTTCGAGCCGGCGCGCGAGTACAACCGAACCGGGGCGCCCGGGTATTCTCAATTGCAGCAGCGCGAGTTCGATGTGGCCCAAAAGCACGGCTACGGCGCCGTCAAACATCAGAGGTTTGCCGGCACCGGCCACGTCGAGCAGGCGGCGACGACGATTGCATCGGGAAAAACCTCCACCTGTGCGCTGCCGGGCTCGACAGAAGAGGAGCAATTCGAAGATCCTTATGACCATGAGCTGCCGCATGCGCGGCACCATGCCTCGGCCGAAGGGAATTGAGGAGTCATGACCACGCCGGCATCCATTCCGGAAAACACCTCAGCCTCTTCCGAGGTCGAGCGCGAGATTCTCACCCCCGAAGCCATCGCCTTCCTGCAGGAGCTGCACAGGCGCTTTGAACCCACGCGTGTCGGCCTTCTCGGGCTGCGGCGCGAGCGGCAGGAAAGGTTCGATCGCGGCGGCTTCCCCGCTTTCCTGCCCGAAACGCAGCCCATCCGCGAGGCCGCCTGGAGCGTGGCTCCGATTCCGGACGAGTTGCTCGACCGGCGCGTGGAGATTACGGGGCCGACCGAGCGCAAGATGGTGATCAATGCGCTCAACTCGGGCGCGAACGTCTTCATGGCCGACTTCGAAGACGCCAACGCGCCGACGTGGTCGAACTGCATCGAAGGCCAGCGCAACGTTCGCGACGCCAACCTGCGCGCCATAAGCTGGCGCTCGCCGGAGGGCCGGCTCTACGAGCTCTCGCAAACGCCTGCGGTGCTTTTTGTGCGCCCGCGTGGATGGCACATGGTCGAGAAGCACTTCCTCGTCGACGGCGCGCCCATCTCCGCGTCGCTTTTCGATTTCGGGCTTTACCTCTTTCACAACGCCCGCATCCTGTCCGATCGCGGCTCGGGGCCGTACTTTTATCTGCCCAAGATCGAGAGCCATCTCGAGGCGCGGCTGTGGAACGACGTCTTCGTTTTTGCGCAGGAATATCCCGGCATCCCCAGGGGAACGATCCGCGCGACGGTGCTCATCGAGACCATCTCGGCGGCCTTCGAGATGGACGAGATCCTCCACGAGCTGCGCGATCACTCCGCCGGGCTGAACTGCGGCCGCTGGGACTACATCTTCAGCTTCACCAAAAAATTCCGCAATCACGCCGATTGCCTGCTGCCGCAGCGCGGCGACGTCACCATGGAGCAGCCGTTCCTGCGCTCCTATGTGGAATTGCTCATCCACACCTGTCACAGGCGCGGCATTCACGCCATGGGCGGCATGGCGGCGCAGATTCCCATCCGCAACGACGAGAAGGCCAATGAGGAAGCCATGCAGCGCGTGCGCGAAGACAAGCTGCGCGAGGTGCGCGCCGGGCACGACGGCACCTGGGTGGCTCACCCCGGGCTGGTTCCGGTGGCGCGCGCGGTCTTCGACGAGCACATGCCCGCGAAGAATCAGATTCGTACGCCGGCGGAGCCACGCTCGCGCATCACGGCCGCAAATCTGCTCGAAGTTCCCAAAGGACGCATCACCGAGGCCGGTCTGCGGCGCAACATCGATGTTGCACTGCAGTATCTGGAGTCCTGGTTGAGAGGAAACGGATGCGTGCCGATCTACAACCTGATGGAGGATGCGGCCACCGCGGAGATTTCGCGGGCCCAGCTCTGGCAGTGGATTCGTTATGGCGCGCGGCTCGACGACGGGCGCACCATCACGTCCGGGATGCACGACCAGGTGCTCGACCAGATTCTGAGCGGGTTCCGAACCTCTCTCGGCGAAGAGGCGTTCGCGAAGAGCAGATTCAACCGCGCCGGCGAACTTCTCCGCCAGTTCAGCACCGGCGAATTCGAGGAGTTTTTGACGACCACGGCCTATCGCGACCTGGCGTAGGGAGCCTGTCCCTGAAGTCTCAACCAGATCGCAGCCGCCATTCCGAGCACACGGAATGAAACAGGCGCGAACCAGGGCAATCGCATGAATCGAATTTCGCCGGGGATTGCGGTTTGGGCGCCGCCCCTGCGGGGCTCGCGGGGTGTTCCTTGCGCCTTTCTCCCAGCGTTGAAACGCCGGGCTAACGAACTTTGCGCCCACGGCGCGGGCAAATAGCACCTCGCGAATCGACAAATCTCCTTCATGCGATTGTCCTGGGGCGCGAACGACCCAGTTTCGGAACTCCTGAAAACGGTGTAAGCTGAGGCGTGCCGAATTGCCTGCTCCCCAGGTCTGATTCGGCAGGTGGCCGGCTGCGGCCGGACCACGGGAGTCTTCGATGCCGACCGCCCCTCCGCTTCCCCGCACCCTGGGGGAGCTGCGCACCAGCACCGCATTTTCCGAGGCGTGCCTGAACACGCGCACCATCAAGGACGAGATGCGCGGCAACCTGATCGCGCGGCTGCGCAGCGGCGAGACTCTTTTCCCGGGAATCGTGGGCTACGACGACACCGTCGTTCCGCAGATCGTGAACGCCATTCTTTCGCGGCAGAACTTCATTTTGCTGGGCTTGCGCGGGCAGGCCAAAAGCCGCATTCTGCGCGCGCTTACCGCGCTGCTCGACGAGCAGATGCCCTGCATTGCCGGATGCGAGATCCGCGACAATCCCTATCGGCCGCTGTGCAGGCGTTGCAGGGAACTGCTTGCCGAACTGGGCGACGCCACGCCCATCGCGTGGCTCTCGCGCGACGATCGCTACGTGGAGAAACTGGCTACGCCCGATGTCACGGTCGCCGATCTGGTGGGCGATATCGATCCAATCAAAGCGGCGCGGGGAGCGCAGGACCTTTCGAGCGAGCTGACCATGCATTACGGCCTTTTGCCGCGCGCCAATCGCGGCATCTTCGCCATCAACGAGCTGCCCGATCTGGCCGGCAAAATCCAGGTTGCGCTTTTCAACATCATGCAGGAAGGCGACGTGCAGATCAAAGGCTACCCGGTGCGGCTGGCGCTCGACGTCGCTCTGGTCTTCAGCGCCAACCCCGAGGACTATACCGCGCGCGGCAAGATCGTGACGCCGCTCAAGGATCGCATCGGATCCGAGATCCGCACGCATTATCCCGAGACGATCGAAGAGGGCATGGCCATCACCGCGCAGGAAGCGTGGTGCGAGCGTGGAAACGCGCCCATCGAGATTCCGCAGTATGTGCGGGAGGTCGTGGAGCAGATCGCCTTCTCGGCGCGCGAAGACAAGAAAGTGGACAAGCGCAGCGGCGTGAGCCAGCGGCTGCCCATCGCCACCATGGAGCTGATCGTTTCCAATGCAGAGCGGCGCGCGCTGGTGCATGGAGAGAAGCTCGTGGTGCCGCGCGTGGGCGACATCTACGCAGCATTGCCGGGAATCACCGGCAAGATCGAGCTGGAATACGAAGGCGAGATGCGCGGCGCCGACACCGTGGTTCGCGACCTGATCCGCGCCGCCGCGGCGAAGATCTACGATCGCTACTTCGAGGGCGAAGACGTGCATCCGATCGAACAGTGGTTCAACCTCGGCGGCACGGTGAAGATCGACGATTCGCAGCCGGCGACGGCCACGCTTGCCGAACTGAAGCAGATTCACGGACTGATCGAGAAGCTTTCCGCGATCGAGGTGAAGAAGAACGACCCGCCGGCCCGGGTGGTTGCCGCGGCCGAGTTTCTGCTGGAAGGCATGGTGGCGCACCGCAAGCTGAGCCGCAGCGAGGAGCGCGGTTTTGCCGCCGAGGAGAAAACACGCCGCACGCCGGAGCCGGTGGAGCCCGAGCGCGAATTCGACGACTGGCAACAGGCGCGCCGCTCGCGCAGGGGCGGGTATAACTGAAAACCTCTTCGAAAGAGGAGGAATTCCCCGGGGGCTGAAGTGCATGCGTGAGAACTCTTACCAAGGCCATAAAGTCGGTATCAAAAGGCCCGTGGCTAAAGCCACCTCGGTGTTTTGCGCTGAATTCAGCAGCCTAAAGGCTGCTGCTCCCTCCAATTCGTACGCCGAAGGCACGCCAAAACGAGTTCTCACGCACACTCTGAAGCCCCGGATCGTGTGGGCGGCAATTCGGCACGACTGAAGTCGCGCCCTGTTACAAAACATTCAATCGGGGATTCGTCAGACACTGCCTGAAGCCCCGGAAAATTGGGGAAGCGAAACCGTACGGGCCAAAAGCCCGTACCCTCCCGGGCCGCAAAAGCCCGGGCGCGCAGAGGACCTGAAATGAAGGGCGTTCGATACACCAGATACAACGGCGATCTGGCCTCGGAGGTCGATCTCGAGGATTTGCTGCAGGCGCTCTCCGATTATCTGCTCGACTCCGGCTTTCGCGATCCGTGGTCGCAGTTCCAGCAAATGGACCAGACCCTCGACGACCTGCGCGAAGCGCTGCGCCGCGCGCTCGAATCGAGCGACCTTTTCGACCCATCATTGCGCGAAAAGCTCGAACAGCTCACGGCCGAACAGATGGAGGAGCTGATCGACAAGCTCATCGAGCGCATGGAGCGCGAGAATTACATATCCTCCATGCAGCAGAATCCGGCGCGCCCCGGCGGCCAGATCGGCGACGTGCAGGGCGAAGTCCGTTTCGAGGTGACTGACAA
>JASHQQ010000244.1 GCA_030039035.1 Acidobacteriaceae bacterium | reverse complement strand
CGCACGAAGAGCGGGCCGGAGTCGCGTGTCCACCCGCGGTCTGTCGGCCACGCGTGAAAAGTCACGCGATCGGGATTCACCCCTGCGCGCGCGAGAATGCCGGCCACGCGGCCTTTGGTCCTTTCGTCCTGCACGATGAGATGAACCTGTTCGCGCCTGGCCAACAGGCGAACGATCTCGGCGTAGATCCACGGGATGGTCTGGAATTTGCCGGGCCAGTCGTCGGGATTGTGCGGCCACGCCAGCCATGTGGCCTCGTGCGGCTCCCACTCGGCCGGCATGCGGTAGCCCAGTTCGCGCGGAATTGCTGCAGGCGGGTCGAGCGTGGGCATCGCTACTTCGGGCCCTCGCGCGATAATGGGCCGGGCGCCGCATCGAGAAAGCGGCTCGCGATCGGCGCATAGGCGTCGATGCGCCGGTCGCGCAGAAATGGCCAGTTGCGGCGCGTTTCTTCAAGCAGCGCAAGGTCGACTTCGCCGACGAGGATCTCCTCGGTCTCGTGCGACGCCATGGCCACAATGCGCCCAAACGGGTCGGCGAGGAAACTTCCGCCCCAGAATTCGAGCCCCGGACCGGCGGCGCGATTGCCCAGCACGTCGCCCTGCTCGCGCCCCACGCGGTTCACGCCGGCCACGTAGACGCCATTCGCGATGGCGTGCGCGCGCTGAATCGTCTGCCAGGCATCGTATTGCGCTTTCCCGTGCTCTTCCTTTTCCGCCGGGTGCCAGCCGATGGCCGTCGGATAGAAGAGAACCTCGGCTCCCTTCAGCGCTGTCAGCCGCGCGCCCTCGGGATACCACTGGTCCCAGCACACCAGCGTGCCCACGCGACCCACCTCGGTATCGACCGCTTGAAACCCGAGGTCGCCCGGCGCAAAGTAATACTTTTCGTAGTAGAGCGGATCGTCGGGAATATGCATCTTGCGATAGACGCCGGCGATCTCTCCCGCGGCGTTGAGCGTAACTGCCGTGTTATGGTAGAGCCCGGGCGCGCGCCGCTCGAAGAGCGAAGCGATGATCGTCACGCGCAGTTGGTGCGCCACTTCCGCAAGTTTCGTTGTCGAAGGTCCCGGAATCGGCTCGGCCAGATCGAAAAGCCGCAAGTCCTCCCGCTGGCAAAAATACTGCGCGCGAAAGAGCTCCGGCAGACAGACGATACTCGCGCCCAGCCGCGCGGCTTGGCGGATGTGGCGCACCGCCGCGGCGAAGTTCGCCTCCGGGTCGGGTCCCATACACATCTGCACCAGGCCCACGTTGTACTTCCGGTTTGGCGGCATCTTGTGCGCGGCGATCCTTTCAGATCCTCCCATTGGATGCGGCAAGGCCGACCCCGGATGGTGGGATCGGCCAGCTCGATGGCGACTCGGCCTCCGACACTATTCGTCCAGGATCAGCACCGCCGCGGCAATGGTCGTCGTCCACAGGCCGCGCTTGTCGCCCACGGCGGACTGGGTCACGTTGCTCGTCCGCACAATCTTGTTGGAGATGCGGTAAATCTCCTTCTTCTCGTCCCAGCTTTTGTCGGGATCGAAGTCGACATCGAGCGTGGTGGCGAGCATCTCGGCGGCCAGTTCCTCGGCGTATTCGCCGGCCTGGTCCTCGGTCTCGCCATAGCTGTGGTGCTCGCTCAGGTAGCCGTAGGTGTTGCGGTCGGCGGGAATGGCCACGCCGATGCTCGACACAATCAGCCGGTGAGGCTCGCGGGTGGAGTTCTCCGCAATCACCGAAAACACGACTTCGCCGTCGTTCAGGTACTTCAGTCCTTCCTTGCGCGGGATCAGCTTGCACTGCGGCGGAAAGATCGATGACACGCGCACCAGATTCTGCGAGGCAATCCCGGCATCCCGAAGCGCCAGCTCAAAGCTGGTGAGGCGCTCCTTGTGTTTGCCCACGCCTTTGGTGAAGAAAATCCTCCTCGGGACCATGGCTTTTCCCAATTTCGATGTACCCTCCGTGGTTCAAAGAATTCGCGTTTTGTAAACGTTCCCGCATGAGTGTAACGCATCCCGGCGCATACGCACACGGCGATTTGCAGATTCATCCGCTATTTACAGCCGAGGGTCGAAAGACGTCTCCCGCGGCGCGTCACCTAGCGCCGTTGAGCAGGTTCGCCTCGAGGAAGGCGATCGTCGCGTAGAACAGGAAATCGTGGTTCGGCTTCTTGACGTAGCCGTGGCCTTCGTCCCTGGCCATCACAAACCACACCGGTGTGTGCTGCGCCTCAAGCTTCTCCTTGAATTGCACGCTCTCGGAGTAGGGCACGCGCGGATCGTTGAAGCCCACCGCCATCAGCATGGGCCTGGTCACGTTCTGCGACATGTTGGCCGGCGCCCATTTTTCCATGAAGGCGCGCATGGCCGGGTCGCGCTCGTCGCCATATTCCACGCGGCGCAGGTCGCGGCGATAGCCGGAGGTGTGTTCGAGAAATGTGCGCAGGTTGGAGATGCCGACCACCTCCATGCTGCAGCGAATGCGAGCGTCGTACTGCGTGGCTACGCTCAGCGTCATGAACCCGCCATAGCTCCCGCCGGTGACGAACACGCGATCGGCGTCGAGATCGGGCTGGGCGGCGATCCAGTCGAGCAGCGCGCCGATGTCGTGCACCGAATCCTGGCGCCTGAAGCCGTTGTCGAGCAGAGTAAAGCTCTTGCCGTAGCCGGTCGAGCCGCGCACGTTCGGCTCGATGACGGTAATGCCCATCTCCTGGGTGAAATAGTTGAAGATGCCGCGAAACATCGGCCGCGACTGGCCTTCAGGGCCGCCGTGAATATAGATCATCACGGGCCGCCTGCCCACGAAGCCGGCATTTGCGGGATAGAGAAAGCCGGAGATGGTCAAGCCGTCGGCAGCCTTCCAGCGGACGAGCCGCGGCTGCCGCACATTCTTGAGCGAAACGCCACCCGTTTCGCTCGCGGTCCAGCGATCGAGCTTGCCCGTGTCTGCGTTGAGCGAGTACACGTCGCCGGGCTGGGTCGGTCCGGTGAACGTAAAGCCGAGCTCGTGGCCCTCTTCGCGAAAACGAAGACCGGTGAGAACGCCGTAAGGCAGCTCCGGCGTCCGCAGTTCCTTGCCGCTGCCGAGCGAGACGAAATGCAGCTTGCCGATGCCGTCCTCATTGGTGGCGAATGCGGCCAGTTTGCCGTCGCGCGTCAGGTCGAACTCCTCCACATCCCAGGGAATCGAAGTGCTGAGACACTGGCCCAGCTTGCCATCGAGCGAAAGCCGGCAGAGCCGATGAAACTCCGATCCCTTGTCGGTCAGCACGAAAAGATCGTTGCCATCGTGCGCAAATCGCGGCGATGCCCAACTGTCTTTTTCCTCTGCCGGGGTGATGGCGCGCTTTTCGCCCGTCGCGGCATCGACCAGATACACCGTGCTGTCGTTGATCGACCGCTCATCCACCGCGACGATAGCCTTGCCATCCGGCGACCAATCGGAGACGCTCAGGCCGCCACCCGAGAACTGCGACAGTATCTTTGCCGAGCCGGGATCGCGCGGGTCTTCGACCCACAGGTCCACATCGTCGCCGTCGCGCCGCGTGGAGGAGAAGGCCAGCATCTGGCCGTCGGGACGAAAAACGGGCGAGAGGTTGCGGCTCTTGCCGTCGGTGAGCAGCGTAATGGCGCCGCTCGCCCGGTCCAGCCGATAGAACTGGTAAAACTCCGCACCGCCCACGTCTTTCACCAGCAGCGCCCAGCTCGCGTCGTGGGGCGGGTAGATTGCGTCAGCGACCCGATCGGGGAAAAAAGTGAGCTGGGTGCGCGCGCCCATTGGCTCCAGCACTTCGTGCACCTGATTGGTGGCCCCGAACCGCGTGCCGATGAGCAGTGAGCGGCTGCCCGGGATCCAGTCCAGCAGCGCTGCGGCGCGGCTCTCCGTGTAAGGAGAAGCCTTCTCAACCAGCGACATGGGGATGGCCGGAATATGCTCGGTCACCAGCGTCGAAGCAGGTTGATAAAAGGCATCCTGGGCGAGAAGAGCGGCGGGAGACAAGGCGGTTGCGGCCAGCGTGGCGGCCAGAAAGGAGCGGGACACGGCGAACCTCCCGATGAGAATTGTGTGCCGTCTCCGCATCCTAGCAGGCGGCGAGTCCTCGGGCACGCCAAGGCAACTTTTTGCTTTCTGCTGCGTTGAACAGGGTATGAGATCGCGGAGAACACTCTCAACCTTGACTCTCGCCGCGGCTGCGATCGCGGGTAGCGCGTTCGCGCAATCCTCGCCGGCGCCCGCGGCCGTGCCCGACAACCCCGTTGTCCTCGACTGGACTCCGCCGGCACTTGCACAATTGAAGGCTCGAGCGGCCGTGAAATCCGATTTCACGCTCGATCGCACCATGCTCGCCATGGCCGCCGGCCTGGTGCCTGACACCGAGCCACAGACCAGGCAGGCGATCACCAGGATTGACGGCGTGAGCGTGCATCTGCTGCGCTTCAGCGATGGCGGAATTCCCGACGAGGCCGCCGTCGACGCCATCCGCCGCGCCTACCACCTGCGCGGCTGGAAGCACCTGGTCACCACAGCCGATGCCGGTAACCCCATGCGCAATGGGACCACGGATGTCTGGCTGGTGCTCGATGGTGTGAACGTGCGCGGCGCGGTGGTGCTTGTCGAAAGCCCGCGCAGCCTTACGCTGGCCACCATGGCCGGCGATCTGAGCCCCATCGACGTGCTGCACTTGCGCGGCCATTTCGGGATTCCGCGCTTCGACGGCGACGAGTTCAAGGAAGAGAAGAACCGGTAGCGCCTTGCGGCGCTTGCGTCACGTTCAAGCAGCGGCGAGCGGGTTTAGCCATCGCAAACCGGGAAAGCGCGCAAAGTCACGGTCGTTTGTGTAGAGGACTCCGCCGTACGCGATCGTCAGAGCCGCCAATGAAGCATCCATCGTCAGTTTCCCGCGCACATCGCCTTTGAGAAGCAAGCTTCTCAAAAGAGGCCAATGATCCTCGGCCTCGACCAGAATTCGCACGTGCGGCATCTCGATCCACTGGTCGACAATTGCCAGTACATTTTTTGTGGTGAATCTTTCCCCGGCGAGCCCCGGATAGGTCATGATTCGGATGAAAGCGCTGATCGTCTGCCATGGCAAACCGACCATCTCGTCGCCTGAGAGGACTTCTTCAATCCAGGCTCGCGCCCTTTTGTGCTCAGGGCTCTTTGTATCGTAGGCGTAGAGAAGCAGATTGACGTCCAGGACGATCATCGATGAGCCGGGCCTTCCATGGCTTCGATCAGGTCCTCGGCCTTTTGAAATCGCGTTCCCAGTCCCAGGTTTGCCGCAATCGGGGTGACGACGAATCGCTTTCTGCGCTGCGGACTTTGGCGCGCAACGACCCCCTCACGAATCAGCTCGTTCACTGTCGCCTTGAAGGACTCGCCCGAGCGCCGGATTTCGTCCTGCACCATCCGAACCACGTCGTCATCGAGAGCAAGAGTCGTTCGCACATCATGATGCTATGTGATGAAGCATCATGATGTCAAGAGATCGATCCGGGTTTTGAATTCCTTCGACCGAACGTCGTATCCGCTCCCGCCGTTTGCCGCCCCCGAATCGCGGGTGTTAGCCTTTTCATTTGGCAACAGCACCCGCAAAGGACTCCATCCGCACCATGCAAACCCGCTACAACGGCCTTGAATTGCCCAAGGATGGGCAGCCGATCGAGTACAGCAACGGCGAGTTCCAGGTTCCCGACCACCCCATCATCCCCTTCATTGAAGGCGACGGCACCGGCCGCGACATCTGGAAAGCTTCGCAGCGTGTCTTCGACGCCGCCGTCGAGAAATCCTACGGCGGCAAGCGCGCCATTCGCTGGTTCGAGATCTTCGCCGGCGAAAAGGCGTTTCGCCAGTTCAACAACTGGCTTCCCGACGACTCGGTCAATGCGGCGCGCGAACTGCGCGTCTCCATCAAGGGCCCGCTCACTACGCCGGTCGGCGGCGGCATTCGCTCGCTCAACGTGGCGCTGCGCCAGATCCTCGATCTCTATGCGTGCGTGCGTCCCGTGAAGTACTACCTGGGCGTGCCCAGCCCGGTGAAGAGCCCGGAAAAGCTGAACATCGTCATCTTCCGCGAGAACACCGAGGATGTTTACGCCGGCGTCGAGTTCAAGGAAGGCAGCGACGACGCCGGCCGGCTCATCCGGTTTCTCAACGACGATCTCTTGTCCAAAACCAGGAAAAAAATCCGCACCGATTCCGGCGTAGGCATCAAGCCCATCTCCATCTTCGGCACCAAGCGGCTGGTCCGCTACGCCATCCGCTACGCGCTCGAAACCGGCCGCAAGACCGTGACGCTGGTGCACAAGGGCAACATCCAGAAGTTCACCGAAGGCGCGTTTCGCGAGTGGGGCTACGAGGTCGCCACGCACGAGTTCCGCGACAAAGTGGTTACCGAGCGCGAGAGCTGGATCCTCGGCAACCTCGAATCCAACCCAAAGCTCACGATCGAAGAAAACGCAGCACTGATCGAGCCGGGGCTCGAGTTTGCGCCGCAGAGCTTCCGTGACTCGGTCGGCGCCGAAGTCAAGTCCGTGCTCGATTCGATCGGCAAATCGCACGGCAACGGCGCATGGAAGTCGAAGCTGCTGGTCAACGACCGCATCGCCGACTCCATCTTCCAGCAGATCATCATCCGCCCGTCGGACTATAGCGTGCTGGCTACGCCGAATCTCAACGGCGACTACATCTCCGACGCGGCGGCGGCGCAGGTCGGCGGCCTGGGCATTGCGCCGGGCGCCAACATCGGCGACGGCTACGCGGTCTTCGAAGCCACGCACGGCACCGCGCCCAAGTACGCCGACAAGGATGTCATCAATCCCGGCTCGGTGATCCTCTCCGGCGTCATGATGCTCGAATTCATCGGCTGGAAAGAGGCGTCGAAGAGGATTGAAAGTGCGATGGAGAAGACCATCCAGCAGAAATCCGTCAC
>JASHQQ010000243.1 GCA_030039035.1 Acidobacteriaceae bacterium | reverse complement strand
CGGCGATGTCCTTGGCGAGCCATTCGCGTTTGAAGCAGAATTTGATGAACACCTTGAGCCGTTCAAGCTTCTTGGCCTTTGCTCGGACGCCGTCCTTCCAACTCTCGTAGAACCGGTCCATATCATTGACGGTCAATTCATCGATGTAGGCAAAACCGCGGTGCACGCCATAGGCCAAGAGCTGGTTGGTAAAGGTCGGGTATTTTGCGAGAGTGTTCGGAGCGATATTGCGGTTCTTGCATTTTGCAAGGAATGCGTCGGTCGCATCCTCAAACCTGATTCGAGTGGACGTTGGTTTTTCGGCAGGTTGGGCTGGGGGAACAGATCCCTTCCAAGATCCTAGGCGCTCGAGAGCTGACGCGACCGCACGAGCCGCCTCGAACTCCCATTGTCCAGTGTTCTGCCGCTTGAAGCTTCTCTGAAGTGTTCCCGATGCGAAGATTGGGCATTCGCATCGTTTCCAGACCTTCCTACGTTCGTCGTATTCGGATGTACGGGAGTTGTGCGGATGACCGCCTTTACAGCCTTGGCGGTGGCGTCTGTACAGTGCGAGTGGCACGCCTTGGATTATAACCTGCTTGGCCCATATTGGCCCACGAGGAGGCTTCAAGAAAACCTAAATCCAATTCCTTTATATAGATATACATTGGGGCGGCTAGTGGGGATCGAACCCACGACATCCTGAGCCACAGTCAGGCGTTCTGCCGCTGAACTATAGCCGCCATCCAAGCTTCGATTGTAGCATCGAAAGAAGATGGAATTTCCGTCACCGGCCAACCGCAGCCACTGATGCCTCCCTCGAATCCGATCCCCGCATTTCCCCCGGCTGCTGCCTGCCCAAGGCCTCCGGAGCGATGGAATCGCGGCGCGTGGCTCTTCCGCGACACCACGCTCGAGCGGCTGGAATTCCTGCTCGACGAAGCCTTCCGCGTTCCGGGAACCCGCATCCGCTTTGGCATCGACGGCATCGTCGGCCTTGTGCCGGGGATCGGCGACGTTGTCGCCGGCCTGCTTTCGCTGGTTATTCCGCTCGCCGGCTGGATTCGCGGCGTCCCCTATGTCGCGCTCGCGCGAATGGCCGTAAACCTCGGGATCGGCGTGCTGGTGGGATCCATCCCTGTCCTTGGCGATATCTTCGACATTGCCTGGAAGGCCAATCGCCGCAACCTCCACCTGTTGCGTCGACACCTCGTCGAGCCACACCGGCATACCTGGCGGGACTGGGCCTTCCTGGCGTTGTTGGGCGCGTCGATCCTGCTCGTTCTCGCGCTGCCGATTATCGTCTTCGTGTGGCTCCTGTTCTGGCTGCTGTCACGATGACCATCGCCGTCCGGGTTCGCGATACAATCGATGCAGCCGTCGGGGCGTAGCGCAGTCTGGTAGCGCATCTGCTTTGGGAGCAGAGGGTCGCCAGTTCGAATCTGGCCGCCCCGACCATTCAATCCGCCTCCGCACAATCTCCTGTCCCTGAGCTTTGCAACCGGCTGCCGATCCATGAAGCGGGTGCCCCAGGTCTCGGGTGTTGAGACCTGGGATGGCAGAATCCCGGACCCGGTTGCGCGCGGTCTGGCGGCAAGGCCGGAAGATTGGGCGTGGTCGAGTTGCCGGCATCACGCGACCGGTCTGGAGCCAACCGTCGAGATAGAGTGGGAGTGGACGACGGCGCGCCGGGGCGGACGCTGCCGGCGGGTTGGGAGATGCCAAAACCCGACGGTTGAGATTCGTGGTCTCCCAAGTCTCAAAAGCCGAGACCTGGGGCACCCTCATTGGTCGGCGAACCGAGCGTGAGACCTGGGCCACCCGCCAAACTCCAGCACAGCTCGAATCCGGCCCGATGCCAACGGATGACGGTTTTCGGCTGCACGATTACAAGCGTACCGTTCTAACCAGACCGGAATCGACGCGACCGGAGCAGGCGCTGGACACGACATCCGCAACTGCCGGATCGTGCGGCAGATCGGAGTTTGGGCTAGGCACCAGTACTTCCGACTGCGAAACCGTGCCAATATTGGTGATGCAATCCCGATGATGTTCGAACAGGCGCGGGCCGGCACTCCAAACGTCAAGAATCGGTGCGATTCCCCCTCAGGTTCAAGAGCCATGGACAGGAATGTGACGAACACGACACTGCTGATCCTGCGCGACGTCCGTTACGCGATGCGAACGCTGCGAAAGGACAGAGCCTCGGTGGCGCCGGCCGTGCTTGCCCTGTCACTTGCGATCGGTGCTACGACGGTTATTTTCAGCGTGGCATACAGCGTTTTGATCGATCCCTTCCCTTATCGGGATTCCGGCAGGCTGGTACAGATGGCCCTTCAGAACCCTTCGAATCCCGGCAGGAGCTGGCGTCCTTTTACCACCCAGGAGTATTGTGATTTCAAAACGCAAAACCATGTATTCAGCGATGTCCTGGCGTTGAGCGGCATGTATGTTGTCTACCGGATGGGCAACTCCAGCTATGGCGCGCTGGGAGCGCTCATTGACCCGGATTTGTTTGCCGGCCTCGGGATCAAGCCGCGGCTTGGACGCGACTTGGCCGCATCGGACGGACAGCCGGGCGCGCCGGGGGTCTTCTTCATCAGCGACCGGCTTTGGCGGGCAAGGTTTCATAAGAATCCGGGGATACTCGGGACGACCTATTCGCTGAACGGGACTCCGCGGACTCTGATCGGAATCATGCCCCCGCGATTCCTGATGCTCAATGCCGACATCTGGATTCCGGAACGGTTCGCCCCAGGCATGACAGTGGCGGCGATCGGCGAGTCAGGGAATGACCTTCTGTGGGTGGTTGTGTGGGCGCGCTTGAGAGAGGGGGTCACGCTACGGCAAGCAGAATCCGACATCGACCTGATTCTGCATCAAGAGGCTCGGGTGCATCCGGCAGATTATCCCCCGGAGTTCCGCGCATCGGTGCGCACGATTGCGGATCGCTGGACCCAGGGTCTTCGCCGCATCGCATTCCTGCTGCTCGCGGCCGTTCTCATGTTGTTGCTGATCGCCTGCAGCAATGTCGCCCATTTGCTCCTGGCCCGTTCGACCGCGCGAGATAAGGAGTTCGCGATCCAGGTGTCCGTAGGCGCCTTGCGGCGAGACGTGGTTCGCCCGGTGATGATCGAGAGTCTTGTCCTGGCCGGCGCCGGAGCTGTGTCGGGATGCTTTCTTGCTTACGCGGGCATTCAATGGGTCAAGGCCGCGAATCCTCCCGGCGTCCCCGCCGAAATCGAGTTCAAGCTGAACCTCGGAGCGCTGCTGGGGACAATCCTCATTACGTTGCTGACAGCGCTGCTGTGCGGCATCGCTCCGGCGCTTCGCGCCGCGCGTGGCGATTTGCAAAACCGGCTTACCTCCTCCGGCAAAGGCACTGCGCCCGGTTCCGTTCACGGCGCCTTCCGTGCGGTACTGGTCGCCTGTCAAGCAGGACTCGCAATCGCGTTGCTGGCCGGTACGGGTCTGATGGCTCGAACGTTTGTCGCTCTCACATACGTCGATCTGGGATTCAGTCCCAAGAACCTTCTCGTTGCTCGCCTTGTCTTCCCACGCGCTCACTATGCCACCAGCGTGGCGAAGCAAAACTTCTTTCGGCGGGCTCTGCCGCGCATCGCTGCGCTGCCGGGAGTTATGTCAGTCGCGATATCCGACAGCCAGCCGATTCAGGTGGCTGACCGGTCGGAGGTGAGCCTTCCCGGCGAAAGTCATGCCGGGACATGGACCACCGGGGTGGATTACATAAGCGAGGACTATTTCCGAACGTTGGGTCTGGCGGTCGTGAGCGGGCGAGCGCTTGACGCCGCCGACCTCGATTCGGGCAAAAATGTGGCCGTAATCAACAGGCAACTGGGGCACGAGTTCTTTGGCGATCGGGACCCGCTTGGAAAAATCATCCGTCTGAAGGGAATTGACAATGGGTCGTTCCAGATTGTCGGCATGGTCGAAAGTGCGCACAATGACGGGCTGGAGAACGATCCACGTCCTGAAGTCTTTGTCCCCCACACCATCACGGTCCTTGCCGACGACGTCATCGAACTGCGAACGGCGGCAGCGCCGGAATCGATTGTCGAACCGGTCAGACAGATCGTCTCCAGCATCGATCCGGAAGTTGCGCTCACCGACGCCGCAACGCTCGAGGATACGTTGCATCGAGACTTTCTCGGCGCGCGCCAGTTCGGGCTTGCTCTGCTCAGCGTCTTCGCAGCGATCGGTCTGATCTTGTCTTCGGTCGGAGTCTTCAGCTTTGTGTCCTATGCCGTTTCGCAGCAAACCCATGACATCGGGATTCGAATGGCCCTGGGAGCAAGCCGGGGCGATGTGCTTGGAATGGTCCTCTCGCGCGGGATGCGCCCGATTCTGGCGGGCATAGCCGGTGGACTGGCTATCAGCCTGGCTTTTGCCCGCTTTATGGCCAGCCAGGTTTATGGGGTCTCGCCGGCCGATCCATGGACTTTGTTCGTCGTCTCCGTCGTTCTGGGAATCGTCGGCCTGGCAGCCTGCCTGCTCCCGGCGCGCCGGGCAGCCCGGGTCGATCCGATGGTCGCGCTTCGGTGCGAGTGAGAATCGCGCATGGAGGTGCAGCTCAGGAATGATTCGATTCACTCTTCGGGAAATGTTTTTGCTCGCGTTGGCTGCCTGTGCACCGCATCTCTTCTGCGCCCAGGTTCCTGCTCTGCCCAAGACTGTCTCGCGCCAGCCGGACGGAATCGAAGCCAGACTGCCGGACGGATATCTCCATCTGCAGGTATGCGGCGACTCCATCCTTCATGTCGTGTATTCGCCGCAGCATGAAATTCCCGCGCGGGTGGACTTCATCCTGGCAAGGACCACCTGGGCGCCGGTTGCATTCAGGCTGGATGCGACAGACAGCAATACCCTTGCTTTGGCCACGGCGAAGCTGAAGGTCCTGGTCGACCTGACCGATGGTTCGCTTACGTTCCAGGATGCGTCGGGCCAAACCATCGCTTATGACCACGCACATACATTACAGCCTGTCGTGGTGAACGGTGAGAAGACGTTCCGCGCCGAGCGGTTCGCCAGCATGTGGCGTTCGAAGGAAGCTTTGTACGGCCTCGGCCAGCACCAGGCAGGCGTGTGGAATTACCGGGGTGAAGCCGTCGACCTCTCCCAAATCAACACCAACATCGCCATGCCCATGGTTCTTTCCAGCAACGGCTATGGGATCCTGTGGAACAACGGTTCACACAGCCGCTTCAACAATCGCCTTACTCACGCTTTCTATCTCAGCTCCGAGATGGCAGACGCCGTGGACTACTTCTTTCTATTCGGTCCGGAGTTCGACACCATCATTGGATCGTATCGACAGCTTACCGGCGACGCGCCCCTCTTTCCCAAGTGGGCATATGGGTACTGGCAATCGAAGAACCGCTATGCCTCCCAGCAGGAAATCCTGGGCGTCGCTCGCCGCTACAGGGAACAGCGCATTCCACTGGATGCGATTGTTCAGGACTTTCGCTGGTGGAACAAGCAGGGAGATCCATCGTTCAACAAGAGCTATCCCGATCCCAAGGAGATGATCGACGAGTTGCACAAGAACAATGTGCACCTGATGATATCGGTCTGGCCTTACTTCGAGCCCGGCTCGCCCGCGTACGAACAGATGGAAGATCGGCGGTTCTTTATCGACCGCACCGCGGCGCCGGGGTTCTTCCCGATTGGCACAGCTCTTTATGATCCGTTCAACCCTGAAGCGCGGGCCTGCTACTGGCAACTGCTCGATCAGGGTTTGTTCAGCATCGGCGTCGATGCATGGTGGATGGATACCACCGAGCCGGATTCGGAGGGGCAGGAATCAAATGTTCTTGCCAGTCACCAGGTGGCTCTCGGGAACGGCGCTCGCTACGCCAACGAGTTCCCGGTTGCCGCGACTTCGGCGGTGTATGAAGGTCAGCGCCGGGCTACAGGTCAGAAGCGAGTGTTCATCCTGTCAAGATCGGGCTACGCGGGAGTTCAGCGCAACGCGGCCGCGGTCTGGTCGGGAGATGTCAATCCCGACTGGGAGACATTTCGCCGCCAGATCCCTGCGGGGTTGAATCTCTCCGTTTCCGGCATTCCTTACTGGACCACCGACATCGGCGGGTTTCTCGCCGCGAATCCCGATGACCCAGCCTATCGCGAGCTCTACGTGCGATGGTTTGAGTTCGGAGCTTTTTGTCCGATTTTTCGCGCGCACGGAACCCGGACCACAAATCAGAATGAAATCTGGTCGTATGGCCCCGAAGCACAGGAGATTCTCACCAACTACGATCGTTTGCGCTATCGCCTGATGCCCTATATATATTCGCTGGCCTGGAAGATCACGAGCGAGGGCTACACCATGATGCGGCCCTTGGTGATGGATTTCCGCACCGATGTGCGCGCGCAAAACACCGGCGATGAATACATGCTGGGGCCGGACTTCCTCGTCGCTCCAGTCACGGAACCGGGCGCATCGTCGAAACACATCTATTTTCCCGAGGCGAAGTGGTTTGACTTCTGGACGGGCAGAACCTTCGCTGGCGCCAGGGCCCTCGATGTTGCTGCTCCACTCGCTACACTCCCTCTCATGGTGCGCGCCGGGTCGATCCTTCCTCTTGGTCCCGATGAGGAGTTCGCCGACGCGAGGCCGGCAGACCCGCTCGAGTTGCGGGTATATCCGGGCGCCGACGGCGACTTTGTCCTTTACGAAGATGAGGGCGATTCCTACAACTACGAAAATGGGGTCTACGCCACGACACGGTTCCACTGGAACGACTCGCGCAGAATGCTGACCATCGAGGATCGGCGCGGCCGATTCGCTCACATGACTGAAGCCAGAACCATTCATGTCGTTCTCGTACGCGAAAACCACGGGGCTGGCGGAAAGCCGACTTCAAAGCCTGACTTGACTGCCACGTACAACGGCAGAAAGTTGACTTTGGAATTGAAAGATCACAACTAGACCTGACAAGACCATGTCGTCGGCGCGATCGAGGTCAAGTGGCCTGCGGCCAATGTGACGGCCTTCGAGTCGCGCCCGGCGCATGCCGGCGCGCGCCCTCCCGATGATCAGGTTTCTTTCCAATTCAGCGCCTTTACGCGCGCGTACCACGGGCGTTCCTGCTTTTTTGAACGCCCTTTCGATGGCGGCTTTCGCCTTAATGGCTACCTTCGCTTTGAAAGCTGCTTGTGATTCCGGTGTGGGCGTCGTGTCATCGCCGCTCCTCGTCCCTGCCATCCCAATGGCTGGAAAAGGAACCTCCCCGCTGATCCCGTTGTCCGAGTTTCCGAGACCGGCTCGAAAGAGTTCTGAAATTGAATGATTTGTTGAAGTCGTGCACGGCGACGATGACAATGGCGCAAATAGCCACTGCCACGACGCCCACTACGATTCCGACTTTTTGCCCCCTGCTGAGATGGTCGTTGTGGACGCCGGTGATTTGAGCGTAGTCAATTTGCCGTACGTCATCCGATTTCCGAGGCTTCATCGTGAAACTGTGATCGCCGATGGCCATGATCAGTCCCTTGGCCTCGGATTTGTCGGCGAAGGTGACGCGGACCCCCTGTCCGACGCCGCGAGCCTGAATCTTTGCCTTCATGGCGACCGGATCGGCGACTTTGGGTGCCGCAAAAGCAAAACTATTCCATAACAAGGCAGGCACCAACAGCATTGCCGTAAAGCGAAACAAGCGAGATAGAGTCATGACAGTCTCCTGCGGAGATTTGAATGATGCCGTAAGAGTTGATCTGCGCGCTCAGGGATTCGCCGGAGAAACGGAGCAAGGTCCGTAGACTTTGTTCAGCTTTTCCACCAGGAAGGTTGGCTGATCGGTAATTCCCCTGATCCTCTTCTTCCTCGTACCCCTCACCTTGATTCTTGTGTCGGCCTTGATGTTCGTTGTGGCTCCAAGCAGCACGTATGTCTTGCCGTTGCCCAGGTGCAACAGCAGATGGTCCGGATCGTCGGTTACACAGCCCTTTACGGTGTGAGCGCTCTGGATGACCAGATAAGCTCCCACACCGACGACAGCAACGACCCCCACGACGCCGGCGACGATGCCGGTGGCCTCGGATTTGCTGACAAGCACCTTAGGCCTTGGCTTGACTTCGGTACCCTGGCCTACGGCGTTGGCTAACAGAACGCAAACGAGAACCATCGCTGTGATTCGGACACGGTTTCTCCAGCACAATTCAAGACGCGAAAGCGCGGCGATGGCTGCGCGTCTCGCGATTGAAACCGTGTTGGAGAAGATCTTCAAGTTTCCTGCCTCAGCCGGGTTTCCAAAGCCTCGTGTTCCATCGGTTCCGGACTTCTGTGTCCCGAAAATGACCCTGACACGTGATCGCAAAATCGTGTTTCGGTCAACTTTGCAATCAGGTCTGGTCCGGACGCAGTCCGTTCAGCGTGTGACTGCTGACGCCAGGGAGGTGATCGCGCATTGCAAATGCCTGCTCTCATTGCTCGCGCTCCTTCCTGACCAATGGGATAAAGCCCTCGAGCACCGAGAGGCCGTAGTCCGCGGGCTTCTCGGAAACCGCCAATACCTGCCTTCCGTCGGCGCTGAAAAAGAAGGCGCTGCCGGAACCGTTGTTGGGTAAAACGCCGAGGCGTTCCGAATCGCCGCCCGACGTGGGTACGCGGAACAAAGCGGGATGACCTGCGGAATCGGCCGCCTGATACAAAGCCCACTTTCCATCCGGCATGACGAAGGGAGGAGTCCTGGGTGACACACCGGATACCAGAGCCTTCCAACTGCTGCCGTTGACGGGGCGAACAGACGCGACTCCGTCCAGAAGCCTTGCGATAAGGCGGCCATCGGGGGAGACGGAAATCAGCCGCCGGTCTTCCGATGTCGGCTCGATCGTTGTTTCCAGTTGTGTGGCCCGGTCCCAGCGCATTACCGGAGGTTCGTAAATCCCGAGCAGCCAGGCGTTGCCGGCAAAGAAGAATGCCTGCTCATCGCGCGCAACAGAGAGAAGGAATCTGGAACCGGAAAAGGTTGCGATCTTCTCGACCGCTCCCGAGTCGAGTGCGATCGAAATCAGGTCGGTCTCACCCTTCTCCCTTTCGACACTGCAGAACACCGTGGGGTTCCGGGGCGAGAATTGGCAGACGGTCGAACCGTACAGGGACCGATAAATTTCGTGTTCCTCCCCGGTCGCCAGGTTTCGCACAATCACGTCGCGGCGTGCAGGGTCGGCATCTTTGGCTACGTAGGCGATCCCGGTTCCGTCCGGAGAGAACGATGGCCAGGGGTTGCTCGCTCCATTCGTATTCAGATCGATCGCTTGCCAATCCCCGGGGCGATCATCCGGACCGATGGAGGCCATCGAGACATCCACGTTGGAGGGCGAGACACTCCTGTCTTCATAGACCAATGCGCCAGACGCCGTGGTGTAGCCGTCGTCAAATTCTCCGAATCGAACAAAGCTGGCTGGGCCGGTTGCCGAGCCGTCCTTCACGGGCAAAAGGTAGAGGGCAGATTTGCCTTTTTGCACATCGCGGAGTATCAGGTTGCGTCCGTCGGCAGTCCAATCCAATAAGGCAAGAAATGCATTGCCGACCTGCCACGGCGCCGATTCGAATGCCAGGCGCGGTTCCCCGCCATCCACCGGCACAACGAAAACACGCGAAGTGTGGGGTGACGCTGCATCCCTGGGCCAAACCTCGTAGGCAACAAAGCGCCCATCGGGCGAAAAGACCGCTTTCCTGATCCACCACCCCTTCACATCGACCAGCACGCGGCGCTCGCCGTCGGCGATCGCGACGAGCCAAAGTTGTCCTGGGATTGTCGACTTCAGCGAAAAATCGGAGAGCAAAACGTTTCGATCGTCCCACGAGCAGCTCATTGCGAAGGGTTCGTCCCGCTCGAAGATGCTGTTCTTTGCGTCATCGCGAATCAGCGTCCGGTAGCCGGTGCCGTCCGCCCGGATCACGCCAAGCGTGTGCTGGCGGGTCGATGTTGAAAGCAGGTCCAGCAGCACGAGGGAAAAGTCCTTGCAGGGAGCCCAGCTATATCGCCTGGTGTTTACCACCAGCCGCTTGCCGTGGCCGGCCAGATCGCCAAGGTACAAGTCATCCCCGATTGCATAAACCGCTCGTTCTCCGTCGGTATCGGCAGGGCCCATGGAACCAAGCCGGGCCCACTCGATCTGCCGGTCGACAATTCCGGGGGACGAAGAATGCTCTTGCTGAGTGTGAGCCGCCAGCCACTTGCGAGCCTGCACGGCGGCGGACTGGTCGCCGAAATCGCGCACGATCTGCTCGTACACTTGCCTGGCCTGGCGGCCGAGCTTTTCGTCGCAACCTGCGATCCGCAACAGCGCCCGCGCACGCACGTCGCGGGAGGCCGAGGTGTCTGCGAAGACTTTCTGGTAGATTTCGATCGCCGATTTCAGATCGCCGTCAACGTCCTCTTTCTCGATGCCGGCTTGCAGAAGCACCCCGGCGCTGGCGGGGGCCTGTGCCTCTGCGCGCCGCGGAGAGATTGAAAACAGGATTTGCAGGAGAAGAACCAGGACGCACAGTACCGCGGAGCCGGGAAGGAACCCGGCCCCACCGACGTTGGTCGCGCGCGGAATTCGTCCTGGACGGTTCTCTTTCAAGCCGTCAACTTTCTTGCATGCCTTTACGGTTGGCCGATCGCCTGTTCTCCGTTGGCCTGGTCTGAACCGCAAAAGTGTTGCTGAAGACTTATCCCCATCCGGTTCAAAAGCTGGTAGTTGGTAAACCTGGTGGCAGGTGATTTTCGAAATCCGCTACCACCCGTACAACTCCGCTCATGCATCGAAACGGTAGCCCAGCCCGCGCACGCTGATCAGATGGCGTGGCGTAGCCGGATCGTCTTCGATCTTCTTGCGCAACGAAACGACATGGTTATCGATTACGCGATCGGTAACGGCGATGCCCGTCCCCCAGACCTCATCGAGCAGGCGTTCGCGAGTGAGCAGCCGGCCGCTGTTGCGGGCAAACGCGGCCAGCAGTTTCAGTTCCGTGGTGGTGCTGTCGAGGCGGTTCCCGTTGCGGCGAAGCTCGAAGCGGCACAGGTCGAGTTCGCATGATCCGAAGCGGTAGATCTGCTCGGGCTCGCCGCCTCCTCCCTGATCGGCGGGGCCGGCACGGCGAAGCAAGGCGCGAATGCGCGCGCGAAGCTCCCTCGGGCTGAACGGCTTGGTTACGTAATCGTCGGCGCCGGTGTCGAGACCCATCACTTTCTCGGCCTCGTGCGTCCTGGCGGTCAGCAGAATGACGGGAGTTTTCAAGCCCCGGTGCCGCAACTCCCGGCAGATCTCAAATCCGTCTTTATGGGGAAGCATTACATCCAGCAGAATCAGATCGAAGTTCCCGGCAAGGGCGCGCGGGACGGCGATAGCGCCATCGGATATGAGCTCCACCTGATAGCCCTCGGTCTGGAGGTCGCTCTCCAGGCTGAATGCAATGCCGGGTTCATCCTCAACCACAAGGATCTTCACCATGGGGCTCCTCTCCGTTTTTTGCCAACGGTAGCACAAGCGTGAACGTGCTGCCCACACCAACTTCGCTCTTCAGGCGAATTTCTCCATGCATGGCTTCGACGATTTGCCGAACCATCGCCAGGCCAATGCCGGTGCCCTTGATGCCGGATTGCTTCGCGGCATTTCCGCGCACGAACTTCTGGAAGATCGCCTGCTGTTCATCAGCGTCTATTCCCATGCCCTGATCTCGCACCGAGATGCACACCTTGTCTCCCTCAATCGAGCCGTTTACCCATATGGTTCGGCAATCAGGCGAATACTTCATGGCATTATCGAGCAGGTTTCGTACGGCACGCCGCAGCGCCTCCTCGTCGACCCGAATCGTGACGGGAGGATAGCCGTTCCCGGACGCAAATTCGGGCTCGATGCGAAACCCGTTCGCCGTCGCCTGCTCGGCGAATTCCGTCAGGGTTCCGCGAACCAGCTCAAAGGCGTCGTGAGCCGCGGCCCGATACTGCTTGCGGCCCGACTCCATGCGGCCGAAATCGAGGAGATCTTCGACCAGCCGATGGAGCCGCGTGGTTTCCCGCTCCAGATAGCCGTAACTTTGCTGCCGGCGCGATTCGTCGGTGATCCGGTTTTGCGCCAGCAGTTCGGTAATGGTCCGGAGTGTCGTCAGGGGGGAGCGGAATTCATGAGAAACGGCGCCTACAAAGTCCGATTGGAGTTGCGCAACCCGAAGTTCACGGTTGATGGCGCGGTAGACGACGTAGCTTGACCCGAGAACGACGACCAGCATCAGGGCGGCGCCCGCGATGAGCAGAGTGCTGCGGCGCGATGCCGCCCAAGGGTTGGACTGCCGGCTGGTGAATTCGAGCCGCCCCTGCAATCGGGCGTCGGCGAGCGAGCGCGTGACGACCAAACCGGTGTTGCTATTGGGCGCTCCGGACGCAAGTAACCTCCACCGCACTTCTCCACTGTTGCGAACTTGCCCAGGTCCCGAACTCAGCCAATTCGGCGGGGTGAGCATGGCGCTGATGCGATCGGCAGTCGAATTCCAAACAAGAATGGCCCCGTCCGGCTCCAGTTCCCGGCCGCTGGAGTTCTGGCCCTGGGACCGGCCGGCTTGCCATCGCCGGTAGAGATCGTTGACAACGTTCGTGAATTCAAGGGAGGCCTGGGGAGGGCTGACGATTTGAAGACCAAATCGCGCCAACTCCGACCAGTGATAATCGAAGACTTCACGGTTCATCTTCCAGCGTCCTTCTGACAACCCGCCTTGCATCAGCTCGGCCTCGCTGACGAGTTCCTGCCGCCGTCCAAGTTGAACCAGAATCCGGCATATCGCGCTGACGGCCAAAAGGCCGTAAGAAGTCCCTTCGGAGTTGACCGAGGCTTCGCCGACAAGCGTCTTGTAGGTTGCAAGCGCCGCTTCAGGATGACCCTGCTTGTTCTCAATGCGTGCAATCCGCAGAATCGCCTCCGGGCGCGTAGAACTCTTCAGGATGAGCGGCCGAAGCGCTCTGATTGCACGGTCATATTGTTGCTCGCGAAATTCCAGGTCTTCGGCCGGATCGAATTCATGCGCAACGCCGGCCGGGAACGAGGGGTTTGCCGGAACATAGAGCAAAGTTCGGGACGGAAAGACCTCGATTCTCTCCTCGCGGACCAGGATTGTGGTGGCCTTTGGGGGGAATCGGCTCGCGACCGACGATAATGGCGGCAGTACGTTCAGGTCACGAAGCCCGAGTTCCCAGTCACCCAGGCTCCCGGAAAGCTGGGCCACCGTCAAGTCGGCGATCTGCCCAAGCTGTTCGCGTGCATTTTGCTGCTCCAGATTACTGTCCTGGTCCAGCAACCGCGCGGTAAGCCACACCTGCCAACCTGCCAGACACACGACAGCCGTCAAAAGCACCATCAGCCACCGCCGGGCGGGCAGGTCTCTTGAGAACCAGCGGTTCACGCCAGCAAGTATAGGCGGAGTCTGTCAGCAGAAACCCGGATTTCTGTCAGGGTTCGGTCAGAAATTCGCATCACGTTGCCTCAAGACCGGCTTCCTGCAGGGTTCGTCTCTCGGGAAAGGAGCCTGCAGATCCTCGCAACCCCTCACGCCCGGTTGCCCGCCGACATGCTGACTACCGGTCACGACACCGTGACAATCAATGCGTAAATCGATGACGACTCCTGACAAAAGCCTTGCAGAATCCCCATCGCATCATCGTTCCGCTCGCACATTGAACGCCGATCCTCGTTTCAGCGAGTCCGCGAGGTGCGACATGAGGAGACTTCGAAGGGGTAGAGAATCGGGAGACATCACCTGGACGGAAGAGTTCTACATGACTTTGCACGCTCTCATCGGAGCGAGCTTGAATGGCGGAGTGACCGCGGTTATTATTTGTCTGCTCCTATCTCTTCTTTCCCATCGGCGCCTGCTACCAAGGCGGCGCTCGTCAGGCTGGTTTTCGTTGTAACCAGGGTCATCGTCTCCGCTAGCCGATCCGTATGCCCGGGTCTCCCACCCGAAATGCAGTCGGAGTTCAGAGCGGTCCTGCAGGTTGATCGTCGAGGTTGATAGAGGCCAGGCTGGAAGATCGTAACTATCATCAGGACCAAGCAACTTCGGGATGGAACGATTCAGAAGGCTGTTCGTGAACTCGAAGGGCTCACTCGCTTGTGGATAGCTTCAGTGCTCTCCCAGGTCCGAAAACACGGACCTGGGGCACACTCAGCAGGTAGCTGCCAACTCTTACGGCTTCGCTCCCAATGGGTCGACGGAGAACTCGGCGGCACAATCCGGCTGAACGCCGGGCACACTCCTCCCGGCTGAGTCAGCCCTGCACCCGGTCCTCTTGAGGACCTTGGCGGCCGTGACGGCAAGAATGTTATGGCCGCGTGTGGTGGGGTGCAGATCATCCCAGAAGAGATAAGTGTCCGGGTCGACCGCGGCGCCCTGGGAGCTGCCGGTTATGTTGACCAGCGAGTATTTTGACGGCGCGGCCTGGATCCGATAGAAGAGGCTGAAGACATCGAGCCGTGATATCTGCAGGCGCCTGTCACGGTTGAAGTCGCGCAGGAACGCGATACCGCTGCTCAAGACGTCGTTGTAGAGAGCGCTTGCTTCGGTCGCGGGTCCCGATGTCTCCGCAGAGCCGTTGAGCCGGGGAGTCAGTCCCAGCGGGGGCAAGTTGGGGACAATGAACTGCGTCGCTCCGGCGTCGATAAGGCGCTGGATGTTGAGAGACTGATTGATACCCGCATCGACAACATCGTCGTCCGAGGTCGCGTTGAGAACGTCGATAGCGCCGCCCCAGACAACAAAGAGCGTGTTGTCGTCGATTTTGGGGTGGGTGGCAAGATAGTCGGTGATTTGCTGGCCAATGTTGTCGACGACGACGGAAAGCGAATCCGATGTGCCGAAGGTGAATACGCCGGTGCCGGAGCCGGTGGTGGCAAAGCCGTAGGCGTAATCGGTCCCGCCGTCGAGCGAGTCCTTGACTTCGGGCTTCGAAGGGAAGGTCGCCGCGAGTTGCTCGATCCACACTCCGAAGTACTTTTCGGCGGCGGGCTCGGTGTCGGCGCCGTCGGTGAAGCGGCCATCGGTGTAGTCGGCGTCGGGGCCGGGAATTCGTACACCGTACTTGGCTTCGCTGAGATTCGCCACGTTTCCGGTGTCGGAGAGTGAGTCGCCAAAGATGACGATGGACTTGTAGTCCGGGGCATGCTTCGCATCCTGTGAATGGATCGCGGTCGGGGCAAAGGTAAGCAGAAGCGCCGACAAAACGAAGAGGACGCCCCGCAGCCGTTGTGCAGACGATTTCATCGGCACGGTGGACGCGAGAGCTTTCGATGGAATGGCTGCGACAGAAACGGGGAACGGCTTGCCGATTGAAGGGAATTCCATGGGACCTCCCAGTCGTAAAGGAGATCGATCTCATGGTCGACCTCCAGGTTGCGGCTGAAGTGGTTCGCATGTGCAGTGAGCCGGCACTGACCCATGTGCCTGATTGCATTCAGGGGAGTATCTGTGAAACCTACTTTGATTCGGGCTCTGCCGCGCAGGGACCATAGTCCTTCTTCAGTTTTTCGACAAGGAAATCCTGAGGCGCGCCGGAATCCTTCTTTTCTTTCTTGCCGGATACGCGAATCCGATGGCCAGGCTCGATGCCGGCGGTGGCGACAAGCAGAGAGTAGGTCTTCCGATCGCCGCGATTCAGGAGTTCGAGTCCGCTGGGGCCGGAGACCGCGCAACCGTCGAGGGAGTGGTTGTGGTGAACTGCATAATAGACGCCGGCACCGATCGCGGCTCCGCCCACGCCTAATCCGACCAGGATTCCGACAATTTCGCTCTTGCAGGCGCCAATGCAAGGCCCTTCCGCAACAATTTGAGCTCTTGCCGCTGCGGCCGTGGTCGCGAGCAAAGCGCAAGCCGCAACATTGGCCAGGATCATGCGTCGTCCGGAAGTCATTTCGAGCCTCATTTCCAAAGCAGGTCTTTCGGCTGGCCAGCAGGATGAAGCTTCCAAAGAGCTATGAACCAGCCGGCTTCACATTGCTTCGGCCATGCCGTTTTGCGTTGCGTAAGCCAAACCGCTTTGGACCTGTCTGCGCTTCGAAGCGATCGCTTCATCTGCCGCAACGTCTTGCAGCCCGCCGCCTTGCCAGGCAATGCGTGATACCGAAATCCGAGCATGATGGAGTCATGTATGGACAGAACCGGGATTCGGTCACATCCGGTTGAGGATTCGGTCAGGATCTGCTGACACAATGAAAGCCGCGGCTCGGCAAGCGCATCATCGCCGGCGTCTTCCGCTGCTCGCGCTACTTGCGGAGAAATGCCAAATCCCAAAGAACCAGAGATCAAGTTCACTGAATCGCAGCCGATCGACAAGACACCGTGGTTGATCAAATCAACAGGGGCGTCGCAGAACCCGACGAGCCGATGCCGGACGAACTTTGGCTCATCCGCTCCGATCAGCGGGGACTGTTTGCAGGGCCAATGCCGGGCGGGGGCCGAGGCTCCTGGCTTCGCCCATTGCCGGTGGGATTTTCGATCCTCAAGATACCGTTCCTTATTTCGATTGGATCATGTTCGACGCCAGGAACTCCGGGGGCAAGCTCAAGCTCCATCGGATTCCCATCTCCGGAAGCGTACCGCGGCTGGCCAGTTAACCGGAGGCTTCGGGAAGGGCGCTGCATTTGCTTGCAATTGAGCCGCGACGCGTACCAGGTTCTTGCGGAAGGCAAGGATGAAAGCGCCTTTTGACCTATGGAAGATGAAGAATTTCGAGCCCGTGAGTCAGAAACAATAACTCCTGTATCAACTTTCGACGATTCGGCGGAGCAGCGTACAACCGGGGAGAGTTCTCGCTGGGGAAGTATCCCAGGTGTGAATTCAGAGTTTGTGCCGCCCGCGAGCTATCGATGAAATACCCCCGATTGTCAGCAAGTCCTGACCTAATCCGCACCTGGAGGTGACCGAGTCCCGATTTCTTCCGCACGCGACTCCTTCATGCTTGGTTTATCGGCGCCATGCAGTGAGTTGCCCAACGCGCCTCGGGACAGCGGACGAGAGATGCGGGCGGGACAGAAGATTGATTGAAATGGTCTGTTGCCTGGCCATCACCCGATCCACCGCGCCGTTTCTCATCGGCGCCCCTGGAATTCCCGGGTCGCCGCCGGCGGAGCGTTGCTGAACCTCGAATCTTCGGCAAGTCTATTCCGTGTCCCGGAAGCAGTTAACCAGGTAACTCAGTCTCAAAAAGGAAGGAAGCCATGATCAACATCAGCAAGTGGGCAGCGCTCAGGTGTGCGGCAATCCTTGCATTGGTTCTCGCCGTTCAGCAATTGGCCAGGGCTCAGGATGACCCGGAGGCGACCGCCGCCAGTCCGGCGGATGCGGCCTTCGAACCCCAGACTCCCATCGGCAACGTGCCACGGCTGATCAAGCTAAGCGGCGTAGTGACGGAAGCGGATGGCAAGCCCGCGACGGGAACGGTGCCATTGACCTTCACGCTCTATAAGGCGCCGGAAGACGGGGCAGCCATATGGACGGAAACGCAAAATGCGCAGTTAGACTTACAAGGCCGTTACACCGTGCTGCTGGGCGCGGGCTCGACCGCGGGCTTGCCGCTCGATCTGTTTGCCTCCGGCGACCCGCTTTGGCTCGGCGTGCAGCCGGAGCTTCCTGGGGCGCGCGAGTTGCCGAGAGTCCTGCTGGTGGCGGTGCCTTACGCATTGAAGGCCGCCGATGCCGACACCCTTGGAGGCAAACCGGCCTCGGCCTACCTGCTGTCGAAAGATCTGGCAACGTCAATTGCAGGGCAGGCGGCGGCGGGAAATCCTATCACGGCTCCGCAAAGCTCACTGCTGTTGCGTCCCGGCCAGAAAGCCGAGACTTTCAAGGGCAATCCGGACAACAGCCATGCCGTACTGTTAGACGGCTCCGGAACACCGGATTTCATTCCCATCTGGACCGGCGCCAAGACATTGGGGAACTCGATCCTGTTTCAAGTTATGGACGAGGTGGGAGTGGGAACCCTGACTCCCGGCGCGAAACTGGATGCGAGGGGCGATGGCACCGCTGTTCGCGGGAGATCGGTGGGCGCGAACGGAACCGGCGTGGCCGGATATTCCGACGGAGCCTCGGGATACGGGAACGGTTTATACGGCCAGAGCAACAGCTCTGACGGCACGGGCGTGGTTGGAGTCAACAACTCCATCGCCGGAGGAACGGCGGTAAGCGGAGTCGTCAACGCCAGGTCGGGCAGCGCGACCGGCGTCTCCGGGACGATTGCCAGCACCACTGGCGCCGGGGTTGCCGGCAACGCCACCGCGGCCTCCGGCTACACCAATGGTGTGTGGGGCCAGAGCGCCAGCCCCGACGGCACGGGCGTGGTTGGAGTCAACAACTCCATCGCCGGAGGGACCGG
>JASHQQ010000242.1 GCA_030039035.1 Acidobacteriaceae bacterium | reverse complement strand
CGTCCCATCCCCGCGGCGCCTTTGTTCCTGCCGCAGGTGGAATCGACAGACTCACTCCGTCAACAGCCTAGACGCTCGCCCCCAATAGCTCTTCTTCTTCCATGCGTTCTTTCACCAGCGCCGCTGCCTCGTCGATCCTCACTTCCAACGTTGTTCCTGTCGCCCGCGCCACCAGCTCCACCATTCCATCCGCCGTCTTCCTGCCTACATTGATGCGGTACGGAATCCCGGCGAGATCGGCGTCTTTGAATTTGACGCCGGCGCGCTCGTCTCTGTCATCGAGCAACACATCCAGGCCGGCCGCCTCGAGCTCCCCGGCCAGTGTCTCGCCGGTCTTGCGCAAGGTCTCATCCCCGGAGTTCGTCACCGTAATCGCCACCGTGAACGGCGCGATCGACGGCGGCAGCCAGAACCCCTTTTCGTCGTTCGACTGCTCGATGGCCGCAGTCAGGATTCGCTCGATGCCAATGCCATAGCAGCCCATGATTGGCCTGACTTCCTTGCCGTTCGCGTCGAGCACGCGCGCGCCCATGCTCTCGGTGTACTTGTAGCCGAGCTTGAAGATGTGGCCCACCTCGACCGCCTTGCCCACCGTGAGCCGGCCCGCGCAGCCGGGCGTCGGGCAGGGCTCGCCCTCGTTCACGCTGCGGATATCGGCGCTCAGCGTCCAGCCGAAGTCGCGGCCCGGACAGACGTTGCGCAGATGATAGTCGAGTTTGTTGGCGCCGCACACCATGTTTTTGCGGCCTTCGAGAGATTTGTCGGCGACCACGGTCAGGCCGCCGTCCATCGGCTCCCTGGCAACTTCCAGCCCAACCGGCCCGAGATAGCCGGCCGGTCCCTGGAAGTACTGTTCAAGCTCCGCGGCCTGCATCGGCCGGAACTCGGCCGCCTTCAGTACGCCCGCCAGCTTGGTCTCGTTCACCAGGTGATCGCCGCGCAGGAACACGGCCACGCCGTGCCATGCGTCGGGCTTGCCCTTCTCGCCGCGCTTCAGCGCCATGTAGGCCACGCATTTGATGTCCGATGCCGGCGAAATCCCGAAGAACGCCGCGACATCCGCGATGGCCGCGCAGCCCGGCGTATGCACCAGCTCCGGATTGCCGTTTCCCGTCGTCTCCATCTCCTCGACCGGCTGGAGCTGCGACGTCGCTTTTTCGAGGTTTGCCGCGTAGCCGCATCTGGGGCAGCTCGCGATGAAGTCCTCTCCGGCGTCGCTGTAAACCATGAACTCCTGCGATTGCGAGCCGCCCATGGCGCCGGAGTCGGCCTCGACCACAACGAATTTGAGGCCGCTGCGCGTGAAGATCGCCCGATAGGCTCCGTCGTGCAGCTTGTAGCTGGCGTCGAGCCCGGCTTCATCGAGGTCGAAGGAGTAGCTGTCCTTCATGATGAACTGGCGTACGCGCATCAGTCCCGACCTGGGCCGCGGCTCGTCGCGGAACTTGGTCTGGATCTGATACCAGATCTGCGGCAACTGCTTGTAGCTGCGCACTTCGGAGCGCGCAATTGACGTCATCACCTCTTCGTGCGTCATGCCCAGGCACAGGTCGGCGCCTTTGCGGTCCTTCAGGCGGAACATGTTCTCGCCCATGGCCGCCCAGCGGCCGCTTTCCTCCCACAGTTCGCGGGGATGGATCGCCGGCAAAAAGAACTCCTGGCCGATCTTGTCCATCTCTTCGCGCACGATGGCCGTGATCTTGTTCAGCGAGCGTTGCCCCAGAGGGAGATAGCTGTAGATCCCCGCCCCGAGCTGGCGGATGTAGCCCGCGCGCAGCAAAAGCTTGTGGCTGGCCACTTCGGCGTCGGCCGGGGCCTCGCGCAGGGTGGGAATGAAGAGCCTGGACCATCGACGCATGAGCGCTTGACTTTCCTCACGTTCCAAACCCTTATTCTACCTGCCGCGGCTTATGGCGAGCGAGGCGCGGGAGGACGCCCACCTGTGGCATACTTGCAGCCATGTCTCCGCACCACGTTCCCTGGGAAGCCATTCTGCTCGGGCTTTTCAAGCTTCTCAAGACCTTCGGGATCATTCCCGGAGCCATTGCCGCATACGGAGTCAGGAGGGCTTATCAGAAGTGGCGGCAACGAAGGGCAATGGAAGGATGGCCGGCGACCGATGCCCTCATCCAGGGCGGCCAGACGCATCGGGAGGGCCTGCGCACGTGGGTGGAACTGACCTACAGCTACTACGTGGGCGAATACCGCTCCGGCGCCTATGTTCGCCATTTTCGCCGCGAGGAAGACGCGGATGAGTTCATCAGGCAGGTGAAAGACAAGCGGGTTCAGGTCCACTACAGCGAATCCAGCCCCGACCAGTCCGTGATTCTCGACCGCGATCTCGAAATGATTTCAATGCTGGCTCCTGCCCTCCGCTGACCCCTGATCCCCGACCCCAGATCCCTGATCTCTGATCCCTGACCCCTGCCATTCAGATCATCTCCATGCCCCACAAATCATGCAGGTGCAGGATGCCTTCGACGTTCCCCTCGGCATCCACGACGACCAGCGATGTGATCTTTCGCTCTTCCAGAGTCGCCAGGGCCCTGGCCGCAAGCTCATCGGCATGGATGGTTTGCGGATGTGAAGTCATGGCCTCGGCCGCCGTGCGGCCCAGCGCGGCGCCGCCTTCGCGTTCGAGCAGCCGGCGCAGGTCGCCGTCGCTGATGACGCCGCGCAGCCGGCCCTGCTCCTGCACAGTCGTGACGCCGAGCTTCTTCGACGACATCTCGTAGATCACGTCCGTCATCGGGGTTTCCGGCGCGACGGCAGGCACTGCCTGGCCGCTATGCATCAGGTCGCGAACGAGCGCCAGCCGCTTGCCCAGCTTGCCGCCGGGATGCAATTCGGCAAAGTCCTCGGCGCGAAAGCCCTTGCGCAGGCTCACGGCAATGGCCAGCGCGTCGCCCAGCGCCAGCATCGCCGTGGTAGAGGCCGTCGGCGCCAGATTCAATCCGCAGGCCTCGCGCTCCACGCTGCAATCGAGCGCCACATCGCTGGCCATGGCCAGCGTCGAGTCCATACGGCAGCAGAAGCTGATCAGTGCGTCGCCTTTTCGCTTCAAGGTGGCCAGCAGGCGAAGAATTTCCTCCGTTTCGCCGCTGGCGGAGAGCGCGACGATCACGTCGCCGGCCATCAGTACGCCCAGGTCGCCGTGCACCGCCTCGGCGGGATGGAGAAACAGCGCCGGCGAGCCCGTGGAACTGAGCGTGGCGGCGATCTTCTGCGCAATTATGCCGCTCTTGCCCATCCCGGTGACCACCACGCGCCCATTGCCTTCGCCGCAGCGGACGATCAGCTCCACGGCGTCCTCAAAAGCGCGCCGCATGGGCCCTTCGAGACGCGTGGCCAGAGCCTCCAGCGCCGCTGCCTCTGTGCGCACCAGCGCCGCCGGTTCCGTGCCGCCTGAAACCTCTTCCGGATTCATCGGTTTCTGATGGTAGCAGCTTTGTGACGACCTGCCGCCGCCAGAGGCCACCGGTCTTTTGCGCGAGAGCAAAGGCTGGGTACAATGAACAGATAAGAGGTCGATTCCCTTGAAGCGCAACACCCTGGTTCTGGGCGCCGTTCTGATCATCCTGGCCACGTTTGCCTGGGCGGGCTGGGCCAACTTCGAATTCCGCAGGCAGGCCGCCGAGCGGCTGGCCGCTGCCAATCTGGAAGGCAACCTGGTGGCCGACAGCGCCGGAGGCACGCCGGGGTTCGTCTCGCCGCTCAAGGGCAAACCGGCGCCGGAGTTTACGCTGGAAGACCTGGGCGGCAAGAAGGTCGCGCTGTCGGGCTACAGGGGAAAGGCCCTGCTGATCAATTTCTGGGCGACCTGGTGCGCGCCCTGCCGCATCGAGACGCCGTGGATCATCGAACTGCGCAACCAGTATGCCGGTCGGGGATTCGAGGTGCTGGGTGTTTCCACCGACGATCTCGACACCGACAACGCGAAGACTCTGGCCAACGAGAAAAAAGAGATCGCGGCCTTTGTCGAAAAGATGCAAATGCCCTACCCGATCCTGCTTGCCGGCGACGCGCTCGACCATCCCTATGGCGGGCTCGACGTGCTGCCGGAATCATTCTTCGTCGATCGCGCGGGGAAAGTGGTTGCCGTGCAGTTCGGGCTGACTTCGAAGGCGGACATTGAAGGCAATATTAAAAAGGCGCTGACAGAGTGAAGACACTGCGATCATTGCATGAAGGAGTCAGGGCGCGACTTTCGTCGTGCCGAAAAGGGTCCTGATTTCGGAGGGTTTTAACCCCTGAGGTCGCGTGCAGCCACTCTTGAAATGATCTATGGGTATGGAGTCGATGCAGTGAAAAGGATTCCGGCAAGATTCTCACTCGGGATGGCAATTCTCTCTCTCCCACTTGGCTTGGCTTTTCCCCAGACGCCCGTGCATTCCCTCGTCAAACCCGCCGACGTCGAGTATCTCTATCCCGAGCAGGTCACCGTGCCGGCGGGCAAGCCCGACAAGCTCGTCCTTCATTTCCGCGTGGCGCCGGGATTGCACATCAACTCCCACACGCCGAAAGAAACCTTCCTCATTCCGACGACATTCTCCATCCCGGAAGATTCCGGCGTGCGGCTGGAGGACGCCGACTACCCTCCCGGCGGCGAATTCATCGAGCCTTTCGATCCCAATGAAAAACTGAGCGTCTATACCGATGAGTTCGCCATCGACACACACATCGTCGCCGGCCCCGGCGACCATCTGGTGCAGGCAAAGCTGCACTACCAGGCATGCACGAACAATACCTGCTTTCCGCCGAAGACAATGACCGTGCCGATCGATGTGGTCGGGAAGTGATCGCAGCGGGAAGTAACCTTCAATTGACCTGGAGTCGCCGTTCGGTTCCAACCAGCCCTTCCGCCATTGGCGATTCGCCCAGGCTTGCGGGATACCGCTCCTGCTTGCTCACGGCCGGGCGGTTTCGCGAATCGTCGGCCCTACGCCTTGCTGCCGGTCATATAGATGTTGGAACACAGTGATGGCCGAAGGCGAAGCAACGGGTCGGCAAGCGGCATGAGTTGACGGATTCCTGGACGGTCCGTCCCCGTCCAGTTACGCCCGAATACCTTCACCTGCTTCAAGCCAAGGTCCGTCGCGATGTAACGGAGATCTTCTACGTCGGGTTCGCGCACGTGACCGCCAAAGGAATCTTCCGCATACCATAGTCGCAGAGGGCTCCATTTCCCATAGCCGAGCGGAACGGTCATGCGCTTGCGAATATTGACGCAGTTCGGGCCGGAAAGTACAAACCATCCACCCGGCCGAATGCTGTCCAGAATGGTCTGGAAGACCCGCCTGACGCCTCCGTGCAGATGCTCGAGAGTTTCGAAACAGGTAACTGCGTCAAACTGGCTCGCCGGAAGCGATAACCCAGCGGTAACATCCTCGAACCGGATAGTTACACCCAGCTCGCGGTGCGGGGTAAGTCGCGGGTCCGTATCGCGGCCTTGAATACCCGCGCCGCGAAAATCATCGATGAGCGTCGTCCTCCAGCCCAGTGCCGCTGCTCCCGGCGAAAACAGCCCCCAGCCGCCGCCGACATCCGCGATTACAGGAGCGTTCTTTTGAACGAGCTTCTGGACCAGATCCAGATTGAAGGCGATGCGCGGAATGTCGCGCAACTGGTGGGCGATGTACTGTTCCGGATATCTCAACGCAACCTCTCGCAGCGTCGAAGCTATTTTCGCCGGAGAGGCGAGGAGGGCCGAATCCATCGGGAAGCACCTTGAAGAGGAGCGGGAATTGCTGACGAAGGCAACACGATTCTATCGTCCTGGCTGGGTCGAGTCAAGGAAGAAGCATGCATCTGCCGCTGGCCCATCGCAATTCCTGAGTCGCTGTATACCGAAGCCGCCGAACTCAAGTCGACGCGACCCCGGGGAGCGGCGACCATGCACGGAATTCGAAAGTCCACACCAGCTCAGGAATTGCCGTAAGCTTCTGCTTTCTTCTCGATCTTCGCCCACGAATCCTTCAGAGCCAGCGTGCGGTTGAAGATAAGCTTCTCCGCGGTCGAATCCGGATCAAGGGAGAAGTAACCGACGCGCTCGAATTGGTACCGATCCTCTAACTTCGCGCTGCCAAGCGATGGCTCGAGTTTTGCGTCGGTGATAACTTCGAGCGAGTTGGGATTGAGATTGTCGAGAAAACTGCCGCCTTCGGGCGCGTCGCCGGGACTGATCTTGTTAAAGAGCTTGTCGTAGAGGCGAATCTCGGCCAGGATGGCATGCCCGGCCGAGACCCAGTGCATGGTGGACTTGACTTTTCGCCCGTCGGGCGAGTTGCCGCCACGACTGGCCGCATCATAGGTGCAATGGACCTCAATGACATTGCCGGCCGCATCCTTCGCCACGCTCTGCGCGGTGACAAAATACGCGTTGCGCAGGCGCACCTCCCTGCCCGGCGAGAGCCGGTAATACTTCGGCGGAGGAACTTCGCGGAAATCGTCCTGTTCGATGTAGAGTTCGCGCGAGAAAGGCACCTGGCGTGTACCAGCCGAAGGATCTTCCGGATTGTTGGCAACTTCGACGAATTCCTGCTGACCCTCCGGGTAATTGTCGATGACCAGCTTGAGCGGCCGCAGCACGGCCATGGCGCGCGAAGCGCGGCGGTTCAGGTCGTCGCGCTGAAAATGCTCAAGCATCTCGATGTCGACGATGCCGTTGGTCCGCGAGACGCCGGCCGAAGCGACGAAGGCGCGAATCGCTTCCGGCGTAAATCCGCGGCGGCGGATGCCGGAGAGCGTGGGCATGCGCGGATCGTCCCAGCCGCGCACGCGACCCTCCTGCACGAGCTGCAGTAGCTTGCGCTTGCTGAGAAGGGTGTAGGTCAAGTTGAGGCGGTCGAATTCGATCTGCTGCGAAGGAAAGATGCCGAGCTGCTCGATGTACCAGCGGTAGAGCGGCTGATGATCGGCGAACTCGAGCGTGCACATGGAGTGCGTGACGCGCTCGATCGAGTCCGACTGGCCGTGCGCGTAGTCGTACATGGGGTAGATGCACCACTCGTCGCCGGTGCGGTGGTGCGTGGCATGCAGGATCCGGTACATGACCGGATCGCGCAGATTCAGGTTCGGCGACACCATGTCGATCCTGGCGCGCAGCACGCGGCTGCCGTCGGGGAACTCGCCCTTCTTCATGCGCACGAATAGGTCGAGATTCTCCTCGACGCTCCGGTTGCGATACGGGCTGTCCTTGCCGGGCTCGGTCAGGGTGCCGCGGTACCGGCGAATCTCGTCGGCGGATAAGTCATCGACGTAGGCCTTGCCGTTCTTGATGAGCTGCAAAGCCCATTCGTAGAGCTGCGGAAAATAGTCTGAAGCGTAGCAAAGCCGCTCCCAGTCATAGCCCAGCCAACGCACGTCTCTTTGTATGGAGTCAACGTACTCCTGCTCTTCTTTCTCGGGATTGGTGTCGTCGAAGCGCAGGTTGGTTCTTCCCCCGAACTCATCCGCCAGTCCAAAATCGAGAAAAATCGCCTTGGCGTGGCCGATGTGGAGATAGCCGTTGGGCTCGGGAGGAAAACGCGTCTGGATTTGCGCGTCGCCAAACTTCCTGCTGCTCACATCTTCGGCGATGATCTCGCGGAGGAAGTTGGAGGGAGTGCGAAGTTCGGAGTTTTCCGGATCGGCGTTGGTCGTGGCTGCCATACTTCCATGCTACGCGAGAGACGACGCTCCATCGGGGGACTGGAGCTTCGCCTGGGCTTCCCCGATGCGCTCCATGCACACCTCGCGGCCCAGCACGGCCATGGTCTCGAAGAGCGGCGGCGCATTCTTGCGTCCGCAAACGGCAACGCGAATGGGCTGAAAGGCCTGCCCGGCCTTCAAACCCAGGGACGACGCCGCTTCGCGTAGAGCGCGCTCGAGCGAATCGTGGTCGACCGGCGTTGTCGCCAGAACCTGCCCGGCTTGTTCCAGTACGCGACGCGCCAACGCCGCATCGCCTTTTTGCGGAATCAGCTCGGCCGGATCGTAGGCCGGAAGCTTCTCGAGGAAGAAGAAATCCGCTGCCGTGACTGCCTCCCGCAGGGATTTGATGCGCTCGCGGATGAGCGGCGTGACTTGCAGCAGTTTTTCCGGCGTTGCGTGCAGGCCGGCCTGCTCGAAGAATGGCTGCAGGTTGCGGCTGAGCTCGTCGACGGGCAGCGCGCGAATGTGCTCGGCGTTGAGCCACACGGCTTTGGGATCGAACGGGTCTGCCTCGGAAAAATTCACCACGGCATTGGCGCGGTTGACGCTCTTGAGCGTGAATGCGGCGGTGAGCTCTTCGAGGGTGAGGAACTCGCGATCGTCCTTGGGCGACCAGCCCAGCAGGCAGAGAAAGTTGACAAAGGCCTGCGGCAGAAAGCCGGCATCGCGATAGGTGGTCACGCTGACGACCGGTCCATGGCGCCGCTTCGACAGCTTGGTTCCGTCCGGCGCTACGAGCAGCGGCAAATGCGCGAACTGCGGCGGCTCCACGCCAAGCGCCGCGAAGATCAGAAGATGCTTGAACGTGTTGGTGAGGTGATCCTGCCCGCGGATGATGTGCGTGATGCGCAGATCGGCATCATCGGCACATGAAGCCAAATGATACGTCGGCATTCCATCCGAGCGAAGCAATGCGAAGTCTTCCACCTCGCTGGCAAGCTTCGACTGCGTGCCGTAGACGGCGTCCTCGAATTGCAGAGTGCGGGCTGCGCCGGGTTCCGCTTCCGTGTGACGCGGTACGCGAAACCGCAGCGCAAACGGCTCGCCGGCGGCAGCGCGGCGGTCGCTCTCCTCGCGCGACACCTCGCGCATTTCGGGATTGCAGAGCCACGCACCTTGCGCTGACGATGGTTCTTCGATCTCCGCGCGGGCGGGAGTGAAGTCGCGATAAGCAAGCCCCTTGGCAAGCATCCTTTCGGCCGCCCGGCGGTGCAGGGCAAGACGCTCGGATTGCCTGTACTCTTCGTCCCACCCCAAGCCCAGCCAGCGCAGCCCTCCGAAGATCGATTGCACGCTGGCTTCGGTGTTCCGCTCCACGTCGGTGTCGTCGATCCGCAGCACCACGTCTCCGCCGTTGTGGCGGGCAAAGAGCCAGTTGAAGATGAACGTGCGCGCACTGCCCACGTGGAGAAAGCCGGTGGGCGAGGGCGCAAAACGGACGCGGGGAGTCGTTGCTGAGTGCGCGAAATCCGGCATTGTTTTCAGGTTTGATTTTAGCTTGCTGCAGTCCAGGCAAGCTTTCAATTACCAGTTCTCGGCTTTCGTCGATTCGCTCAGGGTTCAAGTGAAATTGCTGTCTGCGGCGTTCTCGCCTGGAGTCGCCTGAGTCAACGAGCCTGCAGTGGTTTTTCCCCGGAGGCCTGCCAGATGGCTTCCATCTGCTCGAGCGAGCGGCCTTTGGTTTCCGGCACAATTCTCCACATAAACAGGGCGGCCAGAACGCCCATCACGCCATAAATCCAGTAAGCGAAGCCGTGCTTGAAGTGATCCACGAGGAAAGGATTGTTATCGAGAATGGGGAAGGTCCAGCTCACAAGATAGTTGGCGATCCACTGCGCCGCGACGGCCACGGCCATGGCCTTGCCGCGAATCTGGTTGGGAAAAATCTCGCTTAAGAGCACCCAGGTCACCGGTCCCCACGAAACGGCAAAACCGGCGGTGTAGACCAGCATGCAGACCAGCGCCACCATCCCCTTGCCGCCGAGCCAGAAGTCCGTGCCCAGCGAGATCATGCTCGCCGCCATCACCAGCGCCCCGATGATCTGCAGCGGCCGGCGGCCGAAGCGGTCCACGGTGAGAATGGCGACCACGGTGAAGGCCAGGTTGACCGCGCCGACAATGATGGTCTGGAAGAGCGAGACATTGGTGGTCAGTCCCATGCCTCTGAAGATATCCGTCGCGTAGTAGAGCACAACGTTGATGCCCACGAACTGCTGGAAGACCGAAAGCATGATGCCGATGAAGATGAGCAGCACGCCGAAGGAAAACAGTTTGCCGGAATGATGCTCGCCGAGCGAGGCGCGGATTTCGGAGAGCTCCTTTTCGCCTTCCTCGCGCGTCACCAGTTTGGCCAGCACCGCGCGCGCGCCGCTTTCATTGCCCCGCAGCATCAGGTAGCGCGGCGTCTCGGGCACGAAAAACAGGAGGATCAGAAAAAGGCCGGCGGGAATGGCGCCGGAGAGAAACATAAAACGCCAGCCGATGGAATTGAGCCAGGCGTCGCCGCTACCCGATTTGGAGATTCCGAAGTTGACAAAGTAAATCACCAGCATGCCGAAGATGATGGCGAACTGGTTCCACGCGACCAGATTGCCCCGCACCCTGGGGGGCGCAATCTCCGCGATATACATCGGCGACAGCATCGATGCCAGTCCCACGCCGATGCCCCCGAGAATGCGATAGACAACAAAATTCGCCATATACTCCGGACCGCCGTGGCCGATGGGAGCAAACGGAAATTCCGGGGCGGAGGCGCCCAGCGCCGAAATCAGGAAAAGCACCGCGGCGACGATAAGTCCGCGCTTGCGCCCGACGCGGGTACTCACCCAGCCGCCGATCAGCCCACCGACGATGCAACCGATCAGCGCGCTCGACACCACAAAGCCGAGCAGGGAGCTGGCGGCGTTGGCCTGCGCGGGGTTGGCCAGATCGGCAAACCGCGGATCGATGAAGAAGACTTTCAGGCTGTTCACCGCGCCGTTGATGACCGCGGTGTCGTATCCGAAAAGCAATCCGCCCAGCGTGGCGATGAGGGTGAGCAGAACGACGTAGGGATTCAAACGCGACATAAGTTCCTTGCGGGTAAATCGATTTCCGCCAGTGTACTACCCTGCGGCTCGCCGGGAGACAAATCTCGGGCGATTCCTCGGTTCGTATTGGGGGGGGCAATTCTGTGCTTGACAGCCGTGGCCGCGGCTCAATATTTTCTACGGAACTGATCCCCCTCAATGGAAGCGAATCAGGCCGAACGGTGCGGCAATCCCGCAGGAATCCCCGCGCCTGATCTTTCCCGGGCCCTCGCATTTGCTGTTCTTTCGGCGCGCGTTCCATCTCCCTTGGGTTCCGTCCAATGCATCCTTGCAAGCGCCGCTGATTCCGCGAATACGGGTTCATTCCAGGAGCGATAGCGTACGGTCTCATCGATTCGATTTCGAAGGAGGAATGCCATGGGTTTCGGTCCCATTCCGGCAAAGAACGAACAATCATCCCCGATGCAGCGGCACGGGTTGTCCGCGCTGCTTGTCCCCGTCTTTCTTCTGGCCATGTTCGGCGCGCCGCGCGCATCGGGACAAGGCTTTCGGATGACAGCACTGAATGTGCCCGGCAGCACCGGGGAATCGTCTCCGACGGGCATCAATACCAGCGGGGAAGTCTCGGGCACATTCACGCCCAAAGGCGATCCGTATCTGAAAGGCTTCATTTATTCGGGCGGCAAGTACACGATTTTGAGTGGACCGGCGGGGACGGATGGCCGGGTGCGGGCGCTCGGCATCAATAGCGCGACAAAAACCGTTGTGGTAGGCGATTACCTGGCTGGCGACAGATATCACGGGTACACGTACATGGTTGAGTCGGGAAAGTACACCACTTTCGATTACAACGACACCGATTCCAGCGCCATCTTCGGAATCAATGACAACGGCGACTTTGCCGGCACTTTCGGGCACGCGGGCGCGGCGCAAGAGGGATTCCTGGTCACGAAAGGTGGTGCCCCAGTTCCGTTTTACGGCAACGGCACCGCGAACACATACGTCTACGCCATCAACAACTCCGACGATGTGGTGGGCGACTACTACGATTCCAAAGGGCTGAGCCACGGATTTCTCCGCGCCGCGAGCGGGAAGATCACGACCATCGACTATCCGGGCGCGGCGCAGACTTACTTGTACGGAATCAACGCATCCGGAGAGATCGCCGGCACCTGTATCACCTCCAGGGGGGCAGACTACGGATTCACCTATGCAAAAGGCACGTTCACGGTCCGGGATTTTGCCACAGTGAATGGTTTGAATGCCGCCGGAGCCTTCGTCGGAACCTATTTTGGAGTCGACGGAGCGGCGACAGGATACATGGCTGTGCCTCAGACCTTCGCCTTGTCCAGGGTCGCGATTCCCGCATCATATGGCCAATACTGGTCGATCATCTACGCGGTCAATAATGCAGGCGTGATGGTCGGAGGATGGAACGATGCCTCGGGGAACACTCATGGATTGATGATCTCCGACGGCAGGGCTTCTACAATCGACGACCCTGACGGCGTTCAGACTGTCCTGCTTGGCGTCAACTCGGCGAATCAGATCGTCGGCAGTGCGTACGACACCCAGGGCAACCCGCATGGATTCCTGTACGAGGATGGAAAATTTACCAGCATCCCTGGACCTTCGGATGCGCTCTACAGCAATGCCACAGGAATCAACGAGGCCGGGTGGATCGCAGGCGACTACTACGCCAGCACGGACAAAACTTTCCACGCGTTCATTCTGGAAGGCAAATCGTACAAGCTGCTCACTGTGGCGGGCTCTTACGGCACCTATACCGGCGGCATCAACAACGCAGGCACGGTCGTCGTGTCCTGGGTCGATGCGGACGCCCAGGTCCGATCCTCCATCTATGACGGATCCGCTTACGTGCCGATCGACGTTCCCGGAGCCGCGCAGAACATTGCCTGGTCCATCACCACGGCCGGAGACATCGTGTACCGCATCCTCGATTGGAACGGAAACGAACACGCCGCAATGAAAAAGGGCAACGACTACTACGTCTTCGATTATCCGGGCGGCGTGAACAGCGGCGCGTTGGGGATCAACGACCATGGCAAGATTGCGGGCTTCTATTCGCTGCCCGCCAAGCCAAACGTTCAACTGCTCTTCGAAGGAACGGAATAGGGGGCACGCCGCAAAGCCCGAAACAGGAAGACTGCCCCGGCGCGAGATCGGGTGCCGGCACATGGCCAGATCGCACGTCCGGGCAGTTCTTGCGACGAAGGGTCCTGATTCATGCGCGACGGGATGCCCTGTCCGCAACGGGATGCATACGGTTATCGCTGCGGCGGGTAGGGCGGCTGCGGTGGATAGGCCTGCGGCGGTCCCCATTGGGTCGGCATGGCCGGCACGACCTTCCAGTCGGCGAAGGCAAGGATGTAAATCAGCACCAGGTTGCCCACGGGCACAATGTTCAAAAACGCCAGCCACGGAGAGAAGCCCGCCTTTTTGCAGATGAACCAGAATGGGATGATGACGATGGCGATGCCCACCAGGGCGAAGACCATGATCAGCGGAACGATCGCCAACATCATGTGCTGGAACTGTTGAAGGTCGGGCTGTTGCTGCAGCAGATAGAGCGCAAGGCAGTGCATCGTAATGGCTCCGGAGATGGAATGGAATCTTCTGAGTCAAGGTAAGGCCAAAGCTGCAAATGCGCAATCGAATTCTGCTCGACTCCTTCTGCTCAGCTCCAGGTACGCATGCCGATCACGCCCCAGTACAAGAAATAGGCCGTCGCAACCAGCAGCGCCGACGTCGCGAGAATGGAAAACCGGCGCACGCCGGCGCGAATCTCCCGCTTCCGCGCAATCCACAGGGCCTGCGCTCCGGCCAGCGAGGCAAACGCGAACAGCAATGTAGTCAGGAAGAGGCCGAACGACCAGAAAGTGAAATTGCCGAGGCGGCCGATGAGATCGGCGCTGGCTCCCATGAAAATTCCCACGAACGCCAGCAGGCTGAGAGCGGCGATCAACGGCCACACGCGCATGGCGCGCTCGGCCGGCCGGCGGCGCCGCTTGAAAAGGCCGCCGATGATCCAGAAGGGTGCGTAGAGCAGAATGGCGGCGAAAGCGAGCACAAACCATGCCGTCAAACCGATCTGCGCCCAGGCCAGCGCGGTGGGCAGGCGCTTCATCGTTCCCCCGATAAACGCAAACCGGCCTTCGCGGTTCGGCGCGAGCAGCATCGCCGTCGCGATCGGCTCCGGCGCGCCATCTTTGGGCAGATAGCGGAACTGCTCGCCGCTCACAGGGACGAAAGGCTGATCGACCTGGCCGATGGAAGTAATCAGCAGATTTCCCCGATCGAAGCGGACGCGCGTCATGCCCAGGAGCCGTTCGAGGAAATGCGACATTTCGTTGCGCGGCGAGTTGGGCACATACCAGCCGGCATAGTCCGGCGCGTCGGCGGGCAGCGGCACGGCGGCCGGCACGGCGGGCCGCGTGAGATTTCGCGTGATGTAGGCGCGGATGGCATCGCCGATCTTCCCGAATGCGCCGCCGTTGCCGGAGTTGATGCTGTAGAAGTACCCGACGCCGTACTCCGGCATGTAGCCCATCTCCGTCAGACCGCCGTTCACGCCGCCATTGTGTCCGTGATAGACGAAGCCATCGTGAATGCTGGTGTAGTTGCTCAGGCCGTATCCGGCCAGCAAACCCTGCTGCGCTTCCCAGGTCCGCGTCGGACGCTCCATCCGGTCGATGTCGGCCGAAGGCATTACCTGCACGCCGCCGACCGCGCCGCGATTCAGATAGAACTGCACGTACGCCGCCATGTCCCTGGCCGATGCGTTGATCGCTCCGGCAGGCCGCAGCAGTATGTTCCAGTAGGGGTACGGCGTCTTGCCATCGTCGTGGTACAGCGTGGTAAGTTGCCCCTGCTCGAAGTAAGTGGCCGTCTTCATGTCGATGGGGAGAAAGAAATTCTGCGTCACATAATCTTCGAATCGCTGCCCGGTGATCTTCTCGACGATATAGGCGGCTACCGGCGGGCCGGAGTTGCAGTACGCCATGCGCGTGCCCGGCGGCCAGCGGGAGATGCGCGAATTATGGTAAAAATCCAGCCCCTGGGCCAGAGTCATGCCCTTGGCGTCCTTGGCGTACTCGGGCAGATGCATGTCGTCCCAGCCCGTGGTGTGTTCGAGCAGATCCACGACGCGGACCGGATCGTTCGCTTCCCAGCGATTCTGAAACCAGACATCGGGGGCGAGTTTGCGCACCGGATCGTTGAGCGAGAGTTTGCCTTCATCGGCCAGTTTCAGAATCGATAGAGATGCAAAAGCCTTCGAGGTCGACCCGATACGGAATAGAGTTTCGTCGGTCGCGGCGCGGTTCGCAGCCACATCGGACTTGCCGAGACCGGCGACCCACTCGGGACCGTCGCGGTGGACAATCGCGACGGAGACTCCGGGAGTGTGCGTGTCGGCAAGGATCTTTTCGAGCTGTTGGCGCAGCTCCGCGATCGATTGCGCCGGCTTCGGTTTGACATCGGCCTTGTTCTGGGCGAGCCCCGCGACTGCCAGCGCAGCAATTCCAAGTGCCGAAAGAACGGCATCCGTACCATCACGCAGCCTTCCCCGTTTCATTCGCACGCCCCCGACGGCATCGCGTTGGATTGCACGCAATCTTACTCCTCGCACCGCCCTGCAGGAACAGAGCGGATGAGCGAGGCGAGCGTCAACGTCGATGCGCCGGGCTCGGGATGAAAGAGGATCGGCTATTCGGCTGCTCCGCCCGCCGCGCCGTTGCCGAGTTCGCCGCGCCGTTCGAGTTGCTTGTAATAGACCAGCGAGTAGATTACCGGCGCGAGCGCGCCTGCCAGAATCGCATAGACAGGCCAGCCCGCGAGCCCGACGATGGAAAACAGCAGGCCGAGCGCGCCCGCGGCCACCAGCGTCTTGGCCGCAAAACGGTGCGTGGAGTTCCACACGCGTTCGTTGGCGATCGTCCACGGGGTTCGCACGCCGATGTAGAAATTGCGGCGCACCTTGCCCAGCAGATTGCCGATGAGCACGAGGAACAGGCACACGCCGCCGACGATGGCGCGGCCGGCATTGACGGCATGACCTGAGGCGAGCCATAGCATCACTGCATCGAAGTACGCGAACATGACGAACAGGTAAGCCATGATGCGGCGGTAGGCCATACGAAACGTGTCGACCTCGAAGTGCCGGGGCGACAGCCATGGCAGCAGCGCCGTGAGCAACATCGTGAAGACAAGCAATCCGGGGCCGAAAAGAAACAGCGTGGCCTTTGAGCTGTAGCCGTTGGGTTGGCCGTGCAGGCCCCAGTGGGTGGCCACCCGCTCCGCCAGATGGGGATAGAGAATCGCCGTGGCGGCCACCGCCGCCGCCAGCACAAGGAATTGAAAGACGAACAGTTTGCGTGTCATGGCAGTTTTCTTCCGTTCTTTTTGCCGTTGCCGATCAGGTCCATCGCCCAGGCCATCAGGTCCTGCACCACCGTGGTGTTCAGCGCGTACCAGATCTGCTGGCCTTCGCGCCGGCAGGTGACCAGGTCGGCCTTCTTCAGCATGGCGAAGTGATGCGACATCGAAGGCTTGGTCATGTCGAACCGCTCGGCGAGCGTTCCCGCGGTCATTTCGCCCTGCCGCAGAAGCGCGAGAATCTCGCGGCGAGTAGGATCGGCCAGCGCCTTGAATGCCTCGTTGCTGCTCATACATTAATTAGACTATCACCTAATTAGAACTTTGTCTAACTATTTCGGCAGCCGCGATTCGGCGCGCGTTGACGCACCTGCGCCTATTGGAGACATGGTGGCGAAGGGACTGCTGGCCTGACGGCCGGGTGAGGCCTGAAACTGTTGTATCTTCGGTTTTTTGCGCAATAGGTTCCATTGAAGGGGGTGCGCCGATGACGCCGGCGAAGCAGACGCTCGCAACCACGCGGTCGGGAAAGCAGCGAAGGGTGGCCGGAATCGCGGGACTTTCCTCCATACTGATCGTTCTCCCGATAGCTGCGGGATTACGGATGCCCGCACAGCCGCTGCCGCCCACGCATGTCGACGGCTTCACCGGCCATCCGCGCGTTGTCGTCATCAGCGACATCGGCAACGAGCCCGACGACCAGATGTCGTTCGTGCGCCTGCTTCTTTACTCGAATGAACTCGACATCGAAGCCATGATCGCGGCGACCTCGACGTGGCAAAAGGCCGCCACGCACCCGGAAACGATGCGCGCGCTGATTGAGTCTTACGGCCAGGTGCGGCCCAATCTGCTGCTGAACGCCAGGGGCTGGCCTGAAGCAGCGGATCTGCTGAATCGCGTGCACGCCGGGCAGCCTGCCTATGGCTTGGCGGCGACGGGAAAGGGCGAGAACTCCGATGGATCGCGGGCCATCGGGCAAGCCATGGAGCGCGACGACCCGCGGCCGCTGTGGATCTGCATCTGGGGCGGCGCGAACACGCTGGCGCAGGCGCTGATCGATCTCCGCGCCAGCCAATCGCCCGAAGAACTTGCTCAACTCGTCGCCAAGCTCCGGGTCTACTCGATCTCGGACCAGGACGACGCGGGCCCGTGGATTCGCCGCGAGTTTCCCGATCTCTACTACATCGTCTCGCCGTCGACGCCGTCGAGCGGCGAATACTACTTCGCGACGTGGACGGGCATCAGCGGTGACCGGTACTACCGCAACGGCGCCGGAGCCGACCTTCGCACCGTGACCAACGAATGGCTCGACGCGAACATCCGCTCCAAAGGCCCGCTGGGCAAAATGTATCCCAGGTTCCTGTTCATCATGGAAGGCGACACGCCGTCGTTTCTCGGCCTGATCGATAACGGCCTGAATGCGTACCGGCGGCCCGACTGGGGCGGATGGGGCGGGCGCTACGTGTATCGCCAGCCCTACGGCGAGACGCACCCCTTCTGGACGCAGGGCGGAGACGAGTTCGCGCGGGCCACATCGCAGGACACGGTCGTCGGCATCGATGGGCAGCCTCACACCTCGGACCAGGCAACGATCTGGCGCTGGCGCCAGGCGTTCCAGAACGACTTCGCCGCGCGCATGTCGTGGACGGTTTCCGATTTCGCTCATGCGAATCACAACCCGGTCGCGGTCGTGAACGGACAATCCGGCGCCGCGCCGATCGGGATGAATGTCGAAGTCGGTCACACGATCGCGCTCGACGCAAGCGGAAGCTCCGATCCGGATGGGCAGCCGCTTTCTTTCCATTGGTTCCATTACGCCGAAGCCGGCATGGCGGATGGGAATCGCTCCGCCATCACGCTCACCGGCGCGGATACGGCTCGCGTGTCCGTCCACGTTGATGCGGTCTGCCAGCCGCGCTGGCTGCCGCTGATCCCATGCAAGGGCGACGGCGTCGCGCACATCATTCTTGCCGTGACCGACAACGGCTCGCCGCCGCTGACTTCGTACCGGAGGGTCATTCTGCATGTTCGCCAGGCGAAACCATGAAGATGGCGCCGGCCTGCGGGTCGTTGTGAAACCGCGCTCCGGGCGCATACAATTCCTGAAGGATGGCGAAGTCAAACGACAAGATGTTCGAGATTGCCTGCCCCGACTGCGGCGCCATGCTCAACGTGGATGCAGCGACCGGCGTGGTGGTGAGCCATACACCCGCGCCGCGCAAGCGCATGTTCGAGGACCTGGAGACGGCGGCCAAGGCCATGCGCGAGAACAACGAGCGCGCGGAGTCGATCTTCCGGCAATCCGTCGAAGCCGAAAAGAACAAGGAAGACATCTTCGAGAAACGGTTCGCCGAGGCGTTGCGCAAGGCCAAGGATGCGCCCGAAGGCAAGCCGCTCCGCGAGTTCGATCTGGACTGAGCGCCGGTGCGGGTCGCCTTTCGCGCCCCGGTCGTCCGCCGCTCCCTGTTTTTCAGGGAATCTGTGTGCGCGCCGAGCCCTTGCGAAAGTACTGTGGCGCCATCATTTACCCTTTTCACCACCGCCAGGTCGAGCGATACTCTATGTACGTCCCGAATTCACCCTGCATCTTTCCGTTCGTGCGCTTGCTGCATGAGGCGTAGAACGGTAGGGAGAGGATCCAAATGGTCGTTGTGCCGATTCCGAATCCATCCGGCGATCCTGCCTCCGAGGCGGACGCAGCACCTTCGCCATCCGCTGCACCATCGAAATCCAATGACTGGCTCTGTTATTCGGCGTGTGGAACGCTGCTGGCCGGCGGCATTCTGCTGCTGACCGGCAACCGCCGCGCCGGCCTGCTCGCCGCCCTCGCCGGCACCACGCTGGCGATGCTGGACCAGCAGGCGACCGTGCGCACGTGGTGGAATGCGCTTCCCGGCCTGATGGACGACGCCAACCGCATGATCGGCCAGGTGCAGAATGTCGTCCAGAACGTGGATACGCAGCGGGAAAAGCTGCGGGCGCTGGTGGAGCGGTAACGCCTGGAACCCGGTGGAGCAAGTCGAAGATCAGTCCGCGGGGGCCGGGCAGTGTCTGACGAATCCTGGGTTGAGTGCTCTGTAACAGGGCACGACTTCACAGGCCGCGGAAAAACTCTCCGAGGCAGGGCTTTGTAACAGGGCATGACTCGCCGGGGTCCCCGACAAGCCGGC
>JASHQQ010000241.1 GCA_030039035.1 Acidobacteriaceae bacterium | reverse complement strand
TAGGGAACCATCTTCATCTCGTCGGTTACTTCGTTGTAGCGCCGGCCCATGAAGCGCTTGATCGAGAAGATGGTGTTCTCCGGGTTGGTGATGGCCTGACGCTTGGCCACTTGGCCCACCAGCCGCTCGCCGCTCTTGGTGAATCCGACCACCGAGGGGGTGGTGCGTCCACCTTCTTCATTTGCAATGACTTTGGGCTCGCCGCCCTCAAGCACGGCAACGCACGAGTTGGTGGTGCCCAGATCGATTCCGATGATTTTGGCCATAACGGGGCTCCTGCCTGCTCAGAGAGGTAACTGTCACTCCTTAGGATGCAATATTGAGTGAATTAGTGTCAACTTTTTGTGACAACGCTTCCATTATACGCGTTTACGCGCCAGCCAAATATCGGGAGGATCGTTCTGGATGTAAACCTGTTCGTCCTGATCGAGGGGAAAAAAGCGGCTCCATCACGTTCGAAGCCGCTGGGCCGCATCCGGGCCGCGTACAATGGGATCGTCAATTCCTTGGCTGAAATCCGAGGCCGCACGTCATGGAATCCTCGCGCAGATCTGTTTCGCGCTCCTCGCCCATGTCGATCAGCTTCTTCGCCTCCAGACTCGCGCTGCTGGCGTTCACCTCCCAAGGATTACTCGCACAAAACGGCCAATGGGCCTGGATGGGCGGTAGCGACGTACTGCCTCAAACGGGAGCGGCGTCGGGTTACTGGAATTGCTCCGTAAACGAATGCGGACTGGCGGGGATTTATGGCGTTCAGTACCAGTTTGCGCCCGCGAATAACCCCGGAGGCCGCGAAGCTGCGGCCACTTGGACTGACAAATCGGGGCGATTTTGGCTCTTCGGAGGGTATGGCATTGGCGCCGGGATGAACGGAGTCGAAGGAGAAGGGGGGTGGGGATTTCTCAACGATCTTTGGGTTTTTGATCCGGCGGAAGGCGCGCACGGCGAGTGGGCGTGGATAGGCGGAAACGATGAAATCAAAGGCCAAAACCTTGGAACGGCGGGCACCTACGGCACCCTGTACGATTTTGCGGAATCGAATTTCCCGGGATCCAGATGGTCGTCCGCCTCGTGGACCGATCATGACGGGCGCTTGTGGCTCTTCGGCGGTCAGGGATTCGACTCTGCGGGGAATTCTGTCTACCTGAACGACCTTTGGGTCTTCGATCCGACGCAGGGCGCGCACGGCGAATGGGCGTGGATGGGCGGCGGCAAGACCGTGCCCATCACCGTGGCGAATTGTCCAATTGGAAATACGTCGCAATGTGGCTTGCGCGGCGACTATGGCGCGGAATACCGGTACTCTGTCGGCAATGCACCGGGGAGCCGGTGCCTCGCTGCGGCCTGGACTGACAGCTCAGGCAGGCTATGGCTCTACGGCGGGCTGGGATTCGATTCGGCAGGGAACGGCGACGGCGATTTAAGCGACCTGTGGGTGTTCGATCCTGCGGAAGGCGCCCACGGCGAATGGGCGTGGATGGGCGGGAGCAAAATCTGGCTTGAGGTTCCAGTCCACGGCACTGAGCACGAATTCTTGCCCGCGAATGGTCCGGGAGCGCGAGATTCGGCCACTTCGTGGATCGATGCCGTTAACAGGCTCTGGCTTTTCGGCGGAAATGTATACCAATCAGAGCAGACGCAGTCCTGGCTCAATGACTTGTGGGTGTTCGATCCCGCTCAAGGTGAACATGGCGAGTGGGAGTGGGTCTCCGGCAGCAGCAGTTGGACGCAACTGGCCTGGGGACCGCCCGGCATATATGGCACTAAATATCGATTCGGCCCTGCGAATACCCCCGGGGGGCGGCGGGACGCGCAGTCGTGGACGGACCAGAACGGCAGACTCTGGCTTCTGGGCGGATTCGGAGCCACTGTAGACGAAGGCGACGGGTATTTGAACGACCTTTGGGAATTCGATCCCGCGCAGGGCGAATACGGCGAATGGGCGTGGATGGGCGGCAGCGACAACATCACCTATGACTACTGCTACGGCCCTTGCGGCATGCCCGGCATTTACGGGACAGAGTTCGAAGCCGGGTCAGCCAATGTCCCGGGCGGACGACAGAGCGCGATGGTTTGGAACGGTGGGAATGGGCGCATCTGGCTTTACGGCGGTTTTGGGTCCGACTCCAAGCTCGTCCTCGGCTGGCTGAATGACCTATGGAAGTTCGACATTCCCACCCTGAAGCACCAGACAATCAAGTTCGCTCAACCGGCTACGCCTGTAATCTACGGAGCAAAGCCGATTGATCTTTCCGCCACAGCAAGCTCGGGGCTGCCGGTAACCTTCGCCGCAGTTTCCCGCGCCTGCAAAACCAGCGGCCCAAACGGCATTGAACTTGCCTTTACCGGCACCGGAACCTGTGTAGTGGAGGCGAGCCAGGCAGGCAACTCGACTTATGCTGCCGCACCGCAAGTGACCAGAAGCATCGTGGTCAAGCCGGCCACGCTGGAGTTCACTGCGGAAAACCAGACGATGCAGTATGGTGCACCGGTGCCGAAGCTGACTTACACTGTGAGCGGCTTTGTGAACGGCGATACTGCCGCCAGGTCATTTACGGGCAAGCCGGCACTTGCGACCACCGCCACTTCGACTTCGGCCCCCGGCAACTACCCGATCACCATCGCGCGAGGCACGCTCAAGGCCGCCAACTACACTTTCAAATTCAAAGATGGAACGCTGACCGTCGACGCCTCGGGCACGGCAGCTTTGCCGACATTCGATCCTCCTCAAGGGACCTATTCGGGTGCGCAATCGGTCACGATTTCAGATGCGACGGCCGGCGCGGTGATTTATTACACCACGGACGGATCAACACCTTCGGCAACGCACGGGACGCTGTACGCTGCCGCTCTCACCGTGAGCAACTCCGAAACTGTAATGGCGATTGCCGTCGAAGCAGGTTATTCGAGCAGCGCCATCGCCACCGCTGCCTACACAATCCAATAAGCCATATCGCGATTGCCGGAAGCAAGGTCCTGAGACGTACGTCACTGGCCGAGCGCCTTTCGATCGTATACGCTCAGTTATTCCGCCAAGATGACCACCGCGATCGCAGTCCCGCCCGCAGTCCCGCCCAAGGCGCCCGCGCGAGGGACGTCGGCCGAAGCCCTCGCCCGCTATCCGCTCTCGCAGGGCGTGAATCCATGGCTGGTGACAGTCTCGGTGATGCTGCCCACCTTTATGGAGGTGTTGGACACGGCGATCGCCTCGGTGGCGCTGCCCTACATCGCCGGCAGCCTGTCGTCGTCGAACTCCGAAGCGACCTGGGTGTTGACCAGCTACCTGGTAGCCAACGCCATCATCCTGCCGGCGTCGAACTGGTTCGCGCGACGGTTCGGGCGCAAGCGTTTCCTGCTCACCTGCGTAGTCATCTTTACCATCGCGTCGTTTTTCTGTGGAGCGGCGCCGTCGCTGGCCGTGATCCTGCTGGCGCGGGTGATGCAGGGCGCGGGCGGTGGCGCGCTGCAGCCGCTGTCGCAGTCCATCCTGCTCGAAAGCTTTCCCGTGCAGAAGCGGTCAATGGCCATGGCCGCGTATGGCCTGGGCATCGTAGTCGCGCCAGTGCTCGGGCCCACGTTGGGCGGCTGGCTCACCGACACCTATAGCTGGCGCTACGCGTTCTACATCAATATTCCGGTCGGCATTCTGGCGGTGATCCTCATCAGCCGTTTCGTGCACGATCCGCCGTATATCCAGCATGCGAAGGTTGGCCCGTTCGACAACATAGGCTTCGGCCTGCTGGTGGTCTGGACCGGCTGCCTGCAGGTGGTGCTCGACAAAGGCCAAGAAGACGACTGGTTCGGCGCGCTGTGGGTGCGCTGGGCGGTTGCGGCGTTCATCGTGGCGCTCACCGGATGGATCTGGCACTCGTGGCACAAGCCGCAGGGGCTGGTCGACCTGCACGTGCTCAAAAACCGCAACCTGCGCACCGGCTGCTTCCTGATTGCGCTGCTGGGAATGTGCATCTACATCACCATTGCCATTCTGCCGCTCTACTACCAGGAAGTGATGGGCTACACGGCCTTTACCGCCGGGCTGGTGGTTGGCCCGCGCGGCATGGGTTCATTTATCGGCTCGCCGGTCATCGGCCTGCTCGGCTCGCGCATCGACAACCGCAAGCTGCTCACGTGCGGATTTCTGGGCTTCGGCTTGTGCGCGCTGACTTTTGGAACGGTCAACCTCGACATTGGGCCGTTCACGCTGCTGTTGCCCATCACGCTCACCGGCTTTGCGCTCAGCTTCGTCTTTGTGCCGCTGGCCACGCTGACTACGGCCACGCTGAGCAACCAGGAGATGGGCAATGCGACGGGCCTCTTCAATATGCTACGCAATATCGGCGGTTCGGTGGGAATCGCCATGGCCACGACGGCGATCATTCGCCGCGCGGCGCTGCACCAGACCGAGATCGGAGCCAACGTGGCAGCCTCGGCGCCTCCATGGCAGCAAAAGTCGGCGCTGATCGGGGCCTATCTGCGCCACCAGCTCGG
>JASHQQ010000240.1 GCA_030039035.1 Acidobacteriaceae bacterium | reverse complement strand
TCTCAAGTCGATCAAGCCAGTCAACCTGCTTTCCTTCGGTCCAAACACGGAAGAGATCGAGCTGCGGCCGCTGAATATTCTGATTGGGCCGAACGGCGGCGGAAAGTCAAATCTCATTGAGGTGATCCGGCTCTTAAGCTGTCTCCCGGATAAGAGTCCCTGGGGCACCGTGGTACAGACAGGCGGCGTCGACGAGTGGGTATGGCAAGGCGCAGGGGCGAACTCCGCAACAAGTTCGATATCGACACGGACATCCCTGGCAGTCTTGGATGAGGGCGGGCCTCCAAACCACTCTCGGCTGTTTGATTATTCGATATCACTCGGAAGGCTCCATTCGTCCTTTTATGTGAAGTATGAGCTTTTCAGGTGCGCCGATGTCCTAGATTGGAATGAAGATTTTCATAGCTCACTCGAGAGCAGCGGCGAAATTGCCAACTTGAGGTTCCGACAAGGCCTTTCCAACGAGTCTGCAAACGGAATTAAACTGAGCCCCGAACGATCGGTCCTCTCGCAGTTAACCTCTCGAAGCGTTCAAGAGGCGCAGGTCGTTAGATATGTCCCCGAGTTGAATGAAATTGCCGAATTCTTTGGAAGTCTCGAATTCCACCAAGACTGGGAATTCGGTGCTGATTTAAGTGCCCGTGACCCCGTAGCCACCGGACAAGCCGTTGAAAGGCTCGAAGAAGATGGATCGAACCTTGCGCAGATGCTCGCGTACTTCAGGGACTATCACCGTCCCGTTTTCGATGAAATCGGCGAGTTCATGAAGAAATTCTATGAGCCGTTCAAGAGCCTAGAAATTCGCGTCATCGGCACCCACCTCCAGATTGCGATTCAAGAAGATGGAGGATTCGCTACCTCTGCGTATCGCCTTTCTGACGGAACTCTTCGCTGGCTCGCTGTGCTTGCGGTGCTCCTCAACCCCAACCCCGCACCAGTAACCTGCATTGATGAACCGGAACTCGGATTGCATCCCGATATTCATCCGACATTGGCCGACCTCCTGCGCGACGCCTCTACTCGGACACAACTGATTGCGACGACGCACTCAAGCGGCTTGGTCGACGCATTCTCCGATGAGCCGGAAGCCGTCTGCATTTGCGAAAAGGAGGAGGGTTCGACAACGATTCGCCGCCTTGATCGAGACCAGCTTCGCTCGTGGCTTGATGACTATTCTCTTGGTCAACTATGGGCGAAGGGAGAAATCGGGGGCAACCGCTGGTGAAGGTTCGCCTTTACGTAGAGGGTGGCCCCAAGAGCGCCAGCGCCAACGGCATGCGATTGTTCAGAACCAGTTTCAAGCAACATCTCGCGAAGTTACACTCCGGTCTGAACACCCTTGAAGTCTCACCGTGCGGGTCTACCGATGACGCGATTCGCGATTACGCAAGAGCGCTCCGCGGACACACTCAGGACCGCGTCCTTGCTCTGCTGGTCGACTCCGAGTCGGCCGTAACCGCCCATTCGGCAGCCATGCACCTCCAACCGAAGCTCGACTCGGCTCGCGTCCCGCAGCAAGCCCGTGAGAACACGTTCCTGATGGTGCAATGCATGGAATCGTGGCTCGTAACTGATCTCTCTGCGCTCGAAAAATGCTTTGGGGCGATTGTGAAGGAGGTCGGGTTTCCCAGGAATCCAGATATCGAAGCCGTGCCAAAGAATGATGTCTTGACCGCTTTGGATGATGCCGCCAGGAAAACTCCCACGGGTCGCTACCACAAGATCAGAGACGGCGCGAAGATTTTGGCGAACTTGGATCCGGCTCGCGTTGCCAAGCGCTCTGCGCACGCTCGAGCGCTTCACGAATTCCTTGTTCGCTCGGTCGGGGCATAAGATGTCCATAAGATAGCTACGTTAGCAGTTCACCACCATCACCGAGCATCCCGACTTCGCCGGCCGCCACTGCACCAGAAAGCTCGTGACCGAGGACGATTCCATGCGGCGCATGGCTTCGAATTCGCCCTTCTTCTGGCTGTAGAGCAGCCTGCCCGTTTCGCTCAGGACAGCGAGGGCCGGCACGCCGCGCTCCAGGGGCACATCGTACTTGCGGGCGATGTCGACGTTTTCGTCCATGTGTCCGATATTCACATGGACCAGGACGAAGTCCGCGTTGAGGATGGGCAGGTTATTCGCGTCGTGGAAGTAGTAGTCCAGTACCTGGCAGTCGCCGCACCAGTTGCCGCCGAAATCGAGCAGTACGCGCCGGTGGGTCGCGGCCGCGGTTTTGATGGCTGCAGCAATATCGGCTTTGGCCTGCGACGAATCGGGATAGATTTCGCGGCTGGCCGATTGTGCCGAACCCGCGGCAAGTGCCAGCACGGCTGCAAGTGCAAACATCCTGGCGTCTCTCATCGGGGAAACCTCCGGCAACTCATCTCCAGTGTGCCACAGGTCGCGGCACGCCGGCGTGCGCCGGTTCGATTGAAGCGGCGAGCCGCACGACCGCGCAGGAACCATCCGCGTTTGCCAAAACCGGCCAGCCGGGAGTTAACTTTGGGGTGTGGCCAGCGAACTGCGCCGGCGGCTGGAGGCGACCGAGTTCCCCGACTTGGGAGCGATGATGGAAGGCTACGCGCGCGCCGCCGCAGCCCACGCCCGCGCCGGGTTCGATCGGGAGCTCGATTTCTCCGCCGAATCCATCGATACGCTCGACGACCTTCTCGTCCTCGTCGGCGAAAGCCCGGAACTCGATCTCGACTTCGAAGTGCGCCTGTGGGGCAGCTATCTGGGCGAGGTGCTGCGCCAGCGCTACGCAGGCACCTGGGAGATGACGCCGTATCCCGGCGGCGCGGTTGCGGTTCCGGCGGTCGAGGTGCGCGGCTCGCGTCTGTTTCCCCTGCTCAAGGTGTACCGGCGGCTGACGGCCGGAGAAGAAGACGACCTGCGCGCGTTTTTCGCCATGGTGACAGAGCGCCTGGGCAGTCCCGCGCGGGTGAACTGATCGCACCTCCGGTTCAGTGACTCAGGAATCGCGAAAGCACCTGACGGGAACTGACCTCCCACTCGTTACGTCGCCCGTCGCGGCGCAGGAGTACGATGTTTGTGCGACAATGGTTGTGAGATGACGCGCCGGTACGCGGGCGCGGAGGATGGAAGATGGGCGATCTGTTACAGCCATGGCATCTGGTCGTTCTGTTGGTTGTGGCGTTTCTGGTCTTTGGCGCCAAGCGGCTGCCGGAGCTGGGCAAAGGATTGGGTGAAGGGCTGAAGGGATTCAAGGAAGGCCTGAAGGGCATTACGGCGGAATCGAATCCTCCGGCGCCGCCCGTGCAACAGCAGTCTGCCGCTCCTGCACCGCCGACCACCCCGGTTGAGCCGAAGTCCTGACCTGCCACGAATCCGCGGAACAACAACCGGTCTCGGCTTGGCGAGATGCCGGGACCCGGTCGCTCGAAACGAAAGGCCTGTGCACAGGCCTTCTCATCGCCCCAAATAGTCTTCCGAATCCTTTATCTGGCGTCCAGCGCGGAAGGGATATATCCCTTCTTGGCAATCACATCCAGGCCCGAGCGCTCCACGCGAACTTCAATGGAACGGTATTTGCCATCGATGAATGGCTCATGCGTGTAGTAGCCCAGCGTGTACTGCGTGCGCGCTTCCTCGGCGATCTTTGCGTAGCTGTTCTCGATGCCGTTGACCCCGTTTTCGGCGTCCAGCGTGCCGCCGGTAACAAAGGCGTAGCCGACCAGGCGGTTGTCGTACATCTGGAACGGCAAATGGAATCGGCTCAGGTAGCCCTCGCCCCACCGCGCGGAGTCGCCCACAAGCGTGCCATACACCGTAATGTTGTTGGTTTGCAGGTACTGCACCACTTCCTTGTAAGTGGCCTTGCTGCCCGCTTCCTTGCCGTCGGAGACCACGTAAATGATGCGCCGGTTCGTTTTCGGCCTGGTTGACAACTCCTTGGCTGCGGCCAGGATAGCGTCGTTGAGCGTGTGAATTTCCTTGGGGATGGTGATAAAGGTGCTGTTTCCCGCGGAGCGACCCGGCTGAATGTTCGGATCGATACAGGAGCCGTTCTGGGTGATGCTGCATCCGGCCAGCGGACCGGAATTGAACGGCAGCAGCTCTTCGGTGCCGGTCTCCTTGGTCAGCGCCAGCACGGCGGGAACGCGGGCGCTCTGAGCGCCGGTAAAAGCGGTTCGCTCCTGTGAGCCGTGGCTGTAAGAGAAGACCGCAATCTCGTCATAGGGCGTCAATGCGCCCTGAACCGAAGCCAGCGAATCGTTCACCTTCGCCATCACGTCCGAAGTCAGGCTCTGATCGATCACGAAGGCGACCGACAGCGCCGCTGGATCCGCGCTGAAGATTCTCAGTTCCTGGCGCTGCCCGTTCTCGAAGACCCTGAAGTCCCGCCACGTAAGGCCTGGCACCTCCTTGCCTTTCGAGTCCTTTACCGTGACCGGGACAATCACGAGGTTGGTGTAGGTCCGGATGATCGGGCCCATTTGCCCGGGTGCTACTTGCTCGGGCGGAGCTTTCTGGAAATCGTCTCTTGGCGGCTGCTGCGGCTGCGTACCGGTTTCGGGTGGGGCGGAGGCTGTGGAGGAGGACGAACTGCCGCCCGTCGACGATGCAGCCCCGGCGCCTTCGCCGGTTCCGGCGCCGCTGCCCGGCACGATCGGGCCGTTGACCCCGTCCGCGTCCGCCAAGGGCGGGGTCTGCTGGGGTGCGGGCGCATCGGGAACCGCGGTCGGCTGCTGACCTGCAAGGAATGAATTTGGCCCCACGAACAGGAGCGACGCCAGCGCCAATCCCGCCAAACCGGCTTTCCCTGCCATGCCACCCCCCATGTCGCTTCCGGCTCGACAGCCCCCCGGCATCGTTTGCAGCCCGGCCATCCGACCTGCCCCATCCGTCAGAGTCTCAGACAGAGTATCAGACGCGCGGCAGTCGCACAGGTTGCTCGACCGCGCGCAAAGAACGGGCGTATGCTTTCTTTGGGAGCGCAGTTCTCGTCTAACATGGACAAGGGGAAGCGCGCTCCCGTCGAATTCGGCCGCCATGCATCGTCGCTGGAATATCGCCGCTCTTCTTCTCGGCTGTGCCGGGCTGTCGCTGCCGGTGCGCGCCCAGCTTGCGCCCTCCCCCGATGCGCCGCCGGTGAGCACGGCTCCCGCGCAGCCAGACGATCAGCAGTCGATGGAGACGCTGAAGCTCAACGTCAACCTGGTCGACGTTGTGTTCACCGTTAAGGACAAGCAGGGCAACCTGGTGCCGCACCTTACCAGGGACGATTGCACCGTTCTGGAAGACAAGGTGCCGCAGAAGCTCAAGAGTTTCACCGCGGAGAGCGATCTGCCCCTGACGCTCGGCATTCTGCTCGACACCTCGGGCAGTGAGTACCGCACCTTGCCGCTGGAGCAGGAGGTCGGCAGCCAGTTCCTCGAAGAGGTGTTGCGCAAGAAGGATCAGGCGTTTCTCGTCTCCTTCGACGTCAACGTCGACCTGTTGCAGGACTTTACCAACAGCGCGCATCTGCTCGCGAGGGCGATGAACCGGGCCGAGATCAACACCGCCGGCGGCAACGGCGCCGCGGGCATTCCCGGTGCGGGCGGCGGCACGGTCCCCATCTACGGCGATCCCAAGGGGACGGTACTTTATGACGCGGTCTATCAGGCTTCGACCGACAAAATGAGCGAGGAGCAGGGCCGCAAAGCCCTGATTCTGCTCACCGACGGCGAAGACGAGGGCAGCGACCACAAGATCGGCGAGGCGATCGCCGCGGCGGAGAAGGCCAACACCATCGTCTACGTCATTCTCATCGCCGACCGCGCGGCTTTTGGACCTTTTGGTTACACCGGCTACTCGGCGATGAAGCGCGTGACCGAAGAATCCGGCGGCCGGCTCATCGACGTCGGCAACAATGGAAAGAAGCTCGAGGCGGCCTTCCGCCAGATCGAGGATGAGCTGCGCACCCAATATGTGGCTACCTACACCCCCAGCAACACCAAGGCCGATGGAACATTCCGCCGCCTCGCCGTGGAGTGCCGCGGCGACGGACTGAAAGTACAGACGCGTCGCGGCTACTTTGCCGTGGCGCCACAGGAATAATCGCTTCGCTTCCTCGCCCTCCCCGATAACTCCTTTCGAATCCTGCAAATTCGGAGGACTGCGCTCCAGCCCACCCCTTTCCGGCGATTGCATCCAAATGCAGGGAAAGGAACGAGGCGACCTGCACGCGAAAAGCGGGCGGCGGAGCCTGTACCGGTTCTCGGGGATGTGCAAAGCGAAGCGAGCTCGCCGAGCGGTTTTTTCTCATAAAGAGCCACTTTGAAGCGAGCCCAGTTTGTTTTGCAGCTTTCAGGAACCGGTCGAGATCAACTGGAGGTTCAGCTTATGGCATCGGCTAGACGATTCGCGGTCGCTCTGGCGACTCTCTCTTTTTCAGGCAGCGCGCTTCTGGCGCAGGCAGGCGGCAACGCACAGCAGCCCGCTTCGCCGCCCTCGGTTCAGGTTCCGGCTTCCGCGCCCCAGGCACAGAGCCCCTCCACGCAGACGCAGGCAACGAACACCGCCCCGGCCGTGGAACTGAAACCGGTGAAAGCCGAGCTGGTGAAGTCGCTTGACTCCAAATCGGCCAAGCCCGGCGACCCGGTAGTGGCCAAAACCCGGGAAGCCGTCACAACGGCCAATGGAACGGCAATTCCCAAGGGATCCAAACTGGTTGGAACGGTCATGCTGGTCAAGCCGCATAGCAACCAGCAGCAGAACTCCGAACTCGCCGTCAAATTCGATCACGCGGAATTGAAGGGCGGACAGGCCGTGCCGATTCACTCGGTCATTCAGTCGCTCTCTCCTCCGGCCGAGGAGATGGCGAGTCCCGCAGACGCGATGGCCGGCACACCCATGGCAAGTACGCCGACAGGCGGTGCTTCCGCGGGCGGCGGGGCGGCTTCGACCGGCAGCCGGTCCAGCATGCCTTCCACAGGTTCGGCGCCGGGCGGAGCCGCGCCGGGAACGGCGGCCCAGACGAGCGCCGGCGGTCAGGGATCGGCAGGCGGTCCCGTACCCGGACAGGTCGTAGCCGGCTCCGGACCCAACGCCATTCGCACCACGTCGATTCCCAACGTATATCTGGCCAGCAATGCGAACGGACCAGTCAGCGGCACCATGTTTTCGGCCAAAAGCAACGTTCGTCTCGACGGTGGTACGCAAATGGTTCTGGATATCGCCGCGGGTAACTCGCAGTAAGTGGGCAAGAGTTAGCCCGATCGATCCACGACTCGCCGGGCCGACGATTCGGGCGTCCCATCCTTGCGGCATTCTTGTTTTTTGCCGCAAGGGTGGGAGACGCGAGATATTTCGGGCCAGCAGCGCCCGCAGTGTCTTGCTTCGAGTCAGAATGATCTATTTCCGGACACGCATATTACCTAAGTCCCCTTAACGGTTTCGATGCGCTGCGATGTCGTAATCTGGCACACTTGGCCCTTATCGGCTAACATCGGCAAAGGTCGATGAAACTTTAGACCTGAGCGCAAAAAATCATTGGGCGGGTTGCACGCGTCCTTTGAGGAGCCAATCATGATCTCCACCGGCGCAGGCAGGGAATGCTTCGAAATCAGTCCGCGTTTCCGCCAGGCCATCGAGGCGCGGATCGCCCGGCTCGAGTCCGACGCCGCCGAGGACGAAATGCGGATCGTAAGCCTGATGGATGTGGATCACATTCACCGGCAGATGCGCCTGGTCGCCGCGCAGCGCCAGGAGGCGGCCCGCATGCGATCGTTTCTCGACCGCACCCGCACGCGCCTCGGGGTTCCTCCAGGGAGGCGTGCGATCGGCGTGTGAGCGGCGGCCGGACGGCTTTCTCCGCATTTCGCAGAAAAAGCCGCCGCGGCCTTGCGGGGAGGGCTACATCCTAAGGATGTCGCCAGGCGCGGCAATGTCTCAAAAGATCTGGAGCGCCGGGCGGGAATCGAACCCGCGAGTACAGGTTTTGCAGACCTGCGCGTTAGCCGCTTCGCCACCGGCGCCGAACAGCAGGGAACAGGGAAAGAGAGAATAGGGACTAAGGGACTAGGGGGCTAAGGGACTAGAGGGACCAGGGACTGCGCCCACCTGTACAGGGCTCGCCTGCAGTGTAGCTGTCGAGGTTGAGTGCCCCCCTTTGCTTGCAAAAGACCTTGAATTCACCAGGCCACTTTGATGAAGTCTCATTCGAGCCGTTCACAATCCGTCGTCCCTCAGTCCCTCAGTCCCTCAGTCCCCCAGTCCCCCAGTCCCTTAGTCCCCCAGTCCCTTAGTCCCTCAGTCCCTTAGTCCCTCAGTCCCTTAGTTCCTCAGTCCCTCAGTCCCTCAGTCCCTTACTTCAGCTCCTTCTTCGACAGATACCACGTCTCCACCTTCAGCCCCGCGCCGCCGCCGTTCACGCGCTTGGCCGCATCGGCCACGGTCGCCGGCGCGCCCACCACGACATCTTGGCCGGGTCTCCAGTCCGCGCCCACGCTCACGCCGTTGGCGTCGATCGTCTTCAGCCCCTGGAAGATGCGCACGAGCTCGTCGACATTGCGGCCGAGCTGCATCGGGTAATACACAATGGCGCGGATCGTCTGCTTGGGATCGATGGCAAAGACCGCGCGCACCGTCGCCGTATCGGAAGCCTCGGGGTGCACGAGCCCATACAGGCCGGCGACCTTCTGGTCGAGGTCGGCGATAACGGGGAACTTCACTTCCACGCCGGCGTTCTTTTCGATGTCGCGCACCCAGGCGATGTGCGAGTAGATCGAGTCGATCGAGACGCCGATCAGTTGCACGCCCAGCTCCTCGAAGCGGTCCCACGCGCGCGCGAAGGCGATGAACTCGGTGGAGCAGACCGGCGTGAAATCGGCCGGGTGGGAGAAGAGCATCACGTACTTGCCCTTCGAGGTGTAGTCGCTGAGGCGGATGACGCCCTGCGTCGACTTGGCTTCAAAATCCGGCGCTGCCTCAAGGATGCGGGGAATCCGGCTTTCCTGAACAAGACTCATCTGCTGCTCTCCTCTCCTGCATACATGTTCTGCGGCATTGTGCCGCGAAGTCCCGATCGAAGCGCGTTGGCTTGAGCCGGGGGAGGGCCTGCAACGCGCGCAAAAACGAAAAACCCACCGCGCCGTCTGGCGGGTGGGTTGTTGGGAATCGATCCGGATTCGGAATCTAGCCCAGCGAACACGCCCGCGCGGCGCAGCAGCACTGACAGCAGCAGCACATGCACATCGCGGGAGTGAAGAATCGGGCCATCGAATCCTTTGCGCAGCGAGGCGACCCTAGCGGCCTCATCGCGGCGACTGTCTGTAGGCTAGAGCGTGGACCGCCGCGTGTCAAGTGATGAAGCGGCGGCGTGGTTTTCAGGCTCGGCGCCGAATAGGGGGAATCCGCAGCTTTGGCCCGCATCGGAAGTGGATGAGCGACTCGCCCTGTTGGCCATAGTTGATATTTTGCGGTCAGGATAATCCCTGCACGATGCGGATTGCGAAATTTGAGAAATCTCTCCGCGGGAGTTGGCGATTGCCTCGAGAACCTTGAACGAATGGTTCCGGCAGTTGGCATCTGCCGCCCTGCCCTTGACATTCGACAAGCGACAGGCATGCGCGCGATACTTGCGCACAGCCTTCCAGCAGGTGTGCGAGGGTGCTGGCTTAAAGTCGTTGGGGCCGAGGCAAAGAGGCGTCAGCCAGCGTGAGATCCGCCCTGGATGCGGCGAATTGCCGTCTGTTTCCAGGCAGTGCCATCGTCCAGGTGACGCCAACGGCTCAACGGCGAGGTGCACCAGTGAGACCATTCTCTTGGCTCAGCTCGGATGCAATGGGCACCGATCATCCTCAGATTTCGCTGGACTATCTTTCTCCAAAACCATGGCAAACCCGGTCGGCGCTCATCGGCGTGGCGGTTTTGTTCCTTGGATCGGCAGTTTTTGCTCCGCTTGCGGGTAAACCGCTGCCGGAGGCCAACGGTTTTATTCCAGCGCTGGACGCGATTATTTTTGTCACCGACCTCATTACCGCAATCCTTTTCCTCGCGCACTTCTCAATCAACCGTTCGAGAGCGCTTTTGGCATTAGCGTGCGGTTATCTCTTTACGGCGCTGACTGTTGCTGCCCATGGATTGAGCTTTCCGGAAGCTTTTTCGCATACGGGAGATCTCAGCAGGGCTGCCCGCATCAATTTCATGATTTACCTGGTCTGGCATCTTGGGCTTCCCATCACCCTGTTTGCCTATCTATGGCTCAGAGATAAAGACCGCTCAAGGGCGGGCGCCCGCATGCCCACGGCGCTCGTAGCTGTTTTCAGCGTCGTGGGCGTGTCGGCTCTGGTGGGCTGCCTCGTATGGCTCGCCGCCCTGGGAGACGAGCTCCTGCCGCCCCCTCGGAGCACCTTTCAACCTTTTCCCATCCCGGTTACGCCCTGGCTCATTGATCTCACATTGCTGGTGTGCGCCACCGCGCTAATCATGTTATGGGTGTTCCGGCGCTCGGTACTTGATCAATGGCTCATGGTTGTCGTGCTCGCATCGATGGTCGAGCTGGAGATAACAGGCCATCTCGGATGGCATCACTTTGAGCATTCGCATGGGTTCGAGTCGCGCTTCACTCTTGGTTTTTATGCCGGACGCACGTTGTTTTCGCTCCTTACCTCTACTGTCGTTTTGACGCCCTTGCTCACAGAAACAACCAAACTGTATGCTGGTGTTGCCTACGCGAACATGCTCGCCGGCGCCGTCAAAACCTCACAGGCGCTGTCCAGCGAGATCGAGCTGCCCAAGCTGGTCGAGCGGCTGATGACGATCGCGATCGGGACCGCAGGCGCTGATCGCGGACTTTTGATCCTTCGGACAGGGGATGAATACCTTGTCCGGGCTGAGGCGCGAGCGAAGGGCGAACGGGTCGAAGTCGCATCACGCCAGGATCCGATGAGCGGGATTGCATGCCCCGCATCCCTCATCCGCCGTGTCATCCGCACGCGAGAACGTGTGATTCTCGATGATGCCTCCGAACCCGACGAATTCTCCGGCGACGACTATCCGCGCGATCGGCGGCCGAAGTCGATCCTCTGTCTTCCGCTGATCAAACATGGCGAATTAAACGGGACTCTCCTGCTCGAAGATGCGCTGACCGCACACGCGTTTACTCCGGCACGAATTGCGGTCCTGGAACTGCTGGCGGCACAAGCGGCGATCTCGCTGGAGAATGCCGCTCTCTATACCGATCTGCAACTCCAGGTTGGGATATTGCAGAGTCTTCCGGTATCCGCATGGACGCTCAAGCCTGACGGGACGCCGGACTTCGTGAATCAGGTTTGGCTTGAATTCTCCGGTCAGACTCTCGATTTCGTCCGGTCGCATCCCGAGGCTTGGATGACCGCGGTCCACCCTGAAGATCGCGATAT
>JASHQQ010000239.1 GCA_030039035.1 Acidobacteriaceae bacterium | reverse complement strand
TTTCGCCGGCTCAACATCAACATCATCTCGCTGACCGTCGGCGGCAGCGAGCGGGCGGGCCTCTCGCGGCTGACGCTGGTTTGCGAATCCACGGCGCAGACCGGCGATCGCATCCGCGCCAGCCTGTATAAACTGGAGAACGTGGTCGATGTCGACGACATCGCCGGCGCGGCCTCGGTGACGCGCGAGCTGGCGCTGATCAAGATTGCGGCCACACACGAGAACCGGTCGAAGATCTTCGAGCTGGTGGAGGTTTTTCGCGCGCGCATCGTCGATCTCACCTCGGAGTCGCTGATGATCGAGATGACCGGAGTGGAAAGCAAGATCGAGGGATTGATCGAGGTGCTGCGCGAAGAGGACGGCCGCATTCTCGAAATCTGCCGCAGCGGCAAGATGACGATGCGACGCGGCCATCATGTTTCGAGCGTGGTCAAGGCGATGGTTGCCGGCTCGGTGGAACCCGAAGAACAGAGCCAAGCCGAAGCGCCGATTGAGCCGGTGTGACTTCGATCGTGATGCTCCGCACATCCCCGGTCTCAAAAGCGAGACCGGGGGCACCCAGTCTGAAGTCGAATTGCCCGCGATTCATAAGTTCCACGCCGAAATTCGACCCAATACACGCGAAAAGGAAGAACGAGAAGAAATGGCGACAACTTACTACGATCACGATGCCGATCTTTCCCTCATCCAGGCCAGGAAGGTAGCCATCATCGGCTATGGCTCGCAGGGGCATGCCCACGCACTTAACCTCAAGGACTCCGGTGTCGACGTCAAAGTCGGCCTGGCGGCCAACTCGAAGTCGATCGCCAAGGCGCAGAAGGCCGGGCTCGCCGTCACCACCGTGGCCGACGCCGCGAGATGGGCCGACGTGGTCATGATCCTCACGCCCGATCAGACGCAGGCCAGGCTCTATGCCGAAGAGATCGGGCCGAATCTCAGCGCCGGCAAGCTGCTGCTCTTCGCGCACGGATTCAACATTCATTTCAAGACCATCGTTCCGGCCAAGCACCTCGACGTAGGCTTGGCCGCGCCCAAGGGGCCCGGCCACCGCGTGCGCGAAGTCTTCGTCGAAGGCGGCGGCATCCCGGGACTCATCGCGGTCGGGCAGGATGCGACGGGCAAGGCTCATGCGTTGACGCTCAGCTATCTCAAAGGCATCGGGTGCACGCGCGCCGGCGTGCTCGAGACGACCTTCAAGGAAGAGACCGAGACCGATCTCTTCGGCGAGCAGGCGGTGCTGTGCGGCGGCGTGAGCGCGCTCATCAAGGCGGGATACGAAACGCTGGTTGAAGCCGGCTACCAGCCCGAGAGCGCCTACTTCGAGGTGCTGCACGAGCTCAAGCTGATCGTCGACCTGATCTATCGCGGAGGGCTGGCGTACATGCGCTACTCCATCTCCGACACGGCCGAATGGGGCGACTACATCAGCGGGCCGCGCGTGATCAACGAAGAGAGCCGCAAGGCGATGAAGCAGCTTCTCAAGGAGATCCAGGACGGGTCCTTTGCCAAGCGCTTCCTCGCCGACCAGAACTCCGGCCGCAAGGAATTTCTTGCCTTCCGCGAAGCCGAAGCCAAGCATCCGGTCGAGATCGTCGGCAAACGCCTGCGCGCGGCCATGCCGTTCCTCGATCCGGTGACGGTGGAGGAAGTGGCGAAGACGAGGTAGCCGGGACCATCCATTTTTCAGAATGCAGTGGTCCCACGATGCGGGGAATCGCCAGACCATAGTCTCATTCTGGACACCGCCCAAAATGTCAGTGTTGGTCGATTCGCTTCCGACAAGAGCTGACTTTGATGCTCATGCCGTCTCCATCCAGGGGATCAAAACTTAGAATGCACACGGTCTTCGGATCGCCGCTTCGATAAGTGTCTTCGGCATCCGCCGGGACCTTCGATGGGAGATCGAGTGTCCAGGTCTGCTCGACCGCCCATCCCGATATTTGCGGGATTGTGACGAATTCGTCGCCAATCCTTGCCTCGAATGTGAAAGTCTTCGTATTCTTCAGTGTCTCCGGGACAAGGAAGAGCCCGTCGCGTACCGGCAGCACATATTCCGTTCCTTCGGAATGAATCGTGACTTCGCTGGGACCACGCAGCGCTTCGCCATCCGCATCTACATGCAGTTCCACCGGGTAAACATGCTGTTCGCGCAAGTAGGTCTCCTGGCGTTTGTATCGTACCCAGTCGCAGGTCGGCGGCGCATCGTCGATCTCGACATGTTTCGGCAAATCCCGAATAACTCCACGGTTCGCCGCAGCGCAACCTTGTACGTCGAGCAGTTTGTATTCATATGTCACGTCAAATGAGGTTGGCGAGTGCTCCTCGAATATCCAGGCTCGAACGTTCTCCTCGGCACTTGGCCGAAGCATCATTGGGCCGTTTTCGCCGTCAATGGAGACAACTCGCTTTCCGTCCGTTACGACGTGGAGTCGGACAATACCGGATACGCGCGCTGCCAGTGCGATTTTCGGATAGATCGGATCGGGAGCGCTCAGAACTCGAGGTAATGCTGCGTCCGGAATCTCCGGCGACTGCGATGCTGCACTGACCACGCAGAGTCCTGACAGTGCGATCGTAAAGATTCCTGTCAAGTTCATCGCTTTGGACCTTCGCATCGAATTTCTCGGCTCTTGCGACTACCCGCGCCGCTCCGCCGTCAGCCGCTCCGCCAGAAACACCTTCAGCAGCGACTGATAGGGCACATCCCTCTTGTTCGCCAGGATTTTCAGGTCCTCGATCATCGCTACCGGCAGGCGCACTGAAATCGTCCGCAACGACGGCTTCAAGTTCGGAAGCTTCGTCGGCTTCGCCTTCGACCAGTCGATGTACGCGGTCGAATCGGCGCCGGGTCCGGTCGAAGACCAGAATTCGAATGCTTCCGCTTCAGTCTTCAATTCCGGAATCTTTTTCTTCGAGCTTTTCATATTCCTCTCGTTCTCGGCGACTCATGTCGCGCGCGGAAATTACACGAATCAGCTTGCGACGGATCGTGAATGCAATGAATAGCTTTCGGTCGCGGCTGGTCCGGCCCATTGCCCAATATCTTTTCTCGCCATGCGAGTGGCTTGGGTCTGAACGCAGCACAAATGGGTCGTGAAAGAAAACGTCTTCCGCCTCTTCCGGCATCACTCGATGGCGGTCCCAATTCTTCCTTGCGTTGTCTTCATCCCAATCGAAGCCGACGCAATCCGCCAGAGGATCTTTCGCGGCCATATTCTGTATATATCACACATATACAAAAGTCGTCACCCAACCCCGGGCAGCTTCCCCCGCCTCAAATCTTCAAGAACAGCTTTCTCCGGTACATCCAGTACAGGAACAGCCAGTAGGCGAGCATGACCGCGATGCCCAGCATCAGCGGTTCCAGTCCCGCGCCGAAGATCCGGAAGATTCCGTAGCCAAGGTGAATGTGCAGGCTGCTGAGGATGAAGTCTTCCCAAAAGTGCGCGATGAGATAGGCGGCGATCGAATTCATGCCCACGACCGCCAACGGGAAGGCCCACCGCCGCCAGCCTTTCACTTCGATCAGCCACGCGAAGCCGGCGAGAAAAAGAAAGCAGACGCCGCCGGAAAAGAGCGTCCAGCTCGGCGTCCA
>JASHQQ010000037.1 GCA_030039035.1 Acidobacteriaceae bacterium | reverse complement strand
GCTGTGGAACTGGAGCAGCGTGCCGCCGACCTGGCCAATTCCCAGGGCAAGACGCGTCTGGCGGCGACCCTCAATGAGCGGCTCACAATGTTCGAGTCGAAGACTCCGATCCGCCAGCAGTAGGCAGTGTCTGACGAATGCTTCATCGAAGGTTTAGTAACAGGGCACAACTTGCCGGGGTCCCCGACAAGGCGGTTTTGCTTGTTGGGGTGGCTTGCCGCGGTCCCCGACAAGCCGGTTTTGCCTGGGCTTGAGTCGTGCCCAAAAAAGCGCAAAAAGGATCGGGGCTTTGGCGTCTGCGTGAGAACTGGTTTCGGCATGTTTTCAGTGTGCGAATCGGAGGGAGCAGCAGCCTTCAGGCTGCTGAAACAGCGCAAGACAGCGAAGTGGCTTTAGCCACGGGCCTTTTGAAACCGACTTTGCATCCTGGGCTCGAGTTCCCACGCGGACACTTCAGCCCGTGAGGCAACGTTCTATGGGCCTGATCCGCGGCTATTTCGATTCGTCTGACACTGCCTGGGAGCCTGGTTCCGGCCGCAAGGCTTCATTAACCTGAGCGCAACAATCGGCCAGTAGGCTGGTCGGTTGCCGGTAATCCGGTCACGGAGATTTGTTTTTTGATACTCGATCGCCGCGCATTCCACCGGCTTGGATGGCTCAGTGCGGCTGGACTCTTTCTTCCCCGAAATGCGGGAGCACACGCGCAGCAGGCTGCGCAGGCGCCGCCATCAATGGCCAAATCCACGGCCTCCGGCGCAACGCCCTCCGAAGTCAGGACAGTGACGCTCAAGCCCTTTGTGGACCGGCTGCCGATTCCGCCGCGAATCCAGGCCGGCGCGCCGGGCAAAGGTGAATCGGGCTCGATCGCCATCCGCATGGGCGCGTTCCGGCAGAAGGTGCACCGCGATCTGCCGCCGACCACGCTGTGGGGCTACAACAACTCGTGGCCCGGGCCGACGATCGAGGTGCGGCGCGGGCAGGCGCTCTCGATTGCCTGGGAAAACCACCTCCCCATGCGGCACATGTTGCCGCTCGACACCACCGTGCACGGCGAAGAAGAAACCGTTCCGCCCGTGCGCGCCGTGGTTCACCTGCACGGATCAGTCACCCTGCCCGAGCACGACGGCTATCCCGACGCGTGGAGCACTCCCGACGGCAAGACAGGCGAGTTCTACAAGTCGGCGGTCAACCTGTTTCCCAATGCGCAGCCGGCCACGGCGCTGTGGTATCACGATCACGCCATCGGGATCACGCGGCTCAATATCCATGCGGGTCTGGCGGGGTTCTACCTGATACGCGACGACGAGGAAGAGGCGCTCAACCTGCCGCGCGGGGAGTTCGAGATTCCTCTCATGCTGCAGGACCGGCTGTTTGCGGCGGATGGCTCGATCGTGTATCCGGCGGCGGTGGGCGGCACGCACCCGGTGTGGATCCAGGAGTTTTTCGGCAACACGGTGTGCGTCAACGGAAAGGCCAAGCCGTATCTGGAGGTTGGGCCGCGGCGCTACCGTTTCCGGATGGTCAACGCGTCGAATGCGCGCTTCTATCACCTCACGCTGCAAGTCGCAGACAGCGCGGGAAACCCGGTGGAGACGCGGGCAGAGACGCCGCCCTTCGAGCAGATCGGCACCGACAGCGGATTGCTGCCGGCGCCTCTGAAGCGCGGAGCGCTGCTCATTGCGCCCGGCGAACGCATGGATTTTGTGCTGGATTTCGCGGGCATGAAGGGTGCGCACTTTGCCCTGCGCAACGATGCGCCCGCGCCTTACACGCGGGGCGGCCAGGTAGCCGCCGAAGAAGTGATGCTTTTCAAGGTAACCAGGCCCCTGACCGGAGAAGACACGAGCACCGTGCCGGCCAGACTGGTGCCATGGGAGCCGCTGAGTCCCGGATTGGCGGTGCGCGACCGCTTCCTGACCATCAACGAGATGGATCGCGCGTCGGACGGCTACACGATGATGGGAATGCTCGACGGCAAGCACTGGGGCGACCCGGTCACCGAGGATCCGCGCGCTGGGTCCATGGAAATCTGGTCGATGGCGAACACCACCGGCGACGTGCATCCCATGCACCTGCACCTGGTGCGATTCCAGGTTCTCAACCGGCAGGCGTTCGACGTGCGCCGATTCCTGGCCACCGGACAAATCGAATATACGACCACGCCGCTCCCGCCGGAGTCGAACGAGCGCCCCGGGTGGAAAGATACGGTGAAGGCGTACCCGGGATATGTAACGCGGGTGATTCAGAAATTCGATCTGCCGCCGGGCACACCGGTTGCGCCCGGTCAGCGGTTTCGCTACGTGTGGCACTGCCACATTCTCGAGCACGAAGACAACGAGATGATGCGGCCGTACGACGTCGTGGGTTGAATGGGCTGGCCCGTTCGGCCGTGCCCGCTTCACTTTCCCGCGACGATGACCCGGAACGTATTGGGCAGCGGCATGAGCCGTCCCTCCTGCTCCTCCATCCCCGGCCCGCTCACCGGCGCGGGTCCAAAGTCGCAGGTCACGAGGAACACCCGCCCCGTCGCGGAGTCCACGGTCAGCGTGCCCGCGCGCAATGCGGTGGGCAGCTTCTCCTCAACGGCGTATTTCTCCGGAGTCTCCTGCCGGTAGACGCTCAGCACGCCGCTCATGGAACCGCTCAAGAGCAGGCGCCTCTCCGCATCGTAGGCCAGATCGAGCGCATCGGCAGGGCTCTGGCCCGCGTCCGTCACCTGGCCGGTATCGGCGCTGATGGCGATGAGTTGCCGCGGGTAGCACGACCCGAGCAGCAGCCGGTGCCCGGCATCGAATGTCAGGCCGTGAAACTCGGCGCACGGATCCGTCGGCCACGTCGCGGTAATCGACCGCGTCGCCGTGTCGATCCGCGCCAGCTTGCCGATTCCGCGAAAGCTCACGTAGATCGATCCCCTCCCGTCAGTCAGCGCCAGATGCGGCTTGCCGGGCAGGGCAAGAGTTTTCACGACGGTATTCGTCGCCGGGTCGATGACGGCTGCGTTCCGCGCGCTCGTGCTGAAAGCGAAGACCGTCTTCGTCACCGGGTCGAAGATGACCGCGCTGGGCACGCGCCCTACCGCTATCGACGCCACGATCCGGTACGTCGACCGGTCGAAGACCCTCACATATCCGACGTCGGCGGGCAGCATGTCCGTCGCATAGCCGAACTTCCCCTTGTCATCCAGCGCCACGGCGCGCGCGTCTGCAAAACCGGTTACCTTGCCCACCTCCTCGCCCGAGCCGGCATCGAGAACCGCCACGTACCCGGTGCGCGGAATGTAGAGCCGATTCGATTTTTCGTCGAAGTTCAGGTGGCCCCAACTGCCCGCCTCGCTCAACTTCCACTGGCCGAGAATGTGCAGGGAGGGTTGGGCGGATACGCTGGCCGCGCCGATTTGCGGACAGACGGGAGGGGTGAGCGCGACGAAACCGAGGGGGAAAAGACTGAGGAATGACAACCTGGATTTCAATTCAATGACCCTGACCGGATTTGAGCTTGCATGAATGCGCCGAAGACCGGAAGCATCCGGCCTTCGGCGTAGTTGAACGGACGATACGCGGCTATCTTGCGCCGCCGCGATAAGGCATGATCGTGGTGTTGGGCGTGCTGAACGAGAACTCGCCTCGCAGGTCGCTCAACGCCGGTCCGTTGGTGGGCGCGTAGGTCGGCGAACCGTCGGTGTTGGCGGGCTGAACCGGATCGGGCAGATTGTCGCGGCTGCGATCGCTGATCGGCTTCAGACTCCAGTTCCACTCGATGAACTTGTCCAGCGAAACGTGATCGCTGTATTCATGCGAGATGATGCCGCCGGTCGAATAGGGCGAGACGACGATGAGCGGAATGCGCGTGCCGTCGCCGAAGAAATCGATCGGCTGGATGTAGCCGGTATCCCAGTAGCCGCCGCCCTCGTCCTCGGTGATGAAGATTGCAGTGGAGGCCCACAGGGTGGGGTTGGCCTGGATCCCGTCGATGATCCTCTTGCAGAAGCCCTCGAACAGATCCAGCTTCGAGGAGGCCGGATGCCCGTCGTTGTTGCCGCTGGGCTTCACGATGGAAACATCGGGGAGCGCGCCGGCATCGATATCCGCGAGGAACTCGGTTTCGTCGGCGTTGTTTGCCAGGCGCGTGAGCGGATTGGCCATGATGTTGGACTCGTACTCGAACGGATTGCAGATGTTGCAATACTGATCGGTCGGGTCCAGGAAGCCCGGATCCTCGGCGTTCAGATCCCACTGCTCGCCGAAGTAGGTGATCGACAGGCCGGCCGCGTTCATCCTGTCGGCGATGCTGTCCTGGCTGGTCGGCGGGATGGTGAACGAATAGGTCAGCGGATTGGCCTGATCGTCGATCGGAGCCACATCGCCGCTGGGGAAATAGCCGGGGTTGTAGTTGTTCACCAGGTAGTAGTGCCCTGAGGTGCAGTTCGTCTTCACGTTCATCGACTCGAGATAGTTGGCCACGGCAGGCACGCCGCCTTCGCTCATGTCGGCGCACTGGACGTAGCTGCCGCCGCCCACAGGAGGAACGTACACGCCCGAGGAGTTGTAGGCGCCGCCGTTACCGTAACCATCTTCTTTGGGCCAGTTATTGGTTCCGGGCTGCGGATCGAGATCCTCGATCTCGCTGGCCGGAGGCTTGGCCGCCTTGAAGGAACTGTTCTCGTAGTAGATGGCGTCGGCAAACCCGAACATGATGTGGTTGGCGCCGGTGCCGCCCATCACCGACTGATGGAAGTTGTCGTTGATAGTGTAGTTGTCGGCGAGGTATTTGAAGTAGGGAACGTCGCCTTCGTTGATGTTGTAGAAGCCCATCGACGCGGAGCCTTCCTTCGTCGTGCGGTCGGTGAAGGGCGTCGGCTGCTTCAGGCCGTTGCTGCCCGTGCCCATGCTTACTTCGACAAAGGGAAAAAGGTCGTTGAGGCAGGGGCTGGGGTGTGAGTCCGTAATATTGCCCTTGGCGCAATCCGTCTCCTGCCACATCTGGAAAAGGCGGTGCACCGGGCTCGCCGTGTAGGCGTCGTAGGGCATTTTGGAGCCGGTCAACTGGTACGGGCCGTTGGTCGGAGAATTGGGATTCACGCTGGTCACGCGCGTGTCGGTCTTTCCACTCTTGATTCCCGTCGCGCCCGTGGTGAGAAACCGGTTGTAGTCGCGGGCCAGATCGGGATCGATCAGCTCGCCGACGGCCTGGGAGGTAAACGGCGCGTACCATTCGTTCTGCGAGCTGTAGCCGCCGGCCAGAACCGGTGGAAGATTCGTGTAGGCCGTCTTGTCCGGGGGGTTGATGGTATAGGTGTTGTTCACCGTGGCCGAATATTGCGTCGCATTGGCGAAATTCGGGCCGGGTGTGCCGTCCAGGTTCACGATGCCCTCGCTCTGCAGATTCCAGATGTACTGGCTCTTGCCCGTTCCGGGATCGACTTTGGGCACGTAGGTTCCGAAAACGTGATCGAAGGTCCGGTTCTCACCAATGATGATCACCACATGCTTGATCGGCGATACGGCAGTGGGCGTCGTGGATTTCCTGCTTTCAGCGTTGGCGGATTGCGGAAATGTCCCCAACACGAGCAGCGCGGTGAGCATCATCGCGCCACATTTCAGCGTCCCGTTCGGGCCGCTGACACCTCGATTTGAAATCATTTTCAAAGACCTCCGATGGGAGAACAGGGAACGGCCATACGCGCGCGAAGCAAAGCGTTTCGCGGCGGATCGAGTACGGCGGTGCCAGATTAGCCGCGCAATTTGTTCAGTTCGGTCAATCGGAGATGAATAATCGGCAAATTCTCGACAAACTTCTGTGGATTGACGACGCGGAGTGATGGGAGATAACCCGGAGTTACGGAGAGCGCACGCGCTCCAGCCTTGCCGCTCCCGGCCGCGTTGGGCCTGTCTCCATCAGCCAAAAAACCGGGAATCCTTCCAGAACTCCGGCCAGGGCTCGCGGGGCGGGCCGCAGACAAAGATGTCCGGATGATTCCGGCTTTCCTCGTTGATCACTCCCTCTGCGTTGCCGTTCCGACCTGCGAGTCTGCAGCCGGTAAACAGCGCATCGGCTTGCTCGCCCGTGAACCCAAGAACAATCAGCGTGCCGGGTTGCGGAGTGGAGTAGCCGCGCAACCAGGCCGAGTTCATCACGCCAAGGGGCGCCGGCAAACGATACGCGGGACCGAAAATCTCCATGGCGCCCAGCTCGCCATAGTTGCCCGCGATCACACCCAGATCGGCCCGCTGTTCCGCCGGCAACGAATCGCGGATGCCCGCGACATTCTGAACGAGTTCATCCCAACCGAACTCGTCCCGCAGGTCCTCGCTCCGTTTCAGCGCGAAATTCCGCAGTGGTCCACTGGCCTGAAAGGGAATGAGGACCGCGGAGATCCACGCGCCCCACAGCACGAGCCCGACAAGGAACGCCTGGACGACAACGAGTCGGCCGGCGCGCGATGCGGGGCGATCGGCCTTTGTTCTGTTCCCGCCGCGGCGGGCCTTGGCTCCCGGTTTGGGAGACACTTTTGTCGATGCGAGCCAGCGCTCTGCGGCCACGGCGCCCATCGCCATCAGCATGGGATAGGCGGGGGCAAGGTAGTAGGAACGCCCCCTGGCGAAGAGAAGGAGCACGAAGGGCACGATGTACATCCAGCCGAGCATGCGATAACGCCGGCTGCGCAGATAACCGGCGAGCCCGGCCACACACAACGGCGCCGCGAAGACGTTGATGCAATGGACGAGCTGTTCGACCACAAAGCCATTGGTGCGGCCCAGCTCGATGTCGCGCTCGTGAATCGACTGAAGAAATTGATAGCCGATAAAGTCGTGCCGGACCTGCCAGAGAAAGTTGGGCAGGAAGATCGCAACGGTCAGGGCGACGCCGATCCGGAACCACCGGCTCGCAAAGTAGCGTCTTGCTCCGGTCAGCGCCATTCCGATGAGGAGACCGGAAATCAGGAACAGGATGGAGTACTTGGTGAGCAGCCCGATACCGGTTGCGCCTCCGATTGCAATCCACCAGCGCGGGTTCTCCGACTCGAGCAACCGGATTGCGAAATACGCGATCGACACCCACCAGAGATAGTCGAAGGATGTGTATTGAAACTTGGTGCCTTCAAACAGCGGCAGGGGTGACAGCGCGACCGAAAGGGTCGCCGTCACCTGCGCGAAGCGGCCGCCCCCCAGTTCCTTTGCCATGAGCGCGGTGAGAACAAGAGCGACGGACTGCGCGGCGACCGAAAACGACCGCAGGCCGACGAGCGACAGGCCGAACAAGCTCATCGAAATTCGCGCCAGAAAGGGCGCCAGTGGCGGGTACGCGACAAATCCCCAGTCCATGTGCCGTGCATCGCTCATGAACTGCAGTTCGTCGCGGTGGAAACCGTAGCGGCCGTTGGTGAGCAGGTGAAGGAGCACGATCGCCGCGGCAATGGCGAGCACAGGCAACCGTTCGAATCGCGCCGGACCGGTGTCCACGCGCGAATGGGAATCCCGGACGGCGAAAGGCATGATTCGATACTAATGCGATCCGCGGTGCGGCCCTCTCGGTGCACT
>JASHQQ010000238.1 GCA_030039035.1 Acidobacteriaceae bacterium | reverse complement strand
TCGTTCGCGATCTCGTCTGCAAATGCGATCCCGATGCCATCGGTTTCGCTATCGTGTAACCCGAGCGCCTCTGCGAATTGCCTGCGTTTGCCTTCGCGCCACCTCTTCTCGCGGATTCGATGTTGATAAAGCACCAACATGTCACCCTCGCGCAAGAGTTTCCATAGGCGCGCAAGTTCAATTTCACAGACATGTTCGGACCTGGCTCTGCACTCGTGCCCGTTCCCAGCGCTCGTGCCTGCGGGCGGCTCAAGCCCGGTGTCCGGGTCAAGGAAGACGATCCCTGGCGAAGCGCTTCGTCTTGCAATTGCCGTCTTGATCGTTTGGAAATAGTCCGCGCGTCGCGCGTGTTCGAAAGCCTCTCTTACGATCTCGATGGAAAGCTCGCACTCCATCCCGCAGATTTTGCCTACATCCCGAAAATGACTGATTACGCCTGGCGGGATTTCGAATTTCGCGCCGTCGATGTCAATGCTTTCCCAGGCATTGCTCCTGTAGTAGAGAACCTGAAGAACATGCCGCATCTGAAACTTTTGAGCGAGCCCGACTAATGTCGCCCACTTGACCAAGTCGCGCTTATCACCGTACCAGAGGTCCCGCATCTCTTACTCCGCATTATCAATCTGCGCGCGCTGCAGCTTGTCGGAGTAATCGACATACACCGCCTTCCAGGTGGTGAAGAAATCGATCGCGCCCAGCCCTTCGCGATGGCCGTTGCCGGTATGTTTCACACCGCCGAATGGCAGGTGAACCTCGGCGCCGATCGTTGGCGCATTGATATAAGTTATGCCGGCCTCCAAGTCACGCATCGCCGTGAAGGCCCGGTTGACATTCTTCGTATAAATCGCCGTAGATAGTCCGTAATCGATCGCATTCGCGATGTCGATGGCCTGCTCGAAAGTTTCGAACTCGATCAGGCTCACCACCGGCCCGAAGACCTCTTCGCAGGCAATACGCATCTTTCGATCGACCGCGGCAAAGACCGTCGGCTCGAAGAACGTGCCGTTGGCGTAAGCTCCCTGAGTTAGCGCGTGACCTCCGGCGAGTAACTTTGCACCTTCTTTCATGGCTATCTCGACATATCTTGTCGATGTTTCAATCTGGCCGGCGTTCACTTGCGGTCCCACCTGCACGGACTCGTCGAGTCCATTGCCGACTTTGAGCGCCTTGGCGCGGGCAACAAAAGCATCAGTAAATTCTTTGGCAATCCCCTTCTGCAACAGGATGCGGCTGGTCGCGGTGCAGCGCTGGCCGGTGGTGCCGAAGGCGCCCCACAGGGCGCCGTCGAGGGCCAGGTCGAGATTGGCGTCGTCGAGTACGATCTGCGCGTTTTTGCCGCCCATCTCCAGCGAAACGGGCTTGAACGTGGCCGCCGCGCGTTGGCCCACGTGTGAGCCAACTTCGCTCGAGCCAGTAAAACTGATCGCGCGGACGTGGGGATGATCCAGCAGCGCATTGCCCACGCTGGAGCCGCCTCCGCTCACAATGTTGACCACCCCCGGCGGTAAACCGGCGTCGACCAGCGTCCGCACCAGGTTGTAGACCGAAAGCGGCGTGTCCGTCGCCGGCTTGATGACGCAGGTGTTGCCGGCCACAAGTGCGGGGAACAGCTTCCAGCTCGGAATGGCCATGGGGAAGTTCCACGGGGTGATCAGCCCCACTACGCCCACCGGCATGCGGACGCTCATAGCGAATTTGTTCTGCAGCTCGCTGGGAGTGGTCACGCCGAAGAGCCGCCGACCCTCGCCGGCCACGTAAAAGGCCTCGTCGATGGCCTCCTGCACGTCGCCGCGCGTTTCGGCCAGCACCTTGCCCATTTCGCGGGTCATATCGCGAGCAAATTTCTCCTTGTTTTGGACTAGCAGCGTGCCAGCCCGCATAAGGATCTCGGCGCGCTTGGGCGCGGGAACCAGCCGCCACGTCGCGAAGGCCTTCTTCGCAGAGGCCACGGCGGCATTTACATCCTCGGCCGCCGAAGCCGGGAACTCGCCGACGATGTCGGAGTGGTCGGCCGGATTGATGTTCCGCGTCGTTTTGCCGCTTTTGGCCGGCAGCCACTCGCCGCCGATGAGATTCAAATACACCGGAACCGGCGCTTTTCTTCCCTCTTGCGGCTTCGGAGCCGCGGCTCCCGATGCTGTCTCACGGATCGTCGAAGTGGCCATGGGGACACCCTCCTGCGCCGATCGCTCCCAACCGTCAAGTCGTGGCGCAAACATCTGAGTTTACCGCATTGAGTCAGCCTGTTGCGACCCGGTGACATTCGGAATGCGCGCCCTAAGCCAGTTTGGCCGTACAATATAATTTGAGGTAGAAATCAGCTTCACATGTCAGCGAACGGATACCCCCTCCGCCCCTCGCGGTCGCATAGCCTGCGCTCGCTTTTCAGCATGTTTTCGAGCGATCTGGCCATCGATCTCGGCACCGCCAACACGCTCGTTTACGCGGCCGGGAAGGGCATTGTCGTCAACGAGCCCTCCATTGTTGCCATCAACAAGAACACCGGTGAAGTAGAAGCCGTGGGCAAGGACGCCAAGGAGATGCTGGGCCGCACTCCGGGCAACATCGTCGCCATCAAGCCCATGAAAGACGGCGTGATCGCCGACTTCAAAGTCACCGAGAAGATGCTCAACTACTTCATCCAGAAGGCGCACAACCGCAAAATGCTGGTGCATCCGCGGATCGTCATCGGCGTGCCTTCCGAGATCACTCAGGTTGAGAAGCGCGCGGTCGAGGACTCGGCCTATCGCGCCAAGGCCAGCGAGGTCTACCTGGTGGAACAGGCCATGGTGGCGGCCATCGGCGCGGGGTTGCCCATCACCGAACCCTCGGGCAACATGGTGGTCGATATCGGCGGCGGCACCACGGATATCGCGGTGATCTCGCTCTCCGGCATCGTGTATTCGCGCTCGGTGCGCATGGCCGGCAACCAGATGGACGAAGCCATTACCAACTACCTCAAGCGCAAGTACAACCTGCTGATCGGCGAGCGCACGGCCGAGCACATCAAAATGGAGATCGGTTCGGCCTTCCCGCTCGACAAGCCGCTGGAGATGGAGATCAAGGGCCGCAACCTGATCGAGGGCGTGCCCAAAACGATCACAATCGACGACAGCGAAATTCGCGAGGCGCTGGGTGAGTGCATCGCCGTCATTATGAACGCCATTCGCGTGGCCCTGGAGCGCACGCCGCCCGAGCTTTCGGCCGACATCAGCGATCGCGGCATCGTACTTACAGGCGGTGGCGCGCTGATCAAGAATCTCGACAAGCGCATTCGCGAAGAGACGGGATTGCCGGTTTCGGTGGCGGACGATCCGCTGGCCTCGGTCGTGCTCGGCACCGGCAAAATGCTCTCCGACTTCCGGCTGCTGCGCAAGATCAAGATCGATTGAGGGACTAGAGACTGGGGACCAAGGGACTGAGGGACCATGTTCGCATCGGCGATCTGTTTAGGCGACCCGGAAAAATCTGGATCCCTTAGTTCCGAGTCCCAAGTCCCTTAGTCCCTGCTTCTGTGGTATGGAATCCTTCTTCGCTCGCTATCGGAACTACCTGGTGCTGCTCACCATCCTGGTGGCGCAGATGATCGGGCTCGCGGTGCAGGTCCGCCGGACCGGCGCGGGCCGCAGCTCGCTGGGCATGCAGGATGGCGAGGGCGTGCGGCTGATTCGCCTGTGGGCGAACACGCTGGTTTCGCCGCCGGAACGGTTCGTCCATTCTTCGCGGATGCTGGTGGCCGGCCTGTGGCAAAACTACTTCGACCTGCGCCACACCAGGGCGGAAAACCAGCAGTTGCAGCAGACCATCGACCGCCTGCGGCTGGAACAGGCGGCGCTGCTCGAGGACGCCAGGCAGGGCCAGCGCCTTGAGGGGCTGATGGGCTTCCAGCAAAAGTATCTTTACGGCACCCAGGCCGCGCAGATCTTTGGAACCGGCGGCTCCAATCTTTCACGGGTTCTCTATATAGACAAGGGATCGGCCGACAAGCTGGAGCGCGACATGGCGGTGATTACGCCGGACGGCATCGTCGGCAAGGTGCGCGAGGTGCTCGGCCGCCACTCTGCGCAGGTGCTGGCCATCAATGACCAGAATAGCGGCGCGGGCGTGATCCTGGAGACAACGCGTATTCGCGGCATCCTGCGCGGCAACGCCGACGGCCGCCTGCAGATCGTCGATCTGCTCGCCGACAAGCGCATTCAGCCCGGCGAGAAGGTCCTCACTGCCGGCGGCGACCAGATTTTTCCTCGCGGCCTGCCGGTCGGCGAAGTGGAGAAGGTAGTCAACGACCCGGATCGGGACGGATTTATCAAGATCATGGTCAGGCCGGCCGCGCACCTTGACCGGTTGGATGAAGTGTTGGTGATTACCTCAATGCAGCCGCGCTTCTCTCCACAGGAGCAAAACGACCTGGCCACCAGCGAGGCGCTCAAGGGCGCCGAGGCAGCGTCGCTGGACGAGCAGCGCAAGGCTTCCACCATCATGGCCGAGCGGCTGCCCGGTCTCACCGATCCCAATGCGCCGCCCAAGCCGGTCGATCCCAATGCACCGCAGCCGTCGCTTCTGGTCGTCGCTCCCGCCAAGCCGCTCAAGCCGATCCATCCCGACCGGTTCTCGCCCGGCGCGGCGCCGGCTGCCCAGGCCTCGGCGCCTGCCGGCGACAAGCCGAAGGCGCAGGCGGAAAAGGCTTCTTCTCCCACCAGCCGCGCCACGAACCAGGCCGATTCGGACGCCGGTGCCCAGCCCGCTCCCGGTTCCCCGGATTCCGAGCCCAAACCACAGAGGCATCCGTGACCATGGCCCGAGTGGGCGCGATCTCCCGCCACGACATGGAGGTCCGCCGTTATCCTTTTCTGGTTTATGGGCTGGTTCCTCTGGCGGCTTTGGTGCTTCAGGCCTGGCTGCCTCGCGTGGTGGGCCGGTACGCCTGGTTCGATCTGCCCCTGGTCGTCACCGTGTACTTTGCCCTGGGACGGCGCAGCCCCATCCAGGGAACGATCATGGGCGCAGTGCTGGGGCTGTTTGAAGATGCGCTTACCGGCAACGCTATCGGCATCAACGGAATCGCCAAGACGGTCTGCGGGTTTCTGGCCGCGTCGGTGGGCATTCGCGTCGACGTGGAGAACAGCGCCATTCGCATCATGCTGAACTTCGCCCTGTCGCTGCTGTCGAGCGCAATCTATCTCTTCGTCTACAGGTTTCTGCTGGGAATGAGCCTCGAGTGGAGCTGGATGACGCAGCTCTACATCGCCATCGGCAACTCGATCCTGGCTTTTTTCGTTTTTCCGCTGCTCGATCGCCTGAAGTTGAGAGATTGAAGGTCCAGTTCGATACTCGCCGGATGCCTGCAATGGACCATTTCCTCACCACCGCCCGTCTCGGATTCCGTTGCTGGCGCGAAGACGATCTTCCGCTTGCGGCGGAGCTGTGGGGCGACCCCATCGTGATGGCGTTGATGGGCGGTCCGGTTGCGCCGGATCGCGTGAAAGCGCGTCTCGCCCAGGAGATCGTGCGCATGCGCGATCTGGGCATTCAGTACTGGCCCTTCTTTCTTCTTGAAGGCGGTCGATTCGCCGGATGCGCGGGGATGCGGCCGCGAGAACATCCGGCGGCGGACGACGGGCGGAGCTATCAGATGGGCTACCATCTGCTGCCATTTTTCTGGGGGCAGGGAATCGCGACCGAAGCAGCTCTGGCAGTCATCGACCATGCGTTCGGCTCGCTCGGCGTTGAGGCGCTTTTTGCCGCGCACCATCCGCTCAACATCCGTTCCGCGAATGTCCTGCTCAAGCTGGGATTTGTTGCCGTGGGTGAAGAGCTTTATCCGCCCACGGGGTTGATGCACCCGACGTATCGGCTGCTGCGAGGACACAACGCAGGATCCCTGCATTGCGACTCTTTGTTCCCCATGGAAAAAACTGTTCACGATGTAAAACAGCCGGATTGACCCGACACTGCCCGAACCGGAAAATGAAGCGAGCGCTGTCCCTCCAGTGCATTGTTCCGCCGCGACTTGTGTCAGCGGAAATCCACCGGAAAGAGGTTTTCATGGCCGCCTATCTGCTGCTGTTGATCGCCGTCCTCAGCCGCTTCATTCCGCCGCTGATGCCCCATGCCGGGATGATGAATTTCACCGCCGTCACCGGCGGGCTGCTGTATTTCGGCGCGCGCCGCCCGTGGCGCGAGATGCTGGTTCCGCTCGTCGCTCTCATGGCCTCAGACTATCTGCTCACGACGTTCGTTTATCGCTATCCCTTCCACTGGCAAGGCTACATTCCCACCTGGATCTGGTACATCGCCGGCGCTGCGCTGGGCTGGATTTTGCTGAAGAGCAAGACAACGTTCTGGCGCGTCGGCGCCGGTATTGTGCTGGGGCCGACGATGTTCTGGATCCTGTCCGATTACGCCGTTTGGGCCGGCAGCACGATGTACCCGCACACGCTGGCCGGGCTGCGCGCCTGCTACATCGCCGCCATTCCGTTCTATCGCAACGATCTCGTTTCGACGGCCATTGTGGCCGGACTGGCTTTCGGCGTTCCCGTGCTGGTGCGGCGCATGAGCGCGGTGCGCACGGTCGAGCAGGCCGCGAAATAGAGCGTCTTTTCCAACGCGGCGGTAAAATTGAAGGCCACGGAGTGTCCATGGCTGCTTCGCCCCAAGTCGCGCGAGTTCCTGTCGAGGTCTACCTGCGCACGTCGTACGAGCCGGACGCGGAGTACGTCGACGGGGTGATCGAGGAGAGACCCACGGGACAGGACGATCATTCGGCGTGGCAGCACGCGATTGAACTTTGGTTCGCGGAGCACGCCAAGGATTGGAACATCAAGGTCCGCCCTGAGCTGCGTGTGCAGGTTTCCCCGACGAATTTCCGAGTCCCCGATGTCGCGATCCTCAATCGTAGTCTCCCTCCGGAGCCGATCGCGACTCATCCGCCCATCGCAGTCTTCGAAGTCCTCTCGCCCGAGGACTCGCACTCGCGCCTTATGGTCAAGTTGGCTGAATACGAGCACATGGGAATCCAGACCATTCTCCTGCTCGACCCGGAGGGAAACCATCGCCGGTATGTCGGAGGACGCCTGGAGCCGCTCACCCGCGAGCCCTTCGACCTGCCCGGCAGCCAATGCCGATTCGATCTGTCCGGGATCGAGAAGTTGCTTGATTAATCACCCGGTCAGCTTTTTGCCCGCTCCTTCTTGCGCCGTCGCACCCACCACCAGGCGAACCCGGCCACCGCCAATCCCAGCACGATCAGCATGGCCCGAAGCGCGTGATGGGCCACCAGGTCCACCGCTCCCGGTCCCAGCTTGAGGACCAGCAGCGATAAAACCAGCCAGCGGACCATCCTTCCGCACAACACCGCCAGCACGAACGCCACCACATGCATTTTGAAGACGCCCGCCCCGAAGATGAAGATCTTCCACGGGGTGGGTGGCGGCAGCATGGAGGGGATCATTACGGCCAGGAATTCCTGGCGCTCGAAGCGGTCCCGCATGGCTTCAAACCGCTGTCGGTCGATCCGCTTGAGCAGGAACAGCTCGCCGCCGGCGCGTCCCAGCCCGTAAGGGAGCAGGCCGCCGGCGGCCGACCCGACGGCCGCGAGCAGGCAATACAGCCAGAACTGGCTTTTGTTGGCCCAGATGAATCCGGCCAGGATCAGATCCATGGGAACGGGAATGGACGAAGAGTCGAGCACAGCCACCAGAGCCACTCCCGCCAGCCCCATCTTGAGCAGGCCCGGCAGCAGCATCAGCTTCCATTTGGCCGCGATTCGCGCAAAAAACTGCCTCAAACCGTGTCCCTTTCCGCTCCATAATCCGTCCCACTACAAGGGCATATTGTAAGAGCTGCACATTCGAAACGCGATAGAGCGACTCCACAATCGTTGAACCCGGTTCCGGGGTCAATCGGAATGGCCCGCCGCGGCGGGCCACTTGGCTTCGGCGGCTCTGACGCAGAGCGACTGTGGAACTGCTGTGTTGCTCGAATTTGCAGGAATGAGAGAATAGAACGAAAGGACTCGAAGCGGAGCCGCCGGGGAAGTGTATCCAGCCGGTTCCACCAGCGCATGCCGACCAGTGAAGCGCCAACCAGTTTGAGCGAGTCCGCCGGGAAAGCATCGGCGGAAAACGGGTCGCGGCTCGTCAGCCTCCGGTTGGAGACGGCATGGCCGGAACCGCCCGCCTTCCCGGAAGAGATTCAGACCGAAGAAGACGAATCCGCAGAATCCGAACCCGCGGAATCCGGGCCCAGAGGATCCGGGCCTCGGCGGTCCCGCCGCGTGGTCAGCACCTCGCGCTGGGTCGACTACGACACCCACGAGCTGCTGGAGATGATCGGCGAGCTCGAAGATGAGCGGCGCTGGTCGCGGCTGCGCGAGGGAATCTGGCTTGCCATCCTCATCCACATGCTGCTGCTCTCGGCCATCACGTGGATCCCGACCTATGTCTTCCATGTCGCGCCGGTCATCGATCCCTTTGATGCCATCAAGCAGCGCAAGGATCTGACTTACCTCGATCTGCCGCCGGACGCGCTGCGCGAATTGCAGCAAAAGCCAAAGGTCAAGCCGGCTCCTCCCAAACTGCCCAAGATCGACAAGAAAACGCTGGATGCGCTGAACAGCCCTCCTCCACCGCTTCCCCCGACACCCTCGCCCGAGCAGCCAAAGGTGGTTGCACCGGAGCCGGTTCAGCCGTCGCAGCCCATTCCTCCGAGTCCTCAGGGCCAGGTTGAAGCTCCGCGTCCCTCCGCCGTGCCGGCACGGCCAAACTTTGCCATGAACACCCAGAACCCGGCCGACCAGTTGCGCGACGCCATGCGGGGCGCCTCGCGTAACCGGGGTACGGACGAGGGTCAGGTTCCGCTCGGCGGTCTTGCGCGACATCCCGGCGCCGGCTCGGGCTTGCCCACGATCCTTTCCGATACCCAGGGCGTCGATTTCAACCCTTGGCTGCGTCGCTGGTACTTCGAGACCGAGCAGACCTGGGATCCGCTCATTCCCGATGAAGTGAATCCGCCCATCCTCAAGTCCGGCCAGGTGCAGATTCGCTTCAAGGTCCTGCCCAACGGTCAGGTGACGGATATGCAACTCGAAGGGCGTTCCGGTGACTCGGCCCTCGACCGCGCCGCCTGGGGAGCGATCGCCGGCTCCAACTATCCGCCGCTGCCGCGCGAGTTCCACGGACCCTATCTCGAGTTGCGCGCCATCTTCATGTACAACATGGAGCCGAAATAGAAGGGGCTATGGCTGGGTTGCCGGCGGCAGGTTGGGCGCGGGCAGCTCTGTAGCGTCCGGCGGATCGAGCGGGGAAGTCTGGTCGTGAAGGTAGATGCCGTCCTGGGCGAGCAGCGCTTCATACACGGGAACGCGGCGCCAGTGGCGAGCCAGCGCAAACGAGCTCATATTGGCGATCATCAGCGGCAGCACCAGGCCGTATCCCCCGGTCATCTCGAAGATGATCAGCACCGAAGTCATGGGCGCGCGGACGATGCCGGCAAAGACTGCGCCCATGCCCACTACGGCAAATGCGCCGATGGAATCGGTGGAGTGGTGGAAGACGGTCACGTCGAGATAGCCGACCGTTCCGCCCAGCATGCCGCCCATGAACAGCGAAGGGGCAAAGATGCCGCCGGACCCACCGCTCGAATAGGAACAGACCGTGGCTGCCAGTTTGAGCACGCAGTAGGACGCCATGCACAGAACAGGCAGCGCGTTGGTGAGCGCCAGCGTAAGCGTCTTGTAGGGGTCGCCTGCAATGCCGTTGTAGTGGAAAAATCCGAGCCCGAGGGCGGCAAGGCCCCCGGTGGCCAGGCCTCCGATGCCAGGCTGGATCCATTTGGGCACCTTGTTCAGCCGCTTGAACTGGGCGCGCAGGCCGAGCAGCCCGTCGGTAAACGCCACTGAGACGATGGCCGCCAACAGCCCTAGCAGCGCGTACCACACGAGCGACGACGCATTGGTAAGCGTATATGCCCGCTGCACGTGAAAGATCGGGTTCGACCCGAGCACCTTGTTCTCCACCACGGCAGCCAGGGCCGCGGCCACAATTACGCCGGAGAGCATGGTTTGGTCGAGGTCGCCGATCAGCTCTTCCAGCGTGAAGGTGACGGCGGCGATGGGCGCGTTGAACGCCGCCGCGATTCCCGCCGACATGCCCACTGAGGCCATGCGCCGGCAGTTCTTGGGACTCAGCCGGGCGGCCCTTGCCAGCAAGCTGCTCACGCCGGCGCAAATCTGCACCGTCGGCCCCTCGAGTCCCAAGGACGCGCCCGAGCCGATCTGAAGGGCGCAAAGAATGAATTTGCCGATCGTCTCTTTGAAAGGCACGAGCCCGGAACGCACAGCGAAGGCTACTTTGACCTGGGGAACGCCGCTGCCGGCGGCTCCCGGAACCCAATAGGTCAGGCCCACGCCGGCCAGCGCGCCTCCCAATCCGGGCGTGAGAATGGTCCACCAGATCCAGCTATGACCGGGCGCGGAGTTGGCGCGGTCGATGAACAGCATCTCAAACGCCGCGATGGTCAAGTGGAAGGCCACGGCTGCCAGTCCGCAGATCCCGCCGGCAATAATGGTCACTGCCAAAAGCCGCTGCCGCTCATTCGGCGCTCGCCGCATCAGCCATGCAATGAAACGGGAATACAGGCTGTAGAGTCCGCTCCAAAGACTCGACCTTTCAGGGATTTCGCTCTGTGTCAGCGGAACTCTCTGCGAATCGCTCTGCACACTATCAATTATAGGAGTCATCGTCACGGCAATGCCTTTGAGGCATTACAGCTGAGCGAGGGCGCCCTCACCGAGCGCGATGTGCTGGACCGCGATCGGGACTTCGGCGGGGAGTGACGCGACGACTCACTGCAGTTCGCCAACCGGCAGGACTCGGATTCCGCTGGCAAACCGGTAGCTGTGGGGTGCACGGCAAACAATCGCCCCTTTTGTCGCCCCGGACCGCCTCAGAGCCGCACTGACGAATTCAATATTCACGGCGTCACCGGCATCGGGCAATTCCGTCCACTTTGCTTCGATCAGTTCCAGATTCCCGCCGGCATCAACTGCAAAGTCGACTTCCCGGAATTGATCGCGCCAGAAGAACAGAGCGCCTTTGCGCCCGGCCGCGCGCTCGCGAGCGCGCAGTTGCGCGAAGACAAATGTTTCCCAAACGGCCCCCGCGCTCGGAGTTTGCAGAAGCGCCTCGACCGAACGGATATTGAGCAGGGCACAGAGGAGACCGGTGTCTGAAAGGTAAAGCTTGGGCGTCTTGACGAGCGATTTCGTCCTGTTTGAGAACCACGGTTCCAGCAGAACGACTTGGCCCGATGCCTCCAGCATCGAAAGCCACAGATTGGCCGTCGAAGGAGATATGCCTACGTCGCGAGCCAGTTCGGCTTTGTTCAGCAAATTGGCTGAACGAAGTGCACAGGCGCGCAGGAACCTCTCAAAATCGCGCAGACTGCCCACATTCGCCAGCGAGCGAACGTCGCGCTCGAGATAGGTTGCAAGATAGGAGTTGTAGAATGCAACGGAGTCGATTTCCGGATTGGCGTAGAGCTCCGGAAACCCGCCTTTCACGATCGCTGTCTCCAGCATCGTTTCCGGCAGAGCTGCCCGCATCTCGCGCAGTGATAGGGTCTCCAGCTCGACAATGTCCGCCCGGCCAGCGAGGGACTCCGAGACGCTTTTCATCAGGACAAATTTCTGCGAGCCGGTCAAAAGGAACTGCCCGGGCACGGATCGATGCACGTCGACGACCGCCTTGAGATTGCGAAAGATTCCTGGCGCGTACTGGACCTCATCGATAATCAGCGGAGCGGGATGCCGCTCCAGGAATCGAACAGGTTCCTTTTCGGCCTGCTCGGCTTCGGTGGGCAGATCGAGGGAAACGAAATCGTAGTTAGGGAACAGGTGAAGCAAGGTCGAAGTCTTTCCCGTCTGCCGTGCGCCCGTCATGACGGTCACCGGGCGCGTGGCGGCTGATCTTCTAAGCCGGGCTTCCACTTGACGTTCGATCCACATGTTTAAATTATACGATTCAATCGCATATTATGCACGATATCCGTGAGACCTTCTCCCACTTTCTTCGCTCAATCTTCGCTCTGGGCGCTATAATGCCAAAATGGACTTTCAACTCGTCTCCGGCTACAAGCCGCGCGGCGACCAGCCGCGCGCCATTCGCGAGCTGGTTGACGGCTTGGCTGCGGGTGAAAAGCACCAGGTGCTGCTGGGCGTGACCGGGTCGGGCAAGACCTTCACCATGGCCAGAATCATCGAGGAGTCCAACCGGCCGGCGCTGATTCTGGCCCATAACAAGACCCTCGCCGCGCAGCT
>JASHQQ010000237.1 GCA_030039035.1 Acidobacteriaceae bacterium | reverse complement strand
TTCGCGCAGGCGCCGCCGCGCCACCTCGAGCTCGATTTCGGTGTCGCGCTGGCGGGTGGCATTGCCGAGGATGGTTCGCAAGCGGGTGGCGTCGACCGGTTTCTGCAGAAAGTCGTATGCGCCCAGCTTCATCGCTTCGACAGCCAACTGGATGGAGCCCTGTGCCGTAAGCACGACCACGGCCAGGTTGGAATTGGCAGAAGCTCGTTCCTCGCCGAGGCGCGTCAGCAGGCCGAGGCCGTCGAGGCGAGGCATCTTTAGATCGGTGACGACGATGGCCGGGTCCCAGGACAGAATCTTTTCCCAGCCCTCCATGCCGTCGCGCGCGGTTTCCGTGCGATAGCCCCAGCCTGAGATCAGCTCCGCCAACCCCGTGAGGGCATTGGGCTCATCCTCGACAATCAGGACCTTTTCCGCATTCTGCATACGCGACATTCGACGCAGCGCGGCGGCTTGCGTCCCATCAACCTTTCTATCACGCGCAATGGAGCCGGAGCTGCGACGTAGCGGCCCGGTTTTTCCTCCATGGCTGAACAGGATGGCGAAAGACCCGGCCTACGGGCAGTTGGGCAAGGGCAACGCTTCAGCGGTTGCCGAAAGATCCGGACTTTCGGGCGCTTGAAAAAGGTGCGGATTCGTCCGCGCCGGAAAAACCTTCTCCCATCGGTCTCTTTCGCGAGCATCAGCCCGCGAAAAGGTCACCTCTTCATTCTTCCGTCCGGGTGCAGGTAACAAGCCCGCGGTGCCCAATGGGTGATCGGGCCGGTACTTTCGCACCAGATTCAAAAAACCGGCACGAGGATAGAATTTATGCAGAGATATCTGCATTCATCGCAGCGAGGAGGAGCCTCCAGGGGGAAGAACGAGGGGGTGACAAAGGAAACCGTGCTCGAAGGAACACCCGGGTGGATCGGGGGACCGGGAAAAAAGGGGGGAAACAAGTTGACAACGATCACCATTTACAAACCCAACGGGGACGATTCGGTGCGCTACATGGATCCGAACAGCATCCTCATTGAGAACGGTATCCTTTCCTTCTACTGGACCAAGGAGATCACGGGCCAGAAGCAGAAGATCGTCACCACGCTCCCTTACCTGATCCAGCACGACATGAACGGATCGCCCTCCGACAACATGGTGTAAGCCGCCAGCCTGTCCATGAGTTTCCTCATCCCCCAGGGAGACTCCGCCATCCATTCCCGGATCTGCGAAGGGCCCGACGCCATCCTCAAGCCCGCCCGGAATTCGTCCATCTCGTCCTACACTGGATTCATGCTGGACTACGAGATTTCGCCTACCGATGCGGCGGACTTGCTGAAAGAGAAGAAGGCCCGGTTCATCGATGTTCGCGAGCCGTGGGAATTTGCGACGGCAAGGATCGACGGAAGCGTGCCGATACCAATGGGCGACGTACCTTCGCGCGCCCATCAGGAGCTCGACCCCGACGAGCGGCTGGTGGTGCTTTGCCACCATGGCCAACGATCGCTGAATGTGGCCGCGTGGCTGCGCAACCAGGGCTTCGAGCAGGCACAGTCGCTGCGCGGAGGCATCGATGCGTGGTCGGCGGAGATCGATCCCCATGTACCGAGGTACTGAATCGAGCGAGAAGATCCCCATGGGACGCTCGCATGCGTGGAGATCTGCCATCTCATTTTTTGCTGCCTGCGCCCTGGCGGGCGCTGCGTCCCCGGCGCTTTGCAGCGCGGTGGAAGTAGTCTGGACACCTTCGTCCGAGAGTCCGCGTGTGATTGTCCGCTATAACCATGAGCCTGTCACGGGCGCGACAATCAATGTAGATCGGTGTTTCTTTTCCGGGAATTCCGAGGGCGCAATCTCCGGCGTGAAAGCCCGCGCGCTCTTGCGCGTGAAAGCCGACGAGAAAGGAATCGTCGCTCTGCCACGGCTCCGTCCCGGGGAATACCGGATTCATGTGGCAGCGGAGCCCGGCTATGAGGGCGATTTGTATCTCAAAGTTTCGCGCGCGGAGCACAGCAATCCTCAGCCGTTTCCGATCGACACCTGTTGCTGCGCCTGGCGATCTGCTCCATGGTATGGGGAGCATTTCGCCACGGCCAAAGGGAAGCCTGTCGCGGCGAAGATGCAGCAATTCCGGCTGCGGATCATCGATGCGACCGGCGCCGCGGTTGACGCGGCCGAAGTCGGCATCGCCCAATTGAGAGCCGCCGGGCCGACGCGGGTCGCCGTCCTCCATGCGGACAAAGACGGGCGAATTGCAGCTACTCTTTCAGCGGGCGATTATCAGGCTGTCCTCAGTGCGCACGGCTTCGGGATTATGACATTACACTTCGTCATCTCCCGCGCCGGCGATGCCGGAGAAAGAACCATCACGCTCAGAATCGGATTTGCAACGCAACAAGACTTGCACGACTGTGATGAAGGCGCGGTCGAGGGAGATTGACCCCCATGTGTCGCGCTACCAGCTTTCCTCGTCACCGCCCGAACGCATACGTCAACTGAAGAACCCCGCTGTCGATGCCCGGATTGTAGGTGGCGGAGTTGGCGTTGGAGATGTGGTGATAGCGGTACTCGACGCGAAAGGACCGGGTGCGCGTGCGGTAGAGCTCGAATCCGAGGCCGGCGTCGACGGTGAAGTTGAAGGAACCGGCAAAGTCGATGGGAATCGCTTTCGTGGAGAACATGGTCCCTCCGTGCCAGTCAAGAAAAGGCTGCAGGGCGTGGCGAGCCCGGAAGTTCCACTGGAATCCCACCGGCGAGAAGGCCTCGCCGATCGTCCACTGGCGATGCCGGCAAAACGAAGTCTCGGTGCCGCTGTGGACCACGCCTTTTGCATCGGTGAATTTGTACGGGAAAACCTGCGGCCAGCAAACGACGAGCGGGTCTCCGTAAAAGCTCTCTGAGGCAGGGTTGGGCAGAACTTGCCGGACGATCGTCTCGCTCAACGGATCGCTTTCGAGGGCGACCGGCAGAAGCTCCGCGCTGTATTGCCAGTTCACTCTTCGGCCGAGAACGATGCGGCGGTTGTAGCTGCCGCCGAAATTGAGCAGCTTGCGCCTTTCCGCCGTTCCCAACAGAATGTGGCTCGAGTCGTTCGAATAGGCGCCGAAGACGCCGAAGCTGTTGACGCGCGCAAATGCTTCGGTTTCGGGCGCGGACTGGGCGGCAACAACCAGAGGCAATGTCAGTCCGGCGAGCACGATGGCAAATCCGCGGCGGCACGCGGCGCGCAGGAGGAAGAACAGTTCGGGTTTGGGCAAACCAATCTCCTTTTGGGCCACCGCGTAGCGGCTGATCCAGCGGATTACAATTGTGCTGCTAAAGACCGAGCTTTGCCGGGAGACGCCAATGTCTGCTTCCGCTATCCATTATGCCCATCAGAACCACCCCCGGTTTCTCGACGAGCTGAAGGCGCTGCTGCGTATTCCTTCCATCTCCACGTTGCCCGAGCACAAGGCCGACTGCCGCAAAGCCGCGCAGGTGGTGGCCGACGAGCTGAAACGCATCGGCATGGAAAACGTGCGTCTGATCGATACCGAAGGACATCCGCTCGTTTACGCCGACTGGCTTCATGCGCCGGGAAAGCCTGCTGCGCTCTGTTATGGACACTATGACGTGCAGCCGCCTGATCCGTTAGACGAATGGGTTTCTCCGCCCTTCGAGCCGCAGGAACGCAACGGCAATCTCTACGCGCGCGGCGCAGTGGACGACAAGGGGCAGATGTACATGGAGGTGAAGGCGCTCGAATCGTTGCTCGCGGCCGACAGGAAGCTGCCGCTCAACGTGCGCGTGCTGCTCGAGGGCGAAGAAGAAGTAGGAGGGGAGGGAATTGCAAGCTTTGTCGCCGCGAAGCCCCCGGAGATGAAGGCCGACTTTGCCCTGGTCTGCGACAGCGAGATGTTCGCGCCCGGCCTGCCCACGCTGTGCGTGGGGCTGCGCGGCATGATCTATACCGAGATCGAAGTACGCGGCGCGAAAAGCGATCTGCACTCCGGCATGTATGGGGGCGCAGCGCCGAATCCGTTCGTGGCGCTGGCGCAGATCATCGCCAGGCTGAAGGACGAGAACGGACACATTCTCATTCCTGGCTTCTATGAAGGCATTATTCCGCCGAGCCCCGACGAACTGGCCGCGTGGAAGAGCCTGCCGTTCGACGAAGAGGAATATCGATCCCACGAGGTGGGCGCGCGGGAGCTGGTGGGCGAAGCCGGCTACAGCGTGCTGGAACGCACCTGGGCGCGGCCCACGCTCGACGTGCACGGCATGCCGGGCGGGTTCATCGGCGCGGGCGCGAAGACGGTGATTCCCGCCAGGGCAACGGCGAAGGTCTCCATGCGCCTGGTGCCGGGAATGACGCCGGGGAAATCGTTCGCGCAATACAAGGCCTACGTGGAGAAGATCCGGCCTGCGGGCGTGGAGGTCGACGTCCGGATGATCCACCAGGGCGACCCCTGCCTGGTGCCGACCGACAACAAGTACATGCGCGCCGCGACCCGCGCCTTGCACGACGTGTGGGGCAAGGACACGGTGTACATCCGCTCCGGCGGCTCCATTCCCATCGTCGGCGACTTTGCCCGGCACGCGGGCTTGCCCAGCGTGATGATGGGCTTCGGCCTGCCCGACGACAATCTGCACGCGCCCAACGAGAAGTTCAACCTGAAGAATTTCGCGATGGGCATCGAGTCTCTGATCCGGTTCTTTGGCGAGGCAGGCGGTTGATCTTGCGGGGCGAAGGGCTTCGTGCGCCGGAGTGCGGCTCACAGGCCGCAGGGTTCGTGCTCGCAGGCGGCGAATCGAGCCGCATGGGCGCGGACAAGGCGCTCGTCAAGCTCGTTGGAAAGACGCTGGTCCAGCACGCTCTGGCGATTTTGCGCGAGGCAGGACTTTCCGCGGCGATTGCCGGAGCGCGGTCGGCGCTGGGAGAATTTGCGCCGGTTGTGGAAGACCGGACGCCAGGCCGGGGACCGCTGGCCGGCGTTTGCGCTGCGTTGTCCTCAACGTCCGCGCCATGGGCGGCGATCCTGTCAATCGACCTGCCGCTCGTTCCGCCTTCGCTCATCCGGTACATGCTGGATCGCGCGCGCGTTGCCGAAGCTGCCGCCGTCATCCCGTCGGTGAGCGGATTTTCCCAGACATTTCCGGCGATTGTGGCTCGCGCGGCGCTGCCGGTGCTCGTTCAAGAGCTCGAAGCCGGGCGGAGCGGATGTCTTGCGGCATTTCAGTCCGCAGGCGGCCGTCTGGGCCGGCGGGTGCTCACCCTTCCCATCGAGATGCTGGCACAACCTGGCCACGTAACGGATGAGAGAGGTTTGCCGCCGGCCTTCTGGTTTTCGAATGTGAACACGCCGACCGATCTCGAACGCGCCGGGCGAATACTCGCGTAATCTGATGGCATGGGAACGCCCGATCTCCCCCCCGAAACCCGTTCCGATCAGGGACTCGACCAACTCCTTTCGGAGACATTCGAGGAAGGCCTGGAGCGTACGGCGCCGGAGCCGGGGTCCGCCGGCGCGGAAGTACCCATGATCGTGTTCAGCCACGTATCCATGTCGTTTGGCGATCACAAGGTATTGGAAGACGTCAGCTTCAAGGTGATGCGCGGGCAGACGCTGTGCATCCTTGGCCGCAGTGGCGTGGGGAAATCGGTGTCGCTGCGCATTCTGATGGGCTTTCTCAAGCCGCAGATCGGTTCCATCCGCGTGGAGGGCGAGGAGATCAGCGGCCTGGACGAGGAGGGTATGAACGCCATCCGCAAGCGCGTCACCATGGTCTTCCAGAATGGCGCATTGTTCGACTCGCTGACGGTGCGCGAGAACATTGCATTTCCGCTGCGCGAGCGGGGAGGCATGGCCGAGGATCAGATCCAGCAGGTCGTGGACCGGCTGACCAGCCTGGTGGGCGCCGAAGATGTCGCCAACGACCTTCCCGGCAGCCTGTCGACGGGCAGAAAGCGGGCAGTGGCCATGGCCCGGGCGCTGGCCGCGCAACCGGAGGTCGTGCTTTACGATGAGCCCACAACAATGGTCGATCCCATCATCGCCAAACGGCTCGGCAGCCTGATCCAGCGGCTCAAGCGCCAACTCGGGTTTACCAGCATTGTGGTCACTCACGATATGCGCTTCGCGGAGAGGCTCGCCGACCTGGTACTGTTTCTGCATCAGGGACGGGGCGCGTATTTCGGCCCGCTCAGCGGTTTTCTGGCCTCGAAAGACGAAAACATCCGGCGATTTCTCGACCTCGATGCATACCAGCTTCCGGATGTCTGAGCCGCCTGTGATCGGGAGGAAGATTCCGCAAAGGATTTGCCGTGCCGTTTCCGTTACGGCAAGGGTGATCCGGCTCACGGAGGTACCATCCCGATGATTCTTATGAAATTTCTATGCCATGAGCGATTACGCTTGTTAAAATCCGGTGAGGCACTTAACAGGAAGGCCAAGTGCGGAAGGGGTGCGGTGCCCTTTCCTGTCTTGAACTGTGGATGGCATGGGTAGTCGGGAGTTTTCGTAACCTGACGCCACGGCCTTCACAACCCATGCCGGCAAGGACGATCTGAGTTTCGGGGCCTTGGGCTCCTCTGCAAAACGTTCGACTTCACGGCGCAAGATCCACCACCCAAGCAAGAGCAGCACCGGAAACGCAGTGGAAATGAACAGATTCCGGTCAAGTCTGCGTTCGCTCTTTCCCTTTGCCTGATCGACCCGGGGGAGATTTTCCTCTCCGCAGTCTTTGAACCCTTTGAGGTCAACAGAGCGCATATGGCGACATCAGGATTGTGGCAAAGACTTTCCGCTTCGGCATCGGGCAAGCGCGAGTGGACCGAGCAGGCAGGCGCGCACCCGGTGCGCGGCCTGCGCGGCAAAACCAGCCTGTGGATCTTCCTCGACTGCCTTACCATCCTGGGTTCCGCGATCCTGGCCACGCTCTATGAGAAGCACACCGGACCGGTCAACGGCGCCCGGGGTTTCGTGCATGGCACGCTCATCCAGCATCGCCCCATGGGAATCCTGCTCGCCCTGCTGTGCGGTTTCACCGTCACGCTCGTCGTCATCAGCCGCCGCCTGCAGCTCTATTCGCCGCTCAAGCTCAACAACATCCTCAACGAGCAGGGACGGAGCCTTCAGGCATGCTTTACCTCCGGATTGCTGCTCACCGGCACGCTCTATCTGGTCAAGGCCGAGGACATTCCGCGCGAAATCGTGCTCATCACCCTGGCGATGGTGACCATTGCGCTGAGCGTGCGGCGGCTGGTGTATCGCATTTCCTTTTATCGCCGCTTCGAGCGCGGCGAAGGCACACGCAACGTGCTCATTGTAGGCACCGGACCCGAGGCGCACGCGCTGCGCCATCATTTCGAGAGCATCCGGCATCTGGGCTATACCTTCAAGGGCTTCATCGAGTTCGCAGGCTGCGGCTCCCGGACGGCCGCGAGCTCCACCGACGTGGTGGGTTCGCTCGATTCGCTGTTTCAGAGCGCGCGCAAACAATTTGTCGACGAGATTTTTTTCGCCGCCCCCTGCGAGCGCGGCGCCATGCAGAAAGTGGTGGAGCAGTCGCGCATTCACGGAGTCGACCTGCGCGTTGTTCCCGATCTTTACGACGGCCTGGCGTGGAATCGTCCGATCGAGTACATCGGCCAGTTTCCCACCATTCCCCTGCATCGCGGCCATGTGCCCGAGGTCGGGCTGGTCATCAAGCGGGGTCTGGATGTCCTGATCTCGCTTGTCGGGCTGATCGTGACGCTTCCGGTTATGGTAGCGATTGCCGTCGCCATCAAGCTCGATTCCCCCGGCCCGGTCTTCTATACGTCCGAGCGCATCGGCAAGAAGGGCCGCGTCTTTCGCTGCACCAAGTTCCGCACCATGGTGCGCGACGCCGACCAGCGCCGCGCCGACGTGATGCACATGAACGAGCGCGACGGCGTGTTGTTCAAGATCGCCAACGATCCGCGCATCACCACGGTGGGCCGTTTCCTGCGCAAGTACTCGCTCGACGAGCTGCCGCAGTTCCTGAGCGTGCTGCGCGGCGAGATGAGCGTGGTGGGGCCGCGGCCGCCGCTGGCCAGCGAGGTGCAGGAGTACAAGCTGAGCTACCTGCGCCGGCTGGATGTGCTGCCCGGCATCACCGGCCTGTGGCAGGTGCAGGCGCGACAGGACCCGTCGTTCGACAGCTACATCTCACTCGATGTGGCCTATATCGAACAGTGGAGCCTCTGGCTCGATTTCAAGATCATGGCGCGGACCATCGGCGTGGTGCTGCAGGGCACGGGAGTCTGAGATCCGGGTCCGAACCCGATCCCGGGCATGAATCGTCCGCTGCATTAAACTGGAGCTGTGAAGATCGCGCTCGCCCAGATCAATCCAACCATTGGGGACTTCACCGGGAACCTCGAAAGGATTGTTGCCACAAGCCGCCGCGCGGCGGAGCTGGGAGCGCGTCTGACGGTCTTCTCCGAGCTGTGCATCTGCGGCTATCCGCCCGCGGATTTTCTGGAAAAGCCGGGCTTTCTCGCCCGCTGCCGCAAGGCCGTGGACGAGCTTGCGCAATCCACCGCATCCTTGCCGACCGCAATCGCGGCGGGGGTGGCGCTGCCTGCGCATGCAGATAGCGGGAAGCGTGCGGTGAATGCCGCGGTGCTGCTCGACCGCGGACGACTCCTGCTCGAGCAGCACAAGCGGCTGCTGCCTTTCTACGATGTCTTCGACGAGCAGCGCTACTTCGCCGCGGCGCGTGGCCAGCAGGTTATCGGGCTGGACGCGGTGCGCCTCGCCATCACCATCTGCGAGGACGCGTGGAACGACAAGAACTTCTGGCCGCGGCGTCTCTATTCCGTCGATCCCATGGAAGAGCTGATGCGCCAGCGGCCGGATGTGCACATCAATCTCTCTTCGTCGCCGTTCTGGCACGGCAAGCGCGCCATGCGCCGCGAGATGCTGGCTGCCATCGCGCGGCGCGACCGGATCCCGGTGCTGATGTGCAACCAGGTGGGTGGCGACGACAGTCTGATCTTCGACGGCTCCTCGCTGGCGCTCGATGCGCGCGGAGAACTGATTGCGCAGGCCGTTTCATTCGACGAGGATCTGGTCATCGTGGACCCGTTCACCGCGCCCGCCATTGCCGCGCCGGAAGATGACGACACCGCGGCAGCCTGGCATGCGCTGGCGCTGGGCACGCGCGACTATGTGCGCAAATGCGGCTTTCGCAAGGCGCTGGTGGCGCTGAGCGGCGGCATCGACTCGGCGCTGGTGGCGTGCGTTGCCAAAGAGGCGCTGGGGGCGGAAAATGTGCTCGCCGTGGGCATGCCCAGCCCCTACTCGTCGGCAGGCTCCATCGACGACAGCCGGCGGCTTGCAGCCAACCTTGGCATTCGCTTCGAAACGATCGGCATTACCGGTCTGTTCAACGAATACATCCAGGCACTGGAGCCGATGCTTCACGGGACCAAGCCCGATATCACCGAGGAGAACATCCAGTCGCGCATTCGCGGCACCCTGCTGATGGCGCTCTCGAACAAGTTCGGCGCGCTGGTGCTGACCACCGGCAACAAATCGGAGATGGCCGTGGGCTACTGCACTCTCTACGGCGACATGGTGGGCGCGCTGGCGGTGATCGGCGACCTGGTGAAAACCCGCGTCTACGCCATCTGCCGCTGGCTGAACCGGAACGGCGAGCTGATTCCGCAGGCGATCCTCGACAAGCCTCCCTCGGCGGAGTTGCGCCCCGGCCAGAGGGACTCCGATTCGCTGCCGCCGTACGAGGTTCTCGACCCCATCCTCGAGGCCTACGTGGAGCGCTACGAGACACCGGAGTGCATAGCCCGCGCACACGGATTTGACACTGAACTCGTCCAACAGGTGGTGCGCCTGGTGGAGCGATCCGAGTACAAGCGCCAGCAGGCCGCGCCGGTTCTCAAGGTCACTTCCAAGTCCTTCGGGAGCGGGCGCCGGTTTCCGATTGCAGTCAAGGTCCAGGTATAAGCTAGGAAGTGCCAGAACACCTCGAAGATTGAAGGAGAAATACGTTGAGCCGTTTGTCTTTCCGTACCGTAGGCGCCGCCGCGCTGGCATTCTTTTCTTTCCCCGTGCTGGCCGCCGCGCAACAGCAGGTTCCTCCCGCGCCCGCGCAGGCGCCGGCAGCCGCGCCCGCCGCACCCGCGCCGGCTCCGCAAGCGCCGGTGTTCGACAAACCGTCCCCGGCGAACTTTACCGCCGCTTCGCCGACCAAAGACGAGGTGAATTCGTTCCTCGAGGCGAGCTGGGGTTTCGACGCGAACCGTGTGTGGGAGATTGAGGCGATTCTGACGACGCCGGTTCAGGGCGTCAGCAAGGTTGTCATCGAGGTGGGCGACAAGAGTGGGAAGCAGAAGCCTGGGGCTGCATCGTTCTTCGTGCTTCCCGACGGCAAGCACATCATCGCCCAGGATGAAGTGATCCCGTTTGGCGCCAATCCCTTCGCCGATTACCGTTCCCAACTGGAGCAGCATGCCGACGGACCCTACCGCGGCTCGGCCGCGAAGGACCTGGAGATCGTGGAATTCGCCGACTTCCAGTGCCCGCATTGCAAGGAAGCTCAGGCCAACATGGACAAACTCGCCGTCGATTATCCCAGGGCGCGCATCGTCTTCCAGAACTTTCCGCTGGCTCGCATCCATCCGGAGGCTGTGACGGCCGCCGCATACGGCGTGTGCGTCGCCAAGCAGGGCGGCAGCTCGGCTTTCTTCAACTACGCTTCGGCAGTCTTCGACGGGCAGGAGGGACTGGCCACGCCCGACGGCACGACGCTGACACTGAACAGCGCCGTGACCAAGGCCGGTCTCGATCCGGCGAAGATTGCGGCCTGCGCCAGGGAGCCGGCGACCGGCGCTTCGGTCGAAGCGTCGGTGAAGCTGGCCCAGGACCTCAACGTGGTGCAGACGCCCACTTTGATGATTAACGGGCGCCAGGTTCCGGCGAACGCTCCCTACGACACGCTGAAGCAGGTCATCGACTACCAGGCCAAGTTGGACGGGGTGACGCTGCAGTGACCCGGTCTATAACAATGTGAGTTCGCTCCTCCCACCCTTGCGACAGCCACCCTACGGACAAAGGCCCGCCCGTGGGGACCCCGGCGCGCCGCAAGGACGAGGCGCCCGGGACCGCACCGGCTCAATCGAAGAATCGGTTTCTTGTGCCGGCCTCGACGCGCATCATCGGCGAGTGGCCGGCGGGCTGGGTCGAGCGCACCACGTGCGGAGTAATGACCACCAGCAGCGAAGCGTAGTTTTTCATGTTATTGATATCGGTCACGTCGTTCAGGCCGGGAACCTCGCTGAGGCCGGGAACGCCGCTGATGGCGCGGGTCTGCTCCTTGTCCAGCTCGCTGAGAAGGGCAACGGCCTGGCCCGAAGGCACGGTCACGACGCCCGCGTAGGTCTGGTCGTCGAGAATGGGAATCCCGTTGAGCGAGCTTCCGCCCAGGGAATCGATTTTCAGGTCGAGCGTCAGCGCGACATCGCCGCTGCGCAGCACCTTGGGAGTTGTCTTCAGTGTGAATCCCAGGTCCTGATACTGCACCTGCGGAATGGTGGTCTCGGCGCCGGCGCCAAGTTCCGAGGCCAGGCCGGCCAGCCCGCCCAGCGACGACGATAGTCCCGGCGTGTTCAGCCCGGGTATATTGAGCCCTCCCGTGCCGAGGTTGGAGTACGAAGAGGTCTCGATGGGATACTTTTCTCCTTCCCGGATGGTACCGGCCTCGCCGTCGCCCAGCCGGACCTGGATCTGGTCGAGCTCGCGCGAATCCGACGAGTTGAGGCTGAGGTTGGCCGTGATCGGAGGAGGCGAAAAGCCGGAGAGCGTGAGTCCGCCGCCAAATAACGCGAGGCCGTTGGAGAAGATCGAGCTCGTCACCTCACCGGACGCAATCAGGATGGCGATGATGGCTTCGGTGTCGCCGGGAGCCGCCAGGCCCGACGAGATGATCTGCTGCACCGCGGAAGCGTTCTGGTTCAGGATCTGCTGTTCTTCGGCATATACGTTGAAGGCCGTGAGCGTTTGCGGCGGCTGGATGCCGGTGTTTCGCTGGCTGGTATGGGCGATCTGGATCAGGCGCACCTCGAGCAGCACCTGATCGCGTCCTGCGATCAGCTCGCGCAGCGTCTCGTTCAGTGCATTGAGTGTGTCATAGGGCGCGCGGACGGTCATCTTGCCGGCAGATTGATCGACGTTGACCTGTGTCACCTCGAAGACATTGCGTGCCATGTTGCCCATCTCGGTGAGCTCCTCGGCTGAAAGCCCGGAGAGATAAATGGTCTCGAGTCCCTGCGGCACGTAATTCTGGCGATGGGTGTAGTCATCGCGGGCCACCAGAACGCGATGCGCGTCAAGGGGAACGTAGAAGGTATTCGTCAGCAGGCCCAACGCACGCATAGCCTGGCGGAACTGGACGTTGTCCAGATCCAGACGCACCTGAGTGGAGCGGACGCTGTCGTCGAGGGTCGCTTCGATCCCGAAGCCCTTGAAAACCTGCTGAATCACCTGGCGCTGGCCGGTATGCAGGTGAAAGCTGTGCGGGCCCTGGGCGGGCGCGATCTGGATCGGTCCGCCGAGCTCGTCGAGCGATTGTTCGTACAACGGCTTCTCTGCGCCGCGCAAGGCATCGTCGCCCAGCTCGCGCAGGTGCTGCGCGACCTCGGGATTGGAGGGGTCGAGTTCCAGGGCGTGGGACAGCGCGGCGCGGGCGCCGGTCTCATTTTCATGCATGCGCGCCTTTGCCGCATCCTGAATCAACGCGGTGATCGCGTGGCTCCGCGCCACGACAACGGCCATGCGGTACTGCGGATTGGCGGGGTCGAGCACTGCGGCCTTCTCGAAACCCTGCAATGCGGCTTCGAACTGGTCCTTGTCGAAGAGCTTGCTTGACGCGAGATAGACCTTGGCTGCGCGGCGCCGGTCACCGGAGGTGGGGACTCGCGCAGACTTTGCCCCGCCTTGCGCTTTCGCTGAAGGTTGCGCTGCGGACGGCTCGGGCGCCGTGGTGGTCGCAGCCGGTTGCGCCTGCCCGTCTGCCGTCGAAGCCGGCGCGGGCGTCTGCGCCAGGACAGCGGTAGTTGCCGCCAGCACCGTCAGCAGGCAAACGGCGAGGGTCCAACCCTGCCACTTCGCCCCGGCGATCGACAATGGGCCTCGCACGTTCACTCGGTCTTCCGCGACCAGGCAAGCAGATCGGCCAGCGAGGTCGCGCAGACCTCGGGCTTGTGCTCGAGAAGTTCGTCGAAGCTGTAGCGGCCGGTGGCGACGGCTATGACGGGAAGGAAGTTGGCGTGTGCGGCCTGGATGTCGCGCGGCGTGTCTCCGACGACGCAGACCGTGGCCTCGGGGCCGGCCAGTTCGCGCGCCTTTTTCGCCGCCTGGCAGACCAGCTCCGCGCGAACCGGAAAATGATCGCTGAACCCGCCAAAGCGGAACCACTCGCGCAGGCCGGCCCGCTCCACCTTGATCCAGCCGATCATCTCCAGGTTGCCCGTGGCGAGGCCCAGCAGAGCGCCCCGGCGCGCCAGATGGCGCAGTGCCTCCTCGACGCCGGGCATGCGCACCAGGTCGAGCTCATCCCGACGTTCGGCGACGGTCTGGCGCATGGCTTCGAGGATGGATTCGATGCGCGCCTCGAGGATCTCCGGCGGAACGCCGGCCTGATGGCAGGCTTCGCGCAGAATGGCGGTATCGGTGCTGCCGTGGAGCAGGATGCCGGCGAGCGTGATCTCGAAGCCGGTGACGCGCTGCACGCTGGCAGCGACCGAATCGAAGTGAATACGGTCGCGGCTGCGCAGCAGGGTGCCGTCGATATCGAACAGATACGCGTTCTGGCCGTCCCACTCGAATCCCGGTTCGATGGCCACACGGGCGCTGCTGATGGAGCTGGTTTGCATTCCTCTGGAGGGCGGGATCAGCCCTGGCGAAAGCCCTGGCGCACCGCGCTATATACAGGACGTTCGCTGCGTGGCGGACGCTTGAGCCCGGCGCGAACTTCAGCCAGGCTCAGGCCGAGGTCGGCCATGGTGCGGCTGAGGGTGTTGCGGTGCATGCCGAGTTCTTCGGCCGCCCGGCACTGGTTGCCGCGGTGGGCAAGGAGCACTTCGCGCAAATACTGCCGTTTGAATTCGCGCACGGCATCCTCATAGCGGGTACCGCTCGAATGCATTTGCGTCACAAGGCTTTCCAGCTCTCGTCTCACGTGCACCTCTTGCTCATTCAATGGTGTTCGAGTTGCGTCCTTCATCCCTACTGTTTGCCGCCGGGATGCATCCACGCGGGCGTTTGTTGCTCCAGCAGATTCAGTCCCCGGCGTACCCGGTCGGCCAGATCCGCTGGCGTCATGTGCGTGCTCAGGTGGCAAGCGCCGAAAAACAGCCGCGGCAGCCTCGCTTCCACCAGCCAGTGCGCCTGGGGAAAGAAGGCCACGGCCACCAGAATGCACAGTGTGACCAGCAACACGCCCTGGATGAGCCCGAAGACCCCTCCCGCCAGCCGATCCAGGCAACCCAATCCCATCCGGTGAAACGTCTTGTGGAGCACGGTGCCGGCGAGGCCGGCGATTCCCATGACCACGAGCGCGATAAAGATAAATCCGATCGCATCGTCAACCGCCTCGTTCTTGAGGTACGGCAGCAAAAGCACGGCGACGCGACCGTAGTTCCATGCTGCGACGGCGAGGCCGATGACCAGGCCGGACAGCGAAAACACACTGCGAAAAAACCCCTGTGACAAGCCCCCGACACCGGAGAGCACGAGAACCGCCACAATGATCCAGTCTTCAAGGGTCATGAGCGTTCACGTGCCTCGTTCAAAGCAAGAGATCCCGCCCCGTCAGCCGGCGGAAAGCCTCAAGATACTTCAACTGCGTACGCTCCACAACGTCGTCCGGCAGACCGGGCGCGGGCGCGTGCTTGTTCCAATGGATTGATTCAAGATAATCGCGAACGAACTGTTTGTCGAATGAAGGTTGCGCCCCGCCCGGCTGCCACGCCGCGGCGTCCCAAAATCGCGAGGAATCCGGCGTGAGAGCCTCGTCGGCAAGAACAATTCCTTCTTCGGTCCTGCCAAACTCGAATTTCGTATCGGCCAGGATCAGCCCGCGCGCGCGGGCGTGATGAGCCGCCTTCCCATAGAGGGCGAGCGTCAATCGCCGCAACTCGGCGGCATTCTCCGCCCCGACCAGGGACTCCATCCGCGCAAAGGAGATGTTTTCGTCGTGCGCTCCACCCTCGCTCTTGGTTGCCGGAGTGAAGATCGGTTCCGGCAGGCGCGAACCATCCTCGAGCCCCGGCGCAAGGGGAATTCCGCACACGGCTCCCGTCGCCCGATACTCCTTCCAGCCCGACCCGGCCAGATAACCCCGGGCCACGCACTCCACCGGGAACATGGCCGCGCGCCGGACCAGCATGGAGCGGCCCTCGAGTTGATCGGCAAAGGGCCGGAGTGCCGGCGGGTATGCGTTGACATCGGCGGCGATCAGGTGACTGGGAACGGAGTCGGCGAGCAGATCGAACCAGAAGAGCGACATCTGGTTGAGGATTTTTCCCTTGCCGGGTATGCCCGAGGCCAGGACATGGTCGAAGGCCGAGATGCGGTCGGTGGCCACCATCAGCAGGGCATCGCCAACCGCGTACAGGTCTCGCACCTTTCCGCGCCCGAGCAGGGGAGTCGCGCCGAGATTTGTGGTCAGGAGGGCGGTTGCCGATGTGGCCATCATGAGAAAAGCCGAAAGTGAGATTGTCAGGCGGCAGATTCGGTTTGTCAACGTGAGGAAGCCGTGGGAAACTTGGATCAACGGTTCTGCACAGCGAGAGCTTTCCGGGGCGCGAGGGGATGAAGCGCGAAACGCACAAACCCCTGTGACAGCCGTCACGGACCGCCGACGACGGATCGGAGAGACTCCAATTGTCGTCAAGGCTTGGGGAGCGGGTACGAAAGTTCCCTTTGAGCCGGACGGCACGAAGCAGCCGTGGAAAGGGGAAGCCGCTGCTCGCTTCGTGTGTGCAGGGATCGCCAGTAGTCGCGCGCTACCGACCTCCAGCGCCGGCTACTGGTCTCCCCGAAGTTTTCCTTGTATTTTGCAAGCGCCTCCGGAGCGAAGCGTTCCTCCGGAGGCGATTTTTTTGCTCTCCGGCGAACCCTTCCTGAGCGCACGCCATTCCAGAGGATCCGGCGCGATCTTGCGAACAGCGGAACGATCGCGAGTTTCACCGATCCTTCAGCTCCTTGAGCCTTTCGATGAGATTGGACGGGTGTACCGGTTTTGCAAGCAGTGGGAAATCGAAACCTCTTGTCCGGCTCTGTTCAAGGATGCCGAAAATGCCGGCCTGACCCGAGAACAGCAGGATCTTTGTGGCTGGATGCATGCTGGAGACGGCGATCGCCAGCTCGACTCCATTCATGGCGGGCATCATGATATCGGTCAGGAGATAGTCCGGACGAAAGGTATTGACCGCTTCCAGTGCAGCGAAGCCATCGTACGCGGTCCTGGCATTGTATCCGGCGCGGCGAAGAATCGCCGCCGTGGTGTCCGCGAGCAGTTTCTCGTCGTCCACTACGAGAATCCTGGGCCGCGCTTTTTCCCGCGCTTCGGCGTTCGATTCCGAAAAGTCGAAGCCGGGCAAATGCCGGGATTCCTCAGGCGCAAGCCAGATTTGCCGGCCGGGAAGCCCCATTTATCGAGCCTCCGTTCCCGATTTCGGTCTTTTGCCTCCGGCGGTTCCGCCTTCCGTGCCGCTGAAGGGAAGAAAGATGGTGACGACGGTGCCGCTGTCGCCGGCTCCCGTGCTGCTCGATATGGAAATCTGGCCGCCATGCCGTTCTATAAGCTGCTTGGCGATCCAAAGCCCGATTCCGTTTCCCAAGTCTCCTTTGGTGGTGAAGAAAGGCTCGAAAACCCTTCCGATAAACTCGCGCGGGATGCCATGCCCGGTGTCCGTGATGATGATCTTCAGGCCATCTTTCTCAAGTTGCTCCGACGGAGCGATCGAGATGCGCAACTTGCCCCCATCCGGCATGGCGTCGATGGCATTGGCCACGATGTTCGAGAAAACCTGCACAACTTCGCCGGAACGAACTCTGATCTTGCGAAGATCGTCGAATCTGGCTTCAACCACCGCGCCATGGCCGAACAGTTTGCTTTTGTAGACGGACAGGACGCTGTCCATCAACTCGTGGAGATAAACATCCGAAGGCGAGCCCGAATCGCGGTAGAAGCCAAGCGTCTGCCGTGCGATATGAGAGACTCGCTCCAGCTCCGCTTCTGCGATATGCAGGTAGTTCCGGATCTCTTCTTTCGACGCCTCGTCCTGGCGGGCCAGGTAGATCAGATTCAACACCGACGCGAGTGGATTATTGATCTCGTGCGCGACGGCGGCAGCCATCCGCCCGGTTGCCGCAATCTTCTCGGCCTGAATGGCCATGCGCTCGATCTTTTTCCGGCTGGAAATGTCGCGCGCAATTTTCGACCCTCCGACGACTTCTCCAAGGCTATTGCGAATGGGCGAGATCGTGATCGATACCTCGCGCGTCGAACCGTCCCTGGCGACGCGTGTCGTCTCATAATGGTCGATTCGTTCGCCGGCCCCGAGCTTGCGCAGGATCTCCTCTTCTTCGTAGCGCAGATTCTCGCGAACGAGGCGCAGAACCGATTGGCCGACGATTTCGCTCCCTTCGTAGCCGAAGATCCGCCGGGCGCCCTCGTTCCAGCTTGTGATGATGCCGTTCAGGTCCATGCTGATGATGGCGTCATCGGCCGAATCGACAATGGCGGCCAATCGGAGACGGCTTTCCTCGGCGCGCCGCCGGTCGGAAATGTCGCGGGCGATTTTCGACGCACCCACGATTGTGCCGCTGTCGTCCTTGACCGGCGAAATGGTGACCGCGACGGGAAATCGCTCTCCATCCTTCCTTACCCGGATCGTTTCGAAGTGCTCGACGCGTTCTCCGGCACGAATCTTTGCCAGAATGAAATCCTCCTCGTGATGCAGCTCTTCGGGAATCAGCCGCAGAATCGATTGGCCGACGATTTCATCGGGCTCGTAGCCGAAGATGCGGCGCGCGCCATCGTTCCAACTGCTGATGATGCCATTGAGATCCTTGCTGATGATCGCGTCGTCCGACGATGAGATGATCGCTGCGAGGAGATTCTTCGATGCTTGCGTGAGCAAATTGGGTTTGCCGGAGAGCCCGTGGGAAGCTTCAGTTTTTGTCAAGACGCAAGACTCCAACGCACACCGCTCCTCCCGAGTCCGATGCCTGCAGCGAAGGATTGGTTGATTCCCCTGGAGTTGCCGGGCAACTGAAGTTCCGATTCTGTCGATCCGGCGGAATCGTCATCCGCTTCCGGCCATGGATATCGACGATCGGGAGGACTGGCGGGCTACGCGGTCGCCCGATGCTGCTCGTGGTGCCCGAGGCGCACGCTGACCAGCTTCGACACCCCGGGCTCCTGCATGGTGACGCCGTAGATCATGTCGGCCGAGTGCATCATCCGCTTGGAGTGCGTGACGAGCAGGAACTGCGTCTCCTTGCTCAGCGAATGCAGCAACTCGGCGAGGCGGCCCACATTGGTCTCGTCGAGCGCGGCATCCACTTCGTCGAGCGCGCAGAAGGGGCTGGGCTGGAACTGGAAGATCCCGACCAGCAGCGCCAGCGCGGTGAGCGATTTTTCGCCGCCGGAAAGCAGGAGCACGTTCTGCAGTTTCTTGCCCGGAGGCGAGGCCACGATTTCGAGACCGCTCTCGGCCTGGTTCTCCGCGTCGACCAGACGCAGGAACGCCTGCCCGCCCTGGAACAGGCGCGAGAAGACCTGCGCGAAATTCCCGTTGATGCGCGCGAAAGCTTCGTCGAATCTGGTCCGCGAAATCTGGTCGATCTCCCGGATGGTCTCCTGCGTGTTCTCGATCGATTCGGTGAGGTCGTTGCGCTGCTCTTCGAGGAAAGTATGGCGCGCGGCGATTTCGTTGTACTCCTCCAGCGCCATCATGTTCACCGGGCCCATCTGCTCCAGGCGCTCTCGCAAGACGCGGCATTCCTCTTCCTCGGCGGCGAGCGCCTCGCCTTCGACGCGGGCGACCAATACATCGGTGCGCAGCTCCGCGGCCGCGACATTGACTTCCGTCAGGCAGCTTCCCTCGAGATGTTCGAGATCGGCGCGGAGTTTGGCCATCTCGCTGGCCCGGCCGGCGCGTTCTTCGCGCAAGCCGTCGAGCGCCGCGCGTGCCGACCGGAGCAGGGTCTCGAGAGACGCCAGTTGCTGGCGCACCGCCTGGGCCTGTTCGGCCAGCGCCCGCGCCTCGGAGGCCGCCTGTTCGCGCTGTGCGGCCAGTTCGCGCGCGCGGTTGGCCAATCCGGCGATCTCCGCGATGCGCTGCTCGCGCTCTGCTGCTGCGGCGGCGCGCTGCTGCTGAATGGACGAGACGCGCCGCTCGAGATCCGCATGTTGCCGGTCGATGCGCTGGAATGCCGCCTCCGCGCCGCGCCGCCGCTCTTCGAGCCCGGCGAGTTCGGCGGTCACATGCGCCGCATCCTGCTGCAAGGTTTCACGCGCCTGGCGGAGATTGGCGAGCTGTGCCTGCAACTCTTCGAGCCGTTTCTCGGATTCGGCGTGCTCGCGCTCCAGCCGCTCGCACTCCTCGCGCTTCTGCGCGATCGTCGTGTGCTTGGCCTCGCGCGCGTCCTTGTTGCGCGCCGCCTGCAGGGTCCACTCTTCCAGCCGCCGCTCGATGCGCTGCGCCTCGGCTTCCATTTGCTTCAGCGCCGCGCTCTGGTTCGCTGCGTCACTCTCGGCTTCGCGGCGCTCAAGGCTGCGCCTCTCAAGCTGCGCGTCCAGATCGGCAATGGTGCGGGCCAGAACCGCGGCTTCGGCATCGGCCTGCGCAAGGGCGGCATCGAGCCTGGCCAGATGCGCCTGGGCCTCGCGCAATTCGCGTTTGAGCGCCAGCGGTCCGGCGGTAGCGGGCCTGCCGCCCGTGACGGTTGAGTTGTGGAAACATTCGCCCTCGGGAGTGAGAAAGTAGGCCTGCGAGTGGCGCTGGGTCAGCTCACGCGCCAGCGCGGCGGATTCGACCAGATATCCGCGCTTCAGTTTCGGCAGAACCCACTCCAGCGAGTTGCCGAAGCCGTTCAGCACGCGAATCGAATTGCGCAGAGGCGTGATGCCGCCGCCGCTCAGCGGGGCATTCAGCGGCTCGCCGGATTCATCCAGCAGCACTCCCTGCATGTTGGCAAAGGTGTCGGGATGCGCGGCTCCCGGCGCGTGAATGAGAAAGGTGGCGCGGCCCTCCACGCCGGACTTGAGCACCTCCACGCCCTGCTCGGCGGCCGACCAGCTCTCGACAACCAGATAGTTCAGCTCTTCGCGCAAAAACTCGTCGACCACCGCTTCATGCTCGCCGCTCACCTCGACAAAATCGGCCAGCGTGCCGACGGGCGCCATGCCTTCGGCCAAGGCTCCGGGCTTGAGCAGCCGGCGCACGGTGTCGGTGGAGTAGCCGTGGTTGCGGATCTGCGTCTCCAGGGAATCGCGGCGCGCCACGGCCGCAGCCTGGTCGCCGCGCGCCTGATTGGCCTGCGCACGCACCTCGTTCTCTTCGCTGCGACTCGCCTGCAGAGACTCGCGAATCGATGCGATCTCGTCCTCGAGGCGTTGAAGAGCCTCGGCGGCGGTTTCGAAACGCAGCCGCGCCTGCCCGCTCTCCACGCCGATGTGTTCGCGCTCCGCGCGCGCGCGGCCCATCTCGGCTTCCAGCCGCCCGGCTTCGCTCTCCAGCGAGGCCAGGCTCTCTTCGGCCTGTGCGGTCTGGTTGCGCGCGTTGCCCGCCTGCGTGAGCAGATGCATCACGTGGCGGCGGCTCGCCTCCAGTTCCCGCTCGGCAACGAAGACTTCCTCGGCCGCCGCGCGGGCTTCCTGTTGCCGCGCCTCCACCTTCTGCCGGAACGCCCTGGCTTCGCCGGCCGCCGATTCAAGGAACGCGTGCTGTTGGGCGCGTTCCTCGGCAATCCTGCCGAGTTCGGTCTGTGTGGTTTCGATCTCCGTGGCCGCGGCGGCAATGCGCGTCTCGAGCTCGGTCACGCGCTCGGTGTCGGCGCGCTCGCGGGCCGAGGCGCGCTCCAGATCGACGGCCGCCTCGTTGGCGCGGCCTTGCGCCCGCTGGCATTCGCCATCCAGCTCATATCCGCGCTCATTCGACGTGCGCTGGTCTGCTTCCATGCCGTCGATTTCAGCGGCCGCGGCGGCAATGCGCTCGCTCAGGGCGGCGATCTCCTGCCCCAGCGCGGCCTGCAGCGCATCCATCTGCGCCATGCGGCTGGCCAGCACCACGCGCAGCCGGCCGCGCAACTCTTCGCGTACAGCGGCATAGCGCTGGGCCTTGGCAGCCTGGCGCTTCAGGCTGTTCATCTGGCGGGTGACTTCTTCAAAGATGTCTTCGACGCGCGCCAGATTCTGTTTCGCGCTTTCGAGGCGCAACTCGGCCAGCCGCTTTTTGGTCTTGAAGCGCGTAATGCCCGCTGCCTCTTCAATGATGGCGCGGCGATCGTGCGGCTTGGCGCTGAGCAACTGGCCGATGCGCTCCTGGCCGATGATGGCGTAGCTCTCCGGTCCGAGGCCGGTGCCCATGAAGATGTCCTGAATGTCGCGCAGGCGGCACAGCTTGCCGTTGAGCAGGTATTCGCTTTCGCCGGTGCGGAACAGGCGGCGCGTGATGACGATCTCGCCCTTTTGCGGAGTGAAGTGGAACTTGCGGCGGCGAATTTTCAGGACGACCGGCTGCGGACCCTCGCCGCCTGCGTGCGCAGCGCCGTCGGCCATGCCGGAATCCGTTGCGGCGGGCGCATCGTCTTCGATCGTCTGCCCGGGCTGCTCGGCGGCGACCACCTCTTCGGCTTCCTCGGCGCTCCGGCGGCGCAGTTCGTCTTCATCCCAGTCGCCTGGGCCCTCGGTCTCGACGACGACTTCCGGCTCGACCGCGATCGGCCCTTCATATGCCTCGGGATCGACCATCGTCAGCGTCACTTCGGCCATTCCCAGAGACTTGCGATCGCGCGTGCCGGCAAAGATCACGTCCTGCATGTGCGTTCCGCGAAGGCTCCTGGCGCTTTGCTCGCCCAGCACCCAGCTCACGCCGTCGAGAATGTTCGACTTGCCGCATCCGTTGGGGCCCACGATCACGGCGATGCCCGTGCCCGGTACGGTCAACTCCGTCCGGTCGCAAAAGCTCTTGAAGCCGAGGATGTGGATCTTTTTAAGTTTCAGCATGCCGACTCCCAACCGATTCAGGCGCAGAGGTCGCGACCCTGAGGAATATATTTTCCATTCGACACCCGCAGCGGTTCGTTGCAGGCTGCCTTCCAAGCCGAAGGTACCCAGTCGATTACCAAGTTAGGGGCGCGGAAGGGCAGAATCAATGCTTTTCCACCCCGTTTTTGTGGATAAACCGTACCAAACCCGAAGAATCCCCGAAATAAACGACAAAACACGTACCCAGCGGCCGTTCCCCGGCCTCCGATGGCCTCACTTTACATTTTCCGCAATCCGAATGGCAGGTCGAATGGGAGTTTTCTTTTGAACGAGGCCCGTATCGATACGGAGTCGCACTCGCGGATTCGCGACCAGTCCCGCGACAAAGGCCACTGGCATCATCCGATGCGATCAGGTATGGTCGCTTGACTCTGGCGCTCGCGGCGCAAGGTTCCTGGAGCGTCTTCCCGAAGCTATCCTCGACGAAGTGCCGGCCCGATTGTCACCGCTTTTTGAATAGTCGGCCGAAGAGACGCCGGCGGCTGCTTTTCGAATCACCTTTTCGATGGCGCGCAGCGCCTGCGGCCGCGGAAAGCCCGGGCGGCTGGCGAGCCGGATGGTGCGAGCCGACTTGCCCGCGAGCGGACGCAGCACGATGCCGCGCGGCGCGAGCGAGCCGGCGGCAAGAGAGGGAATCAGCGTGGCGCCATAGCCGGCGGCCACGAGGTTGACCAGGGTCTCGAGGCTGGCAGCCTGCATGGACTTTTGCAGACGGTTGCGCACAGCCCGGTGCTTCCCGCCGCAAGCGGCCAGGGCGTGAAGAGCCAGGCAATGGCCCTCGGCGAGCACCAGGAGCTCATCGGCGAGCGATTCCTCAGTGACCGCTTTCTGACGCGCCAGGGGGTGGCGCGCGGGCAGCGCGGCGAGCAGAGGCTCGTCGAAAAGCGCGATCTCGGTGATCTCCGGCGAACTGGCCGGAGTGGCCAGCAGCGCGGCATCCAGCTTGTGGCTGCGCAGGTTTTCGATCAGCGCGCGCGTCTGGTCCTCCCACAGCTCGATGGTGAGGCCCGGATACTGCTTGCGCAGCGGATCGAGAATCAGCGGCATCAGGTACGGCGCGAGCGTGGGAATTGCGCCCAGTCGCAGCGGTCCGACGAGCGGATCGCGGGCCGCTTGAGCGACGGCTTCCATTTGGGCCGCTTCGTCAAGCGAGTTGCGCGCGTGGGCCAGGATGCGGCTGCCCACCGGCGTCAGGTCGACCCGCTTGTTGGTTCGCTCAAGCAGCGTGACGCCGAGTTCGCTCTCGAGCTTGCGGATCTGGCTGCTCAGCGTGGGCTGGCTCACATTGCAGGCCTCGGCGGCGTGGCCAAAATGCCGATGCTCGGCAACGGCGACGAGATAGCGGAGGTCCTGAAGGTTCATCGACGGCGAGTGGGACGACCCGGTCCATGATAGACCGAAGGAATCGTCATTGTAGGAACAATCGATTTTTCTTATCGACCGCCGGATCTTAATCTGGTTTTTGCGGCATGCATCCGGTGCGGCCATCCCGTTGCGGAGCCTTTCGCCTGGAAGTTTCGACGCCATCGGCAAGATCACGGATCCGGGTCGATGCCCGGGTCTATACTCGTCTGCGAATCATTTGCGCATTCTTCAAGGAGACATCATGTCTGACGAATCGAAATGCCCGTTCTCGAACGGCGCGCAAAAGCGCGCATTGG
>JASHQQ010000036.1 GCA_030039035.1 Acidobacteriaceae bacterium | reverse complement strand
GATCTTCGTCGCCACAATCGCCTGAGCAAACTGCCCGATCACCGTGAGCTGATAGCGGAAGTCGCGATTCAGCGCCTCGAAATATTCGGGAAGGATCACAGTCGCCATCCCGCGTTTGTCCGTCACGATGTTTCCGTTGTAGACGTTCATCATGTCGGGCGACTCGACGAAGGAGTGATAGAGGTACTTGTTCGCCGGGTCGAGCGGATGATCGATCTTGAACGAGCCCGACGGCTTGCTCACTGTGCCCACCAGGTCCGTTGTCCCGGAGACTTTCAGGTTGCCGGCGATCGTCAGATCGCCGCTTGAGTCTAGGCTGAACACCTGGGTCCATGTGGGGTTCACGCTGCCTGTCGGCGCCGAATTGCCCTGAAGGAGGTATCCGCCGGCGCCGGTGTAAAGGGCGGCGGCTGTTCCGGCGACCGGAGCGCACCCCGATGCGTTGCATGACTGGTTCCATGCGCTGACGCCTGTGCCGGGCGCGGAGCCCTGCACGCCAATGCCTTGAGGGCTGACCGCCGTCGCGTTGACGCCCCAGTTTACGCCGCTCGTCGCGCCCTCGTAGGCACTGACACCGGCGGCATAGGGGCCTGTGGAGCTCGTGCTGCCGTTCACGCCAAAGACTGGGCCCGTTGAGGCTCCCTCGTATCCGTTAACACCGGCGGCATTTGCGCTGCCGCTGTTTGCGACTCCCTGAACCCCATATGCCGTACCCGTCGAGGCGGTCGCGTTGCCGAACACTCCGGATCCGCTCGTGCTCGCCGATGTACCCTGCACACCGTAGTTGGTTCCAGTGCCGGCGCCTTCGTATCCGATGACGCCGGCGGCATATGGGCCGGTTGAATTCGTGCTGCCGGTGATTCCATAGACCTGCCCTGTCGACGCGTTCTCGATTCCGTTCATCCCGGCTGCGCCCTGTGTGCTGCTGTCGGCGGTGCCGGCAACTCCGTATACCTGCCCGGTCGATGAACTCGCCACTCCGCTCATGCCTGCGGCATTCGTCGTGGAACTGCTTGTCGTCCCCGTCAGCGCGGACGGCAGGCTGGATGTGCCGGTGACCGTAAGATTGCCGCCCACATTGAGATTGCCGGCGAAGAAACCGTCGCCCGAGGCGTCCACGGAGAACTCTTCGGTTGTCGGAGAGGTGCTCGAGCTGCTGCCCACAGTGCCCGAATAGCCTTGCAAGATCATTCCGCCATTGCCGGTCGCGAACTGCCCGGCAACTCCAGCCGCAAAATTGCATCCGCCGTTGCTGCAGAGCTCATTTACTCCATAAATTGCCGTCCCGGTGCCAGGAGCCGACCCTTTGACGCCGATTCCTCCTACGCCCGACTTGTTCTGGCCAATGACTCCGATCCCCGTGGGGCTGTCGGCAAATCCACCGGTGCCCACGGCGGAGCCGCTGGCCGCATGGTTGTGGCCCAGCACTCCAATGCCGCTCGCGCTGCTGGTCACGCCGTATACGCCGATGACGAATCCCGAAGCCGATCCCTCCAATCCGTAAACGCCGGAAGCGTCGTTCGCCGAGCTGCCGGCGTAGCCGCTGACGCCATAGACCGTGCCGGTGGTTGCTGACTCAACGCCGTTCACACCGGCGGCTCCATCCGTCGAGCTGCCGGTGTATCCGTTCACGCCATACACTTGGCCAGTCGTCGCGTTCTCCACACCGTTCACGCCGGCGGCGTTGGTTGTGGTGCTCACCGCCAGGCCGTTGACGCCATACACCTGCCCGGTAGTCGAGTTCTCGTACCCGCCGACTCCAACGGCGTTTGTGGTGCTGCTCGATGCGTTGCCTGAAACGCCGGCAACCCAGCCGGTGGTGGCCGTCTCATTCCCCGCCACCCCTGAGGCAAAGTTCGAAGTGCTGCCCGTGGTCCCCAAGACGCCGAAGACCTGGCCGCTCGAGGCTTGCGCAAGTCCGGCGACCCCGGCAGCTCCAGCCGTCGTGCTCTTTTCCACGCCGTACACTCCATACACCTGTCCGGTTGTTGCGTTGGATCCGCCGCCTACCCCTGCGGCGAGGCTCGTTGTGCTCTTCGTAAGTCCAAACACGCCGTAGACCTGTCCCGAAGCTGCGCCCTCATATCCACCCACGCCGGCGGCAAGCTTGGTGGTGCTCGAGCTCGTCCCGCTCACGCCGTAGACCTCGCCTGTGGTTGCCGTCTCCACGCCGTTCACGCCGGCAGCCTGGGCCGTGGTGCTCTTCGCTTGGCCGTATACGCCGTAGACTTGTCCGGTGCTAGAACCTGCAACGCCGTTCACCCCGGCCGCGCCGCTCGTGGAACTGAAAGCGAAGCCGTTGACCCCATAAACGAGCCCGGAGGTCGATGTCTCAAGTCCGTCGACTGCCGAGCTGCCTTTAGTCGTGTGAAGATTGGTTGCCGCGACGGTAACTCCGGTGATATTCGCCGCCGAGAGGTTGCCATCCACAAACAGGCTGTAGCCGGCGGCGGCAGACCCCGACTGGAGGAGGCTTGAGTTGCCCAATGTGGAAGACGTCTTCCAAATGGGGATGAAGTTGGCCGTGCCCGAACCGGTCGGCGTTCCCTCGCGAAGAACCGCTGCCGGGCCCTTGGCTGCGCCTGTCTGAGCGAGCGCTGCTGATGCCGCCTGCGCCGCATTGGCGCGAAGCTGCGCCTGCGTGACGAACTCCCCCGCCGGCACACCGGCCAGCGTCTCCGCGTCGGCGGCTTTCATCGCATAGGGAACCGACACCAGCAGCACACGCGGCTCATCCGGTCCGCGCTCGATGCTCACGCCCAGCCATCGCGCCTGACCGTCCGCGAACACCGATTGCGGCAATCCGCCTTGTGTGGCAGCACCCAGCAGCACAGAGTACTTGCCGTCCTGGCCGATGGTCACATGCTGCGTCTCGCTCCATAGCGGTTCGCCACCCTCCTGCGCCGCGTAGATGCGAAATACGGCTTCCACCGCATCTCCAGAGCGATTCTGCGCCGTGCCGCTGTACCGGATGGCCTGCGGTACAACGCTTCCCTGGTTCGGCGCCGGCTCTGCCGCTTGCACCTGACCGAGACATGTCGCCGCCATTGCAACGGCTGCCCAAACGAGACCTTTCGAAAGCAAGCTGGTACGTGTGCTCATGCTCGCATCTCCTTGCGTTGTCTGGTTTCTGAATTGTCGAGGGATTTGGGGCCCGAGGGGAATGGGAAGCATCATACCGCAGCGCCTGAGCGAAAGCCAGCCGCAGAATCGCGCTGTTGGCGGAGCCGTCGAGCTCCCTTGAAATCGCGGCCGGGCGGAACGGCAGATTGAGTCTCGTCGAAACAGCGCGGAGGACTCAAATGGATCAAAGCCCGGCTACTCGAATCCTCCCGACGGCGAGGCTGCGGCTTGACTTCCGGCTCCGTTCAATTCAGGGGTGCCCCATTTTTTGCCGTCCGCCATAACGGACGAAAATGGCAGGATGACTTGCCCGTGCTCTACCGCGAATTCAAGCCGCTCGGCTCGGGCACACTCGCGGTCTTTGCTGCGGCGATGCTCCTGCTCGCCGGCTGACCGAATACCTCCGGATGCAGATAGTAGCCCTGCTCGTCCGCCGGCTTGTCTTCCTCCGCTTGAATGCGGTTCGCGTTGGCATATGCATCCTGGCGAATGCCCGTGACCTGCCACGACACCTCGACATGCGGCCTGTTGGAGCGGATCGTGAACCGGTTATTCGAGATCTTTGTCGCCACGATCGCCTGCGCGAACTGCCCGATTACCGTGAGCTGATAGCGAAAATCGCGATTGAGCGCCTCGAAATAGTCGGGCAGAGTCACGGTCGCCGATCCATGTTTGTCGGTCACGATGTTGCCGTTGTATACGTTCATCATGTCCGGCGATTCGACGAACGAGTGCGAGAGATACTTGTGTTCCGGATCGAGCGGATGGTCGATCTTGAACGAGCCGCTGCCTTTGCTGATGCTGCCCGTCACGCTGAGATTGCCGCCGATCGTCACGTCCCCGGTGTAACCGCCGACGGTCGTCACCTGGACTGCGCCCACGGTCAAGGTCCCGGCGCCGACATTCGTGGTTTTGGTCGCGCCGATCACGATGCCGCCGCCGAGGGAGACGTTCCCGGTGGTAACGATGTCGCCGCTGTTGTCGACTGTGAATACGCTCCCGTTGCTCACGGTCGCATTCAGAAGGGAGGACGGCCCGGCCAGACTTACCGTGCTGTTTGCGGTTGTGTTCGACGCCGCGACACCGGAACCGGCGCCGGTGTTGACGCCGCTGACCGCCGGCCCCGCCGCGGTATTTTTTCCAAGCACTCCTGCACCCGCGGGACTTCCCGTCAGGCCGTAGACTCCATTGCTTGTGCCGGAAGTTGCGCCCGACTCTCCATAGACTCCGTTGCCGCCGGTGCTGGAGGTGATGCCGAAGACTCCGTTCGCGAAACCGCTCGTCGCTGTAGCCAGCGCATAAACTCCGCTTCCGCTGGTGCTGGCGTCGTTGGCGTAGACGCCTTCGGTAAACCCCGTCAGTGCCGGGGCCATCCCGCTGACTCCGGCGCCGAAGGAGCTGCTCGTTGTACCCGACACGCCGGCCGCGAATCCTGTAGCCGAGACATTCGTTCCCAGCACCCCGGCGCCGCTTGGGCTGTAACTTATGCCGGAAACTCCGGAGGTCAAACCGGAAGTGGAGTATTCGATGCCATACACTCCGTTCCCGCCGGTGCTCTCAGCTACACCATGGACGCCGTTGGTCGAGCCGGTGGTTGCCCCTGCGTACCCGTAGACTCCCGAACCGCTGCTGCTGAAGCTTTGGCCAGAGACTCCCGTGGTGTAACCAGACGAGGCTGGCGCGTAGCCCGATACCCCGTTGCCGTTTGTGCTGTTGGACATCCCGTATACGCCACTTGTCGAGCCGCTCGATGCCATTGCCTCGCCAAACACTCCGTTGCCGCCGGAGCTGCGAGTTATGCCAGTGACTCCGGCCGTAAAACCGGAGGCCGCGGTCGCCAGTCCGGCCACGCCGCTCCCGCTCGATCCGAGGCTTTCGCCATAGACTCCGTTGCCGCTGCCGCTGGTCGCGGCGGCGTATCCCGATACCCCGTTTCCGCTCGCGCCGTTGGACTGCCCGTACACTCCGGTCGGCGAGCCCGAAGACGAGGTCGCCACTCCGAACACTCCGAATCCGTTCGGGCTTTCGCTCGTTCCATACACGCCGCTGCCGGTCCCGGACGACGCGAGAGATTTGCCTGAAACTCCAGCGCCGTTGCCGCCATTCGTAAGTCCGTACACGCCATTCGCGTTCCCGCTTGCCGGCGATGCCAAGCCATACACACCGTTTCCATCGGCGCTGTCGGTGACTCCGTAAACTCCGCGCGTTGCGCCGGAAAGGGCATCCGCGACGCCCCACACCCCGATTCCTTCGGCGCCCGATGTCCGGCCGTATACGCCTGTCCCTGACCCGGCGCCGGACGAGGCGATCCCGGACACGCCAGTTCCTTGCGGGCTGCTGGTTTGACCGCTGACCCCGACGGGCGTGGCGAGAGGAACGCCGCCCGTCGCGTTGGCAATGCCCAGCACTCCCGCGCCGCCTCCGCTGTCCGACTCGCCGCGCACTCCGGCCGAAGCTCCTGTGCTCGCCGTCGCCTTGCCGTACACTCCGAATCCGCTTGTGCTGCCGGTTGTGCCGTACACTCCGGCGCCCGTACCGGATTTCGCCGTCGCATAGCCGTTGATCGTGCCGGGAATGACGCTGCCATTGACGCTCGATGACATGACGAAGGTGCTGTCGACGGAGCTGTAAAGCTGCGTCCCCGCCTGACGAAGCAGCGAGTCACAGAGGTCGTTATACTGACACCAATACGCGAGGTAACCCTGCGTGCCTGAGCCGGAAATCGAACCGTTGGCGTGCGCGCGCGAGTTGGCCGCGTCGGGGTTCGCGCCGCCGGCGCGCATCTGCGTCCGCGTGACAAACTCCGCCGCCGGGACGCCGGCCAGCGTCTCCGCGTCGGCCGCCTTCATCGCGTAAGGAACCGACACCAGCAGCAAGCGCGGCTCGTCGGGCGCGCGCTCGATGCTCGCTCCCAGCCATCGCGCCTGCCCATCGGCGAACACCGATTGCGGCAATCCACCCTCGGTGGCCGCGCCGAGCAGCACCGAATACTTGCCGTCCGCTCCGACCGTCACCTTCTGCGTTTCGCTCCACAGCGGCTCGCCGCCCTCCGCCGCCGCGTAGATGCGGAACACGGCTTCCACCGTGTCCCCGGCGCGGTTGGGCGCGGTGCCGCTGTAGCGCATCGCCTGCGGCACCACGCTGCTCTGGTTCGACGGCGGCCCGCCGACCTGCAACTGGCCGGCACAGATCGTTGCCGTCGCGACCGCTGCCCAGGCCAGACCTTTCGTCAGCAAGCCTGCATGCGTGCTCATACTCGCATCTTCCTCCGATGTCTGAAATCCGGATTGTCAATGGATGGGGCCCAGGGGGAATGCGTGGAATCATATCGCGGAAGCTCGTGCCCGGCCCGGTAAAATTCAGCGCACGGGCCGGCCGCTCCAGGACCATCCTTTACCGCTTCAGCACCGTGCCAAGCAGCGCCGAAAGGCCGTTCCAGGCGATCTGTATGCCGATGCACAAAAGGATGAATGCCATGACGCGAAGAATCCCGTGGGCCGTGGATTGAGGGATGGCCCTGGCGAGCTTGGGCGCATACGCATAGCAGAAGTAGCAGAGCAAACTGATCACCACGACGGCGAGAAACACTCCGATGTGGCCGAGAATGTTTTCGAGCAGCGCCCCGCGGGACATGTGCGCGCCGAGCGTCAGCAGTCCCACCAGCGTGCCCGGCCCGGAAGTGATCGGAAAGGTGAAGGGATAGAAGACTCCTTCCTCGAGATGCCGCGTATTCCGTCCGGCGCCCGCGGCCGTCTCTTCTTCTTTTTTTTGAGTGCTGGCGCCGGCGCTTCTCTCGTTCAGTACCGACCATCCCATGGCCGAAATCACGATTCCGCCCGAGAGCTGCACGATGGGAAGAGAGATGCCGAAGAAATTGAGGATCGCCGCTCCCAGCAGCTCGATCACGGCAAGGAAGATGACATTGTTGATGGCGATCCTGCGCGCCAGAGAGCGAATCACAGCCGGCGGGACGTCGCCGACCAGGCCGAGGAATACCAGCGCCGATCCCAGGGGATTGATCAGCGGCAGAAGCACGGTGAAGCCGATCAGGAAGGCGTGCCAGAGGGCCATTTCTCTCTCCAGAGCATTCTAGGTGACCGCCCGATGGTTCCTTCCGCCAAGCGGAAATGCCGCCGCGCGCAGGCAGAGAAGGTTCTTGCGTGCGGCTCGATCCTTGCGATCCCGACGGGGCGATCGTCTCCGGAGCCTGTCGGAAGCGGTGCATTCTGAAGGGTACGGGCTTTGGCCCGTACATTCTTTGCCGAAAAAAGCTCCTCGGGCTTTGGGTAGTGTCTGACGAATGCTTGATCGAGCGTTTTGTAACAGGGCACGACTTCCCGGGGTCCCCGACAAGCCGGTTTTGCTTTTTGGGGTGGCTTGAGTCGTGCCGGGAAGAGCGCAAAAAGGATGAGGCCTTTGGAGTGCGCGTGAGAACTGGTTTCGGCGTAGTTTCGGTGCACGAATCGGGGGGAGCAGCAGCCTTCAGGCTGCTGAATTCCGGCGCAAGACATCGAGGCGGCTTTAGCCGCGGGCCTTTTGAAACCGACCTTAGGGCCCTGGTAAGAGTTCTCACGCAGACGCTTTAGCCTCCGAAGGCCGATCTCGGGCCAGATCTGCGGCGTTTTCGATTCGTCAGACACTGCCCGGCCCCTTGGGGAAAATGCACTACTACACGCCTGTCGCGCATCCCTGATCGCGCGTTAGTCTGTTTTAAGGGGGAGATTCGATGATCCGGATCGCGCCGACAGCGACGGCTTTGGTCTTCGCGATCGTCACAGCCTTGCCGTCGGTTGCATCGGCGGCCGGTGCTGCTCGCGCAGTTTCAGGCGATGATCCCGATGAAGCGCCGGCCCTGATTGTCACAGCAGACTTCAATGGCGACGGTATTGCGGATCTGGCAGAGGTGACTCCGCCCGATGGCGATCCCTCCGGGCCGCGGCATCTGACTGTTTTGCTGGGCCGGGGAGATGGCACGTTCCGACAGACGGCCTCAAGGCCGGCGTTGGGCCGGGATCCCCGATCGATGGTCGTCGGCGATTTCAATCGGGATGGTTTCCCGGACGTGATCGTGGGAGACAGCGACGGGTCCCTCATTGAGTTGCTCGATGACGGGAAGGGCAACCTGGTCCCTGCCGGCGACGTGGCTCGCCTTGGCTCGGTCGAGTCGATCGCGATCGGAGACTTCGACCGCGATGGCGTGCTTGACCTGGCTGTCTCGGACCCGCTTGCGAACACGGTGACGGTTTTTCTTGGCTCGGGGAACGGTTCGTTCCGGCCGGTATGGACATTCACGTTGCCGGCTCAAGGGAAGTTTTACCACCTGATCACCGCGGACTTTAACGGAGATGGCCTGCCCGATCTCGCGATCGTCAATGACGACGGGGATGAGTTCGTTGTGATGATCGGTACCGGGAGTGGGACCTTCAGCTACGCTCCGGAGCTAAGTCACACGAAGAACCCCATTACCCATTGCCTTACATGACGGCAATCCGGCATTCGGTAAGTCTTTTTCACGGCCTGGTTCGAACTTGAGATTCGCTCCGCGTCTGGCTGATACCATGCCGTGCATGACCACACGCCGTGATTTTCTTTCCCTGTCCGCGCTGAGTGCCGGCGGCCTCGGCCTCGCCGCCGACGCATGGGCCCAAAACGCCGGCCAGACCGCCGAATCCGTCAGGCAGATGAAGCCGCCGGCCAAGCCGGTTATCGTCACCCGCGTCACCGGCGATAACACCATCCAGGAGGCGTACCAGATGCTGCTCGACGGCGCCGACACGCTCGACGCCGCGCACCACATCTGCCTCGGCCGCGAGAACGATCCCAGGGATCACTCGGTCGGCCTCGGCGGCCTGCCCAACGAAGAAGGCGTCGTCGAGCTCGACTCCTGCTGCATGCACGGGCCTTCGCGTTCGGCGGGCTCCGTGGGCGGCGTGCAGAACATCAAGAACGTCTGTCTCGTTGCGCGCAAGGTTTTTGAGCACACCGGCCATGTGATGCTCGTGGCCAAAGGCGCCGAGCGCTTCGCCAACGATCTCGGATTCGCGAGCGAAAACCTGCTCACCGACGACGCGCGCAAGATCTGGATGCTGTGGAAAGAGAACAATTCGCAGATGGATTGGTGGGGCCCCGGCATGACCAGCCCGCAATGGAAGGATCCCTACGCCGGCCGCCCCGCGCCCAAGCCCACGATCGAACTGCACGGCGCAACCACGAACGCACCGCCGGGATTG
>JASHQQ010000236.1 GCA_030039035.1 Acidobacteriaceae bacterium | reverse complement strand
TGCAGCATCTCGAATCGTTGTTCCCGCTTGAGCTTGTCGAGCTTGGGCGCGTTCTCGGGCGCGACCTTGGCCTGGATGTCGAACCGGTCCGTTTTCACCCATCCCGGCGCGTCGACGATGCGATCCTCCTCCACGTTGAACGCCTGGGTGAGCATCAACTGCGTCGGCACGCCGTCCATCGATACGCCGTCCGGAAGGAAGCGCATCATGATCCTCATTTCGCCGGATTTATTGGGCTTGATGGAGATCACGTCGAATTTGGGAATGTCGGCCGGCGCGTCCTGGGCGCGCGCCAGCACGGCCGTCTGGCTTGCGTGGAAGATCCCGATCGCTATGGGAAGCGCGATCGCCAGAAAGCCGGCGGCGCCCAGCAGAATCTTGCGGCTTTTCCCCAGCCGATGCGCCATGTGCCCGCTCATGATGCGCACGATGCGCTGCTTCAGATCCGATCCGCTCACCCCCGCCGCGCAGGCCAGCGGCGACTCGATGCAGAACTTGCAGACGTTCACGATGCTCTCCGCGTAGGTCCCGGCTTCGTTGCCGGATTGCACCACCGCCTCGTCGCACGCGCGCTCGCGTTCTTCGATCAGCCGCGCACCGATCCACCAGACGGGCGGATAAAACCAGAACAGCGCCTCGACTGTCATGTGTGCTGCGCAGGTGAGATTGTCGCGGCGCTTGACGTGACATAGCTCGTGGGCGACAACCGCGTTCATTTGCGATTCGCTCAGCCGGTCCGCGATTCCGTCCGGCAGCAGCAGGACCGGCCGGAGAATCCCAAAGACGCCCGGCTCCAGCAAGGTCGATGTGGAGCGCACCGGCACGCTTCCCAGGGATGTGACTGGTGAAGCAGCGCGGACTGCGGCGCGGACGCGCACCCACCCGCGCAGCCAGCGTGCAGCGACCACGAGCACGCCGCCGGCCCAGAGGAAAAACAGCAGCAGGGGCAATCTTTCGCTTCGCGCGACTGCGGCAGGCAAAGCAGCAACTGTCGACGCGCTCTGCGAAAACGGCTCGACCACCTGCTCCATCGCGGCGGCGGCTGCCGGTTTCCGGATGGAAATACCCGCGGCGGGATGGAAGATTGCGCCGGCTGCGATCAGAAGCGAGAAGGGAAGCACAAACTTGAGCGACGCGATCATCCACAGCCGGTACCGCACGGCCGCGCGGTTGCTGCGTAGCGCGCGCGCCAGCAGCCAGGCGGCCAGCAACACGACTGTCGACTGCCACAGATGGTTCACCAGCGCCGCGGGGAATGCATCGGTTGCTGGAAACGGAAGACTCATGATTACGTCTCCTTGCGCGAGAGTTCTCGCAGCGCCTTTTCCGCCTCTTTCACGTCTTCAAGCGAGAGCCTGCCCGACTCGACCAGGTGCGCCATCACCGGCTGGGTCCGCCCGCCGAACAACTCGAGCAGCTCATCGACCAGGCGGCGCTGCGCAGCCTCGCGACTTACCGACGCGCCGAAGACGTGGAAGTTGCCGACTTTCTTCAAGCGTTGCACCACACCCTTGTCTTCCATGCGATAGACGGTGGTCTGGATGGTCGTGTATGCGGGCCTGCGTCTGGCCGGGAACGACTCCTGGATTTCCCGAATCGAGGAATCGCCCCTGGCCCACAGGGTCTCCATGATCTGGAACTCGAGCCGCGACAGTCTGGGGGCGGGCAAGGCAGCCTCCTATCGATATAGGAAGAAATACTACATCTGTTTGTTTTTGTAAAGAGGTTAGCGGAAGATCTGTGACGAACGGGCTTTCGCGCAAGAATCCTGATTCGTCCCGCGGAGTGAGGCCCTGGAACGTTGTTGCCCGAGGCGAAGGATTCACCGTGGATGCTTCGACTCGTCGCCGCTTACCCCGCCGACCGGACCCGTGTCGACGGGAACCCCTTCGCGGCGACCGGCTCAGGATCACATTTTCGCTCGATGTCGCGAAATTTGCCGATTGGACGCTAATTCGGCGACGGCTTCTCCACGTGATCGATGACAATCACGTCGTCGGGAGCCTTTGTCGCTTCCATCTTCAGCCCGAGTTGTTCCTGGATGGCCGTGTATAGCGATGGTGGCGCCTTGGCGTCGTCAGTGGGCGGAGGCGGAACGGCGCCGACACCGCGGAATTGCGCAAACTGGGAATCGTCGGGCGTCCACAGCAGTTGAAAGTCGTAGCGATCGGTGAGGCCAGTCTGGTCGACCACGGGCCGGTCCATCACGCCGTTCTGCATCCAGGTGGCGAAATCCGCCATGGTCAGGTTTCGAACCACCAGATCGCCCAGCTTTCCCCGGAACCCGAAGGCCGGCAAGTCGTTGGGCCCGGCAGAGGTCCTGGTCAACTTCGGTCCGCCGCTTGCGACCGTAATCGTGTAGACCGCCAGCTCCTTCTTGTCGCGATGAAACTGCAGCTTGAAGCGATCGGCCAGCAGCTTTTGCACCATGGTAGCGGTCTGCTTCACGTTGGGCTGGCCCTCCGCGTCCGGCACGCCGTCGATGTCGAACAGCTCGGTGCCGAACCAGTCCGGCGCACCAACGATCTGTTTGGGGTGCAGCCCGTAGGCGAAGGCGATCAGGTCGTTCATGTTGGTGCTGATGGTGATGAAGTGCCGCCCGCGGAAGGTGAATGCCTTGGCGCCGCGCCGATTGGGATCGCTGGGTTTGATCGTCGCCACTTCGAACGCCGGATTGGCGTCGGCGGCCATCGGCTTCAGCGGCTCGGGCATCGGCCATTCGGTATCCGGCGTGGCGCGCTCGAAGTTCAGCGGTATCGAGTCGCCCTGCGTAAACGATCCGGCGAGCGTCTTGCCGTCCGCCGACATCTTGCCTTCGTATGCCACGTTCGCGCCATCGATCGAGTACTTCAGCGTCCCATTCTCAAACGTGGCTTTGTTGGCCGCCAGTCCGTGCGCGCTCTGGTCGATGCTGTAGAACATCACTTTGAGCGTGCCGTCGGCGTTTTTGGTGATCCTGTTTACGATACGCAGATCGCGGTTGGCCGACGGGACGTGGAGCGTTCCCTGCCACGTGCCGGCGATATCCTGGGTCGAAGCCGGCGCCGCGGCCTGCGCGCTGGATTGCGTCTGCGGAACCGGGACGGCGCCAAAGAGACATGGAGTGACCAGGACTGCGCCGAGCGCTGCAGCCATCCAGCGCTTCCGCCCGACCACGACCTTGCTCAACATGCAGGAAGTCTTCATGCTGGAAATCTCCTCGTTTCGCGCAGCGTGCCTGGCCTGGGTTGCCGGGATGCAGATTCGGGATGCCAGAGCAGGATAAACCCGCCAGGCGGAACTGTCCCGCCCGGATTTGGAAATCGGGATTCTTCCATCGACCAGGCGATCGACGGGGAATCTCCCACAGATTCTTTTATGCGGTCCTTATGGTATTCGTGATACGCTTTGCGCAATGACACCGCGGCGCACAACCCGGCGCACTTCCATCAAGGTGCATCTGCGCATGATCTTCATGGATGTCTGCTGCGGGCCGCCGTCCCGCCGTTGATCTTTCTTCGGATAGCCGGCTCCTGAATCGTAAGGGCGTTGTGTATTCCTGCAACAGTTCCTGCCGCAGTTGTCCCGGCGAACAGGCTGAAGCCGCATCGATTCACCCAGAACGCATCTCCTCACGTCGCCGGCGCCGACGATGAGCGCGGTCTTTCATCCTGAAGGTGCGCTCCTGCAATGTGCCGGTGACCGATCCCGGATGCGCCGATCCTCGGCAAGGAGGGGTGATGGAAACAAGCTTACCTGCAACCGTAACCGTACCCGGCGGCGCAACGTGGTCGCACGTCCTCAAGCGGGGCACCGCGCTGCGCATCACTGATGTGGAAGGCGGCGCCAATGTGGCAGCGTATTTCCTCAACTTCGAGCTGCCGGCGGAGCGATTCAATCTTCCCGACACGCTCAAGGCGCAGCACACGGCGCGGCTCACACGGGGCCACGTGCTCTATTCCGACATGGGCCGGATTCTATGCTCGATTACCGACGACACCGTGGGCTGGCACGATCCCATCGCGGGCGTTTCCAACGCGGCGCTGGTCGACAAGAAGTACGGCAAGTCGACCTACCAGCAGGCGCGCAACAACTGGCGCCAGAATGCGCGCGACGGCCTGATCGTCGAGCTGGGCAAATACGGGCTGGGCCCGCGCGACCTGCATGCAACGGTGAATTTCTTCAGCAAGGTTGTCGTCGATGATGAAGGCATGCTCCATTTCAGCGTCGATCACTCGCGACCTGGAGATCGCGTCGAGCTTCGCGCCGAGATGAATGTGCTGGTGTTGCTGAACACCTGCCAGCATCCGCTCGATCCCGCCGGAGTGTACGCGCCCAGACCCGTCGAGCTGAGCATCTCCAGCGTTCCCGCTCCGCGAGCGGACGATGTCTGCCGCATGATGTGTCCCGAGAACGCGCGGGGCTTTCTCATGACCGAGTTCTATTTTCTCTAGGATTTTGAGCGAGGAAACGAGACGTGGCAACGATCCATCTGCAAATCAGCCCTTTGCTGCCTGAGGCCGCGCAATCCAGCTTCGTCGTCGAGGCAGGCGACCCGTTTGTGCACGAGATTCTGAGAGGCCAGACGGTGCGTATCGTCGATCTCGAGGGCAACCAGGCCGTCGACACGCTCTTCTACAACGCCCACGACTACTCCGACCGCTACAGCGCGCAGGACACGATTCGCGAGCAGGGCAACATCTACCTGACCACCGGAACGCGGCTGATCTCGACCGAGGGCAATGTGCTGCTCACGATTACCGCCGACACCTGCGGACGGCACGATACGCTGGGCGGCGCCTGCGCGCAGGAAAGCAACATGGTGCGCTACGCCCTCGAAAAGCGGCACATGCACGCCTGCCGGCAGAGCTTCCTTCGCGGCATCCAGCACTGGAAGCGCGGGCTGGAGAAGCGCGACATCACCAGCAATATCAATTTCTTTATGAACGTTCCGGTGACGCCGGATGGCGGCCTGACGTTCGAGGATGGCGTCTCCGAGGCGGGAAAGTACGTGGAGCTGCGCGCTGGGATGGACGTGCTGATGGTGATCAGCAACTGCCCGCAGTTGAACAATCCGTGCAACGCCTACAATCCAACCCCGGTGCAGATTCTCGTCTGGGACGAGCATGTTCGCTAAGGTCCTGGTCGCCAACCGGGGTGCGATCGCCTGCCGGATTTTGCGTACGCTCGAGCGCATGGGCATTGCGTCAGTCGCGGTGTATTCGGAAGCCGACCGCGAAGCGCGCCATACGCTCGATGCCGGCGAAGCTGTCCTCATTGGCCCGGCGCCCGCGGCGGAAAGCTATCTGCATATGGATCGAATTCTCGAAGCGGCGAAACGGACAGGCGCCGAGGCCATCCATCCGGGCTACGGTTTCCTGAGCGAAAATGCGGAGTTCGCGCGGGCTTGCGACGGGCAGGGAATTGCGTTCATCGGACCGCGGCCCGGGCATATCGAAGCCTTCGCGCTCAAGCATACGGCGCGAGCCATCGCGAAGAGGTGTGGCGTACCGCTGCTCCCCGGCACGGGTGTCCTGCGCGACACCGAAGATGCGCTCGCGCAGGCCAAAGTATTGGGTTTTCCGGTGATGCTGAAGAGCTCGGCCGGCGGCGGCGGCATCGGCATGCGAGCCTGCCACAACGCGCAAGAGCTGGGCGAAGCATTCGAGTCCGTCGTCCGCCTCAGCCGCAACAGCTTTCGCGATGGCAGCGTCTTCCTCGAAAAGTTCGTCGCTCGGGCCAAGCACGTCGAGGCGCAGATCTTCGGCGATGGCGAGGGAGGCATCCTGGCCCTCGGCCTGCGCGACTGCTCGGCGCAGCGCCGCCACCAGAAGGTCATCGAAGAGACGCCCGTACCCGGTCTCGACGATGCGACAGCGAAGGCCATCGAAGCTTCCGCGGTGCTGCTCGGCAAAGCCGTGAACTACGCCTCGGCGGGCACAGTCGAGTTTCTCTATGACGCCGACACGCGCGCCTGGTACTTTCTCGAAGTCAACACGCGCCTGCAGGTGGAGCACGGCGTGACCGAGCAGGTGACCGGCCTCGATCTGGTCGAGATGATGATCCGGCAGGCGGCGGGAACGCTGCCGCCGATCGAAAGCTTGCGGCGCGAGCCGCAAGGCTGGTCTATCGAAGCCCGCGTCTACGCCGAGGATCCGGCGAAGAGCTTTCAACCCGCTCCCGGCAAGCTCTCCCACGCGGGCTTTCCCGCGGCAGAGCTGGCGCGCGTTGAGACGTGGGTGGCAAACGGCACGGAAATCACGCCTTTCTACGATCCCATGATCGCCAAGATCATTGTTACCGGCGTGGATCGCACCGATGCCGTGATGCGGCTGCGCCATGCGCTCGATCGGACAGCCCTGTACGGCACCGAAACCAATCTCCGCTATCTCCGCGCCGTCGCCGCGAGCGAAACCTTCGCTGCCGGTGCAATGACAACCGCGTTTCTGGGCAGCTTCACTGTGGGCTGCGCTGCTTTCGAGGTTCTCGATGGCGGAACGCAGACCACCATTCAGGATTATCCCGGGCGGCTCGGCTATTGGCACGTCGGCGTGCCGCCTTCGGGTCCCATGGACACACTTGCGTTTCGACTCGCCAATCGCCTCGTCGGAAATCCGGAAGATGCTGCAGCCCTCGAAATGACCACGATGGGCGCTCGCCTGCGTTTTGACGCGGACGCAACGATCGCGCTCACCGGCGCGGACATGGGTGCAACGATCGATGGCGCGCCCGTTCCGCAATGGCAGGCCTTCACAGTGCGTGCCGGCGGCTCACTTCGGCTTGGCGCAGTCAAGGGCGGAGGCGCGCGCGCTTATCTCGCCGTCGCCGGCGGAATCGATGCGCCGCGTTTTCTTGGCAGCCGCGGAACCTTCATGCTCGGCGGCTTTGGCGGGCACGCAGGACGCGCGCTGCGCGCCGGCGATGTGGTGCACCTTGGGAGGCACGCGGATCAAGTCGCGCCGCCGGCGTATCTCGACAGGGAAGCGCTGGCCTGTTCGCGCCACTGGGAGATCGGCGTGGTCTACGGCCCGCACGGCGAGCCGGATTTCTTCACATCCGCCGACATCGAAATGCTTTTCAGCTCGGAGTGGCGTGTACACTATCACTCCGATCGCACCGGTGTCCGGCTCATCGGTCCCAGGCCGCAGTGGGCGCGCAAGGATGGCGGCGAGGCAGGCCTCCATCCCTCCAACATCCACGACAACGCCTACGCTGTCGGTTCCATCGACTTCACCGGCGACATGCCGATCCTTCTCGGGCCTGACGGTCCCAGCCTCGGCGGCTTCGTTTGCCCGGCCGTCGTCGTCGAGGCCGAGCGCTGGAAGCTCGGCCAGCTCAAGGCCGGCGACACGGTCCGTTTTCGGCGCCTGACATTGGAACAGGCCGAAGCTCTCGAGGCAGCCGTCGAACGGCTGGTCGCGACACTCGAAGGCTCGTTGCCGCATCTGCCGCAACCGGCCCCGCCGGAACCGGCGATTCTGCGCAATGCGATCCATCGTTGGCCGGCAGCGGTCTGTCGCGCCGATGGCGACAAGTATCTGCTCGTAGAATACGGGCCCAACGTTCTCGATCTGGCCTTGCGGTTTCGCGTCCACCTGCTCGAGGGCAAGCTGCGCGGCGCCGCCTTGCCGGGCGTGATCGACATCACTCCCGGCGTGCGCAGCCTGCAGATTCACTACGACAACCGTCGTCTTCGCCGGGAAGAACTGCTCGCCGCGCTCGAAGCTTTCGACGCCGATCTTCCCGTCGAACCCCAGGCTGCCGTTCCCTCGCGCTTCGTGCACCTGCCGCTCTCGTGGAATGACCCCGCAACGCAACTGGCGCAGGCCAAGTACGTGCAGGCCGTGCGACCCGACGCACCCTGGTGTCCTGACAACATCGAATTCATCCGCCGCATCAATGGCCTCGCCAGCGCCGATGACGTGCATCGCATCGTTCATGAGGCGGGCTATTTGGTGCTCGGCCTCGGCGACGTCTATCTCGGCGCTCCGGTGGCAACGCCAGTCGACCCTCGGCACCGTCTGGTGACGACCAAGTACAACCCGGCGCGAACCTGGACGCCGGAAAACGCCGTCGGCATCGGCGGGGCGTATCTGTGCGTCTACGGAATGGAAGGCCCGGGCGGATATCAGCTCGTGGGCCGCACCGTGCAGGTGTGGAACACGCACCGCGTCACGAGTACATTTGTCGAGGGCGTGCCCTGGGCGTTGCGCTTCTTCGATCAGATTCGCTTCTATCCCGTTTCCACCGGCGAATTGCTTGAACTGCGACGCGACATCCTGCACGGTGCCTTCGATCCGCGCATCGAACCGTCGCAGTTCGACCTGTCGGACTATGGCGCATTTCTCGACTCGATCCAGCCGGGAATTGCGGAATTCAAGCAGCGGCAGACGCAGGCATTCCAGGAAGAGCGCGAGCGCTGGCGGCAGAACGGCCAGCTCGACACCACAGCCGCGATCGCTGCGCTGCCCGAACCGGAACAGGCTGAGCGCGCGGTTCCGGAAGGTTGCGAGGCCGTGCACGCGCCCATGACGGCAAGCGTCTTTCGCGTGGCGGCCGAGCCGGGACAACGCGTTCACGCGGGCCAGCGGCTGGTGGTGCTCGATGCGATGAAGATCGAGCTGGAGATTGCCGCGCCGGTCGCCGGAGTTGTCCGCGAACTGCTCTGCCGCCCGGGCCAGATGGTGAATGCGGGCCAGCAGCTCGCGATTCTTTGTGCCGTGTGAAGCGGGGATCGGAACGGGAATGGATATTACATCGCTCGAAAACGCGTATCGCGACGGCTCGCTCAGGCCCACTGAAGTTGTCGAGCGCGTCTACGCCGAGATTGCGCGTGCCGGCGAGCGGCCGGTCTGGATCACGCTGGTTCCCATGGCGGACAATCTCGCGCGCACCTGCGAACTCGAGTCGCGCGAATCGGCCCGCTCGCTGCCGCTCTACGGAATCCCGTTCGCCGTGAAGGACAACTTCGACGTCGAAGGCCTGCCCACCACTGCCGCTTGCCCATCCTGCGCTCGCGTCGCGGCTCGGACCGCTACGGTCGTTCAGCGGCTGCTCGACGCGGGCGCGATTCTCATCGGCAAGACAAACATGGACCAGTTCGCTACCGGCCTCGTCGGCACGCGAACGCCATACGGCATCTGTTCGAGCGTCTTCCATGCAGACTACATTTCCGGCGGTTCGAGTTCCGGCTCGGCGATTGCCGTGGCGCGCGGATGGGTGAGCTTTTCTCTCGGTTCCGACACGGCAGGCTCGGGCCGTGTTCCGGCGGCGTTCAACAACCTGGTGGGATTGAAACCCACGCGCGGATTGCTGAGCACAAACGGTCTGCTTCCAGCCTGCCGTTCGCTCGATTGTGTTTCGATCTTCTCCGAGACTTGCGCGGATGCTGCGCGGATCTTTTCCATTGTGCGTGGTTTCGATGCACAAGATCCCTGTTCGCGCGTTCCATCTCCGGGCGGGGATGCGGCTCCGTGGTGCGCATCGGCCGAATTCCGCTTCGGCATACCGGCATCGGATGGTCTGATCTTCTTCGGCGACGAGGATGCTGCGCGGTCCTGGCGCACAGCGGTAGCGGCCATGATCGATCTCGGCGGAACTGCAGCCGAATTCGATTACGCGCCATTCGCCCAGGTTGCGGGCATGCTTTACAAGGGCCCCTGGGTGGCCGAGCGGCTCGCCGCGCTGGGTGAATTCCTTGCCCGCGATCCGCACGATCTCGATGCCACAGTCGGGACAATCGTTCGTGGCGCCGGGAAGTTCACCGCGATCGATACCTTCGAGGCCGCCTACGCTCTTGAATCGCTGCGCCGCGAAACCGACGCAGTCTTCGATCAGACAGATTTTCTTTTGCTTCCGACTGCGCCCACGCACTACACCATCGGGCAGGTCCTGGCCGCGCCGTTCGAACTCAACGCGAATCTCGGCACGTATACCAACTTCGTCAATCTGCTCGATCTGGCCGCGGTCGCGGCGCCCGCCGGCTTCAAGCCCAGCGGCCTGCCCTTTGGCGTGTCGCTGATCGGCAAAGCATTTACCGACGAGGGATTGCTGCGCATTGCAGATCGGCTGCATCGGCGACTCGCCGGGGCGCTCGCCGGTTCCGGGCGCGAGCTTGCGGCAACGCCGCCGATTCCTGCATCCGGAACACCTCCGGGATGCGTCCTCATGGCGGTTGTCGGTGCGCATCTCGGCGGCCAGCCACTCAATTGGCAACTGACCGGGCGCAAGGCGCGCCTCGCGAGATGTACGCGCACCGGTCCGGATTATCGTCTCTACGCGCTCGCCAATACCCATCCGCCCAAGCCGGCGCTCGTCTACACGCCGGCATTCGCGGGGGAGGGAATCGAAGTGGAAGTCTGGGCCATGCCGGAGGACACCGTGGGCAGTTTTCTCGCGGCCATTCCCCCGCCGCTCGCGCTGGGCACAATCCGGCTTGCCGACGGCTCGCAGGTAAAGGGTTTTCTTTGCGAGCCTGCCGGCCTCGACGGAGCGAAAGAGATTACGCAATTCGGAGGATGGAGGAACTATCTGCAGCAGCGGAGCCTGGCAGTCGCGACCTCAACCGCATGAGCGGCTGCCGCTACTCGTCATCGTCATCGCCCGCAGCTTCCGTCTTCGGGCCGGCAGTCTGCTTCTGAAGTTTGCCCGAAAGCGCTTTTTCGACGAGGACGTGGAAGTCGGGATCGCCGGGATCATTGCCGGCTTCATAGCGGGCCAGGGGCTCGCCCTTGCGGTCGATGAGGAACTTGGAAAAGTTCCAGTGGAGGTCGCCGCCGGGAAGGCTTTGTTTGGGATCGCACAGGAATTGGTAGAGGGGAATCTCGTTGGGGCCGGTGAGCGAAGCACGCGCAAAGACAGGAAACGCCGCGTGCACCGTATCGGCGTAGTACTTGCGCATGGCGGCCGGATCGGTCAACTCTTCCCCGCCGAAGTCGGAGGAAGGAATGCCCAGAATGACGAGCCCATCGGGGCCGTAGGTTTTCTGCAGTTCATTCAGGGCCGCGATCTGATCGTGAAACACAGACTGGCTCGCGAGGTTGACGATGAGCAGCAGCTTGCCTTTGTACGTGGAAAGAGGAACGACCCTGCCGTCGAGATCGACGAGCGAAAAATCATACACGGTCTGTTTGGCCTGCGGCTGCCCGGCAAACGTGACGCTGGCGGCAACAAAGGCAAGGAGAAGAGCGAATGAGGGACGATGGATTCCGGTTCGATGGATGAGCCGCATGGATTGCATTTTGCCACCCCGTCTGCCCGAGTGCACGGGAAATCTTGCGCCCGGACAGGATCCTTTCTGAAGAGGATTCGGATCGCTTGTCGCGGAATTCAGAGACTGAACTTTGGAAGTGTCGCATGGACTTCGAGCAACTCAGGACCTTTCAGCATGTATCACGGCTGAAGAGCTTCTCGCGCGCGGCCGAAAAGCTGGGTGTAACGCAGCCGGCCATCTCCGCGCAGATCCGCTCTCTCGAGAAGGAAGTCGGTGCCCGCCTCTTCGATCGCGATGGCGGAAAGGTGATGTTCACCGCCGCCGGCAGACTCTTCGAGCCGTTCGCCGAGCACTGCTTGCAGTGCCACAGCCACATTCTCGTCGCCGTCAACGAGCTTTATCGCTCGGCGCGCGGTGAGGTATCGGTGGCCGCGAGCGAGGCCACCAGTCTCTATATACTGCCGCGTGTCTTTGCGCAGTACAAGAAGCACTACACGCGTGTAAACCTGAATATCGTGCGCTCCGAACATCTTCGCTCCGTTGAAATGGTCATAAACCGCGAAGTCGATTTCGCCGTGGTTTCCATGCCGGTCGAGGACCCGCGTCTCGTCGTCCAGGCCGTTCATCGCGACGACATGGTGCTGGCGGTGTCCCCCAACCATCCGCTGTCCGCCCAGTCCACGGCCAGGCTCGAGGAAATCCTCAAGTTTCCCCTGCTTCTGCTCAAGCAGGGCCGGCAGCGGAACCTGGTCAACACCTTCTTCTCGGCTTGCGATGTGCAGCCGCGCATCGCCATGGAAGTGGATTCGAGCGAATTGCTCAAGCGCCTGATTTGCGCGGAGCTGGGCATGGGCTTCCTGCCTCGCGCCAACGTGCTGGACGACCTCCACGCGGGCCTGCTGAAGATCGTCATGGTCGAGGGGATGAAGCTGCAGCGCGAGCTGGCTCTCATCCATCGCAAGGACCGTATCCTGACCCATGCGGCACAGGCGTTTCTCGAAATCGCGGCCGGCGCAATGGACCGCGTCTACACCCCATTGAGACTTTCGCAGGCGGCAGGATAGGTGACGTCGGCGAATGCCGCATATATTTCAAGGGAGAGAGGAATGAGTCCCCGAAAACAGATCTGGACTGCCGCGATTCGCTCTGCCGCCACCTGGACCCTCTGCGCGGGAACGATGGTTTCCCATGCGCAAGCCGCGAAATTCCCGCCGAAGAACGGCGTTGCGACGCCGGGAGTGCGGCACGACATCTCCGATCTGAAGCCCGTCGCGACATTCCCTGTCGAAGGCCAGCCCGATTGGATGGCTGTCAGCGACGATGCGGTCTGGGTAACGAGTTCCAGCGTCAATCATGTTGTCCGGCTCGATGCAAAAACCAATTTGCCGGGTGCGATTGTGAGCGTCGCCAAACCATGTTCCGGCTTGGCCATTGGCTTCGGAAGCCTTTGGATTCCGAGCTGCGGCGACCATTCCGTTGTGCGCGTCGATGCCAGGTCCGCCGCGCCGCAAGCGACCATCGCTGCCGGTCCGGCCGATTCCGAAGGCGGCATCGCGGTCGGCGCGGGCAGCGTGTGGATCGTGACTTCGAAGGCAAGCGATCTCGCCCGCATCGACCCGGCCTCGAACTCGGTCGTCGCCCGCATTCGCATTCCGGCCGGCTCGTTCAATCCGGTCTTTGCCAACGGCTTCGTCTGGGTCAGTTCCAACGCCGGCGGAACACTTGTTCGGGTCGATCCCGCGACGAACTCGGTGGCCGGCCAGACACCCGTCGGGCCCATGCCGCGCTTTCTCACGGTCGGCGCCGGATCGATCTGGGTGCTCAACCAGGGCGACGGCACCATTGCGCGCGTCGATGCGGCGACCGGCAAACGCGTGGCGCTCATTCCCGCCGGAATCCCGGGCTTCGGCGGCGAAATCGCCTTCGGCGGCGAAGCGGTTTGGGCCACGGTGTTTGACTTTCCCATTACGCGGATCGATCCCGCAACCAACAGCGTGACAGGACAGTGGCATGGAAAAGGGGGCGACAGCATCCGGTACGCACACGGATCGTTGTGGCTCACCAGTCTGATGGGCGCCAGGGTATGGCGGCTTCCGGTTCCCGCACAGTAGGTCCAAACTGCCGGACGACCAGTGCCGACCACTCCGGCGATTCTGGACAGCTTATCGCCGGCATAAATAACTTGAATCCTCATGCGTTCCTGATGCGGGCAAGAGTAAAGTTCGGACAGGACAGCTACCACAAGTCTCTCTCGAAAGCAGCAATCTGCCTCAATTCAGCCCCAAAGGGTGGAAGGATTTGCACCGGATTCTTTCAGACAGGTGGACTCTATTTCGGCGCGCCCTGCTGCTCGTCGCGCTTCAGGTTGCCTTCTTCTCTCCTTCTCTCGGCGCCGAGGAGCCGACCTTTGTTGTCGGGTGGTCGGTCTATGCGGGCTGGAACCCGTATTTCTACATGGCCCGATCGGGCATTTTGAAGCGCTGGGCCGATAAATACGGCGTCGTGATCAAGGTGCAGCGCTTCGACTACGCCGCATCGCTCGACGCATTCGTCGCCAAAAACATCGACGCCTGCACCATGACCAACATGGAAGCGCTCGACATGCCGGCTGCGGCGGGCGTCGACTCGACGGCCGTTATCATCGGCGACTACTCGAACGGCAACGACGCCGTGCTGGCGCGCAACAATCTCAGCCTGGCGCAGCTCGCCGGCCGGCCCATTCTTCTGGTGCAGAAGACCGTCTCCGAATATCTGCTCGAGAGAGCCATGGATATCAACGGTCTTGACAGCCAGCTTGGCCGGCTCAAGCTGATGAACACCAGCGACTCCGACATCGTGGGCGCGTTTCTCGGCAACAAAAGCAACCAGATAGCCGTCACCTGGAAGCCGCTGGTCTCCGAAATCCTCTCGCAGGACTCCGGCGTGCACGAACTCTTTGACTCTTCGCGCATTCCCGGCGAAATCCTCGATCTGCTCGTCGTGCGCAGCGAAGTGCTCAACCGGCCCGATGGCTCCGGCGTGCGCTTTGCCAAGGCGGTGACCGGCGCATGGTATGAGACGATGGCGCAGCTCGCGGGCTCCGGCCCGGACAATGCGCTGGCGATTCGCGGCAGCGCCGCGGCCTCCGACGACAGCGTCGAATCCTACAAGGAGCAGTTGCGCACGACATATCTCTTCACTCAGCCGAATGCAGCCGCGCAGTTTGCCGGCAGCTCCGATCTGAAGCAGAAGATGGATCTGGTGCGCCAGTTCTGCTTCCGGCACGAATTACTGGGGCAAAACATTCGCTCGGTAGACGACGTCGCCATCCTCTATCCCGACGGAACCGTGCAGGGCCGCAAAGACCGCGTCCGCCTTCGCATGGACGCAACCTACATGCAACTGGCCGCGCAGAGAAAGCTCTAAGCGATGAAATCTGCGTTCCATCCTTCGGACCTGGTGAGCGTTCAGGCGCGCCCGTCGCGGCTGTGGACGCAGTCGATGAGTTGGCT